>NZ_NQMK01000008.1:0-224920 GCF_003788685.1 Pusillimonas sp. NJUB218
AGGCCCGAAAACGGGCCTGATCGGGGTGCAAACAACCCGAAAGTGGCGATGATTTGAGCAGTTTTTAACCATTTTTGAATACTTTGGTCATGAGGTCGATTTTTGGATGTTTGAAATCGAGTTCTTCAGACCTTCCCTAAGGCACCATGAGGGACTGCTTTGGCCATGAAGTGAACGGTTTCGCTCGCCGGGCCGACAAAAGCTTCAACCTTAGCTCCTGCTGCGGTTAGCCGTTTATGATTAGCCTGAACGCGAGATTGATCTATGTCGCCGATCAAAATCTTTGTAAAAGGCGCTTTAGTAGTGGAGGCGGCCGAATATGCAATGACGGAGCCGCCGGGACGAGTGAAGGCTTCGCCTTCCACTTGAAGACGACCGGGCCCACAGAAGGGGTCGATCAGAACACATTGTGGAAATTTTCGACGGGCCATCTGAGTGGCGATGATGTAGTCCGCTAAGTACTTATGCTTCTGTTCGGTAACCCATTTACCAACTCCACGACCATGTGGACCATATTCAATGGGTAATTCCGGGTATGGATCGGTCAGTTTTAGCTGCATAATTCTGTGTGGCACCGTCGGTTTGTTGCATCGTCATTGATAGGTGTGATCGCGTTCCAGGTGATCCACGGTCAATCCGTAGCCGATGTTTTGTTGCTATATAGCGGTGTATTGCAATAGTTACAGATAAATACTCTTCGTGAGTCGCTGCTGTTTCGTAGCCCTTTGTTTTTGATGTTGATTGAATTGCACGCGCAGCAACTAATCCCTCGGCTTGTGAAACATTCGGGGTGCCTTCGCAGATAATCCGACAGGCCCAGTGTTGGCTGCCATATTTTCTTGCATTTCGATGAGTTACATAAGAAACAAAAAATACTTGATGCTAAGGAAGATCAGAACATCTACCGCTGCGAAGACTGCCAGCTTCCAAATGTGCGCCATGACTCGTAAGTAAATGCGTGATTATTTTTTGTTTTATAACAGTAATTGGGGCGCTGTGCGCTGATTCCGCTAGCCCAACCACTCCCCACAACCATCCCAGTGCCAATTGATCTTGGACCTCATAATCGAGACTGATTTTTGGTCCGTTTGTTGCGCCAGTAGTTGCTGCAATACATCTTGCATGTGTTCCAAGCCTTGAGGCGCGATTTGTTGGCCAAAAGCTCGGATCGTTGCATGGGCTTTGTCGATATCAGCCTCAAACGGTGCCATGATCCGATCATATTCGTCCATGTCATCGTCATAGGCCTTGGGGTCAGGTTCAATCGCTACCAGGTACTCCAGGGCGCTAACAAAATCTTCATAGCTGGTGGTCATGGTGCTGTTTCTCCAAAGAGGGTGTTGATTCATGGTTGTGTACGGCCTGGCGAGTTGCTTGAGCAATGCCGATATCGAGCGCAGCGCCTTTTTCCTCACGTCGGCTGACGGCAAACGGCAGTTTGGCCATGTCGTTAGTGTAGACACTGATTTTCTCTTTTGCGCGTGAGATGGCCACGTAGAAAACGTCAGATTTGGTGGTTCGACTATACGTTTCCTGATTCAAGATGACCTGCGTTGCTGTAAGACCCTGGGCGCTGTGTACTGTACTGGTGTAGGCATAGTCCATATGTAAAGGATGGACCTTGTCTGCATCCAACATAAGCCGTTTGGAGATTGAGCCATCTTCTGCTCGCCTACCAATCGTTACAGTAGTAGGTGTCGCAGCAAGAACCTCATAGCGCGCACCGTTCACTAGATCCAGCTTGGCATTATTTCGGGTAATACGTATTTGTTCGCCGGCACTGAGCTCTGCTTTACGAAGCTCATAAATTGACAGTTTGGTCGTGCGAGAAGGGTTGAATTCAATCATTTCGCCCGTTTGCAGGTGGGCAACCTGAATGCGGTTGCGATTAGTGTCAACTGATGTGACTTTGTACTGGTTGTCTGCAAGCAGCCCGTTACGGTAATCTCGCTCGGGCTGAATGATGGCACCCACTTCGTAATAGCGCGCCGATCGACGTTGGGCTTGAGTCGTGTCCACGCGTGTGAGCAAGTTGAACTCGAAGCCTTTGCCTTTGAGCCCTAGCTTGTCATGCACCAGGTCGTTCAAGGCATTTCGAGAGTCGTTGGTGCCAGTAATGATCAGCGTATCTTGACGAGTTTTCTGATCGAGCGACACGTATTGATCAGCCATTGCCGTATATCGGTCTGGGCTCTCTTTGATTTCCAGTACTGAATCTAACTTGGTCTGGATAATATGAAGCGCTTCAGAGGCCCGACCCTGGGCTGCTAATTCAACGGCCTTGCGAAGTAGAGGATCTTTTTGTCGAACAATATCGCCCATAAGGGCTGTTTGCATTCCTTCATTTTGCAACTGGTGCATTGGCTTGCCCGCTTCGATCGCCTTTGTTTGGTCTTTATCTCCAAGCATCACAACACGGGCTCCTGCAGTTTCGGCATTTTTGAGAATTTTTTCCATCTGGCGCGTAGGGACGACAGCGGCTTCGTCAATGACAAGGATTGTTTTGTCATCAAGCTTGAATCGACCTTGTTTGGCTTCAAGCATGGACGCGACAGTGACAGCCTCAACGCCAAGGCTACGTAGCTCTTTAACCTGCGTTCCGTAAGGTGCGACTGATTTAACGGTGTAATCGGCAGACTCAATGACTTGCTTTACCTGGTTGAGCATGAATGATTTGCCCACACCCGCGAGCCCTTGCACGCCAATAATGCGGTTTCTGGTGCTGAGGATAAGGTCAGCGGCCGCCAGTTGGCCAGGCTTGAGGCCTTTATCTGCTAATTTTTGCTTGATCACGTCTGGTGTCATGATGGCTTCAACCTTTTCTCGCCCTTCACGCTCGATCTGAATAACACGTTTTTCACGCTCTCGTGTGGCCTGGCTCGTATACCGAGTTTCATCGAGAATCAGACTTCCCGTGGCGATCGCACGTCGTACATTCTGACGGGCTTCAGACGGGGTTGCGCCTTCACGAACGAGGCGTTTTACCCATTCTTGGCGGGAAATCGCTGTATTGATGTCTGCAACATCATTAGAACGGTAGACGTTGGCGCCTTGAATAAGATGTCCGGCTTTGATCGAGCGCGAAACGGCCTGCTCGATTTGCCTGACCGATATGCCGGTGCCCATACTGTGGTTCAGTGCCAGCTCTTTTAAGACAGACTCACGAATGATGGCCTCTCGTTCGGCATGATGCCGTATCGCCCATGCCACGCACTGATCGGCAATGCTGCTTTGAAGCTGGTCGCTAACAGTTGTAGGTGATTCCGGGGTAATCCCAGGGGTCGGTACGCTTGGATGCTTTTCATCCGGTGTGGCAGAAGGGTGGGGCTGGCCGGGCATCGTTTTGTCATGATCAGGCTTGGTGAATTCGACAGGTCGTTTTGCGGCCGCAAAGTCGATACCCAGGTCTTTGGCTTCTTTTTCCCATCCCTTTTGTAAATCATCACGGGTAATTTCGGGTCGCTTGGCGTTTCGCGTAGCCAGGGTAATGGTTTGCTTTAGGTCATGGGACGCAGTTTTTCGGGTTTTGCCCATCTTGGCCAGCTCGGCTTCCACCGACATGCCCCGCTTGGAAAAATATTCAATCTGTTCGCGGTTGATGTTGGCCAGCTCGAAACTGTCTTTTTCATAGCGAAGGGCGTAACCAGCTTTTTCCAGATACGCCGCCATTTCGTTCTTGTAGATTGTGTCCAGCAGTTTCTTGTTTTGGAAAATTTGCTCATTAGCCACAGAGACCCATTTACCGTCCGCACGGCGAGTGGCGTTCATGATGATGGTATGGGTATGAAGCTGGGGGTCAGCATGATCTTCTTTCGAGGGGCGGGCTGTTTCGTGTCGAAACTTCGCGGCAATGATGTTTGCCGTTTTTTCTGAAGTCGTCACGCCGTCGACTTTCTGGCGAGCCCTGACCAGCTCGCTTTCGAGGTATTCCAGCGCTTTTTGAACAGCATGGTCATGCGCTTCAAGCACTTTGCTGTCTTTACCAATCAGCGCCTGAATACTCACTGATTTTGGCGCTGAGAACGTTAGGTCTTCTCCGGCCCGAGACTTAGCGTCCTTGCGGACCGATTTAGCAAGGGTGACATTCGGGCCGAAGTCACCCTTGAGCGCAGCGGTGAATCTCTCTTGGGTAATGTTGCCTTCTAGCCCGATCTGAGCGGCACCTTGCCCTTGCCACTGGGCTGAGTTGCCATCCCGGTTGTAGTAATCGTCCTTTTGGTCAGCGTAGTAGTGGCCGACTTTATTCGCGTTGCCCCTGTGTAGGGTCTTCAGGGAGATCATTGCTGCTCCAATGCGTGGTAACTACGCCGTCTTCATCCCAGGTCGTGGTTGATGCTGGGCGAGCTGACAGCGCTGTTTGTTCAACAAATGAGGGGTTTCGGGTGACAAACGAAAGGGGCTTGAGCACAAATTTGGCGATTGGCCGATCTTCAGCAAAGGCGACGTAGCCCGTCAGCTCTGGCAAGGCCTGAATTTGCGCGGCTGTGACCACGGCTTCAGTTTGCCGAACCAGTCGTTCGCTGGTGCCTCGGGAGCCGCCCGGATTGCGTGAGTCGGTGTACTCCGGTCGGGCAACCTCATGCTCGCCCAGAGCCGTGGACATTTCCTTGGCGGTCTCAGCGTCGGTTTTAGACCCGCCCAGTACTACCAGATTACGAAAACTGGCCCGTAGGGTCTGGGACATGTGTTTGCCGTAGATCTCATCGAGCTGGGAGACGGTCTGCAGGCCTGCCACGACGCGCACGCCGTGCTTACGACCTTTGGTTAGCACGTCTTCAAGCGACGCCAGTTTCTCCAGCGAGGCCAGCTCGTCAATCAACAGCCACCAGCGTCGGTGGGCGCTTTCGGGCATGGACAGGATCGAGGAGCAGAAAACGTCGACCCATGCAGAGAGCAGGGGCTTCATCGCCGTTTTCATGTCTTCGCGCCAGGTGATGTACAGGCAACCTTTGCCGTCTTCCATCCAGTCCCGGATACTAAAGTCGCCGGTCGGCATCGAACGATGCTCCGACAGCTTGTTGGACAGCACGAACCGCGCAGAGTCAAACGCTCTTGTCGATTCGGATGCGCCTGCAAACAGTGATGCCGCTTCAGTGTCCTTGAGAAACGTCTGAATTTCTTTAAACGGCGCTTCGCAACACCAATAGTTGACTTGGTTGATATCGTGAATGTTTAGCTCAAATAGCTTGCGCGACACCGCACGCAAGAGTAGGCGACCAAAGCTATTCCATTCCTCAGCATTGGCATCGCCACCGAGCGGAACGACGGAATATGACAAGCGCTTCCAATCGTACTCAGCCCTGACCTCGTTAAAGTACATCCAGGGTTGAGTGCGCTCATCGTAGGGATTCAGGATGACATCGTCCGGTCGGCCGAACTTGCTGTACAGATCCCCATTGGGGTCCACGACGACCATGCGATCGCCACGCTTGAGCGCCGAGAGCATCAGTTCGCGCAGCAGTACCGACTTACCGGAGCCTGTCGCGCCATTGATCAACAGGTGAAGGTTCTCAACCGAGGTGGGCATGGGGACCCCGGCAATGCGGACTTGCTGCGTTCCTTTTTCGGTACATAGACGAACCAATCGCTTGAAGGGAACGACCTCGGTACCGCGAATGTGGCGCTTGTAGCCCGCCCCATCAAAGCCCTCACTTTTGGAGATTTTTTTGAGCGAAATAGCCAGGATAAAGCTCAGTATTAAGCCTGCGCCCAAGGCGATCATGAGCGGTGGATACGCAAGGGTTGACCGTATCCAGTGCGAGAGCAGCAAAAAGTTAATCGATTTAATCGACGTACCGCTTAGGGCCATGGCTGTCAGGAGCCAGGCTGAGAAGGGCAGAACGACAAGAGAGAACTTGATAATCCGACGGCGTATATCCGGCGCCATGAGGCTTCTCCAAAATGAGGTAAGAGTGGGCGGGCTACTGGTCAGCTCAACAGCAACGTCGTGACCAGCACACCCACTAGGCCGCCCAGTGCGCCGGCGGACGCTGCGATTGCGGCAGTGGCCTTGACGTTACATTGGCCGATTCTGGTCAGGTGCTGTTGTGTGCTTAAGAGGCGTTGATTGGCCTGGTTGAGCGTGGTAGCGGCGTCTTCGCCGGCTTTTTCGATGCGCGCTGCAGCCTGTTGCGTAGCGTGATGCGTGGCATGACGCAGCTGTCCTGTGAAGCTCTCGATGCGCATTGATGCTTCATCGATTTGCTTACCGATCGCCTCTTGACGCTGGGCCAGGCTATGGCCTTCGATAAGCAGATCGCGATACAGGTATTCGAGCTTGGAGCGCGGTGTGGCTGGGGTTTCGTTTTCGACGTGCATAGACAGGTCTAAGCGAAGAGGGCTTTGAACGTTTGGTCGAGTTCACGGTGGACTGGGCGCGCCAGACTTTGCAAGGCGGCAAGGTCACTGAGTCGGTCAATTTCTTCATCGTCATTGGGGTCGGTTTCGCGCACCTTTGCGCGGTAATCGGTTTGATCAGCGACGATGGCCTCGATGGTTAAACGGCGGTTGGCCAGCAGGTCAAAAACTTCACTTTCGAGGATTTGTGCTTGCGGGTTGGCCAAGAAGGCGCGAGATAGCTGCGCGTAGGCGAAGATCGGTGCAAATTCTTCTTGGGCGCTCACGTCGACGCGGTTAAACAGCACACGAATGCGCTCGGGCGTGACGCCAGCGCGACTGAGGGCTTCGATCGTTTTGATGGTCTCGCGCTGGGCTTTGCCAGAGGGGACAACCGGCAGCACGAAGTAATCGATTTCGGCTTGTGCCTGGTCGTACTTGTTCAGTTCGGCCAGGAAGTCCTCGATGTTTGAGGCACCAACGTCCACGATGGCTGCCCGAGCTGTGAGTAGCTTGCGAAAGAGCTTGCCAAAGTGCGCACCACGCAACTGATCGACGTCCAGACCAAGGTCGGCGGCCGACTCGTTGGTGGATTCAACCGCGATGATTTCGGCCTCAGGAATGCGCGGGGCCAGCAGGTGGCTAGTGACGACGGTTTTACCAACAGATCCGGAAAAATTAACTACAGCGATTCGCATGGAAACTCCAAAGGTGTGTGAAAGCACTGACGCCGATCTAAGGGTCACCAGATGCCTTGGGTGGTTATGGGGTGAGCGCATTGGCTCGGTGAAATGCGGTTGGGATGTCCAGCCGTAGCGATCCCTCGCCGTGGCCGAAGCGATGTCGGGCAAAGCCCGTAACGGGTGCTACCTGCTGGCAGGGTGGTTCACGCCGCCGGGCGAACTGCGAGGGGCGCAGGCGGGTGCAGTCTTAGGTGTCGGTTCTTTGCTCAGGCCTGAGCCGGCCCTGGGTCATCTGAAAAACGTCTTGCGCCTTCGTCGACGCACGAAGATGCGGCAAGGCGTGAGCCGCCTAGGCGTAGGCCCGTTGCCAGGGGTCCACCTTTCCCCGCCCGAAGGGAAGGGGACTGGTGTTATCACAGGCCGGCGCCGTCAGGCGTCGGGGCGAAGGGAGCGTAGCGACCGAAGGGTAGGCGCGCGAAAGCGCGAAAAAAGCGCTCGCTGATTTTCACGGCGGGCGCAGTTGTTCACAGGTGGTTTCCTGTTTTAAATAAGATTTAAATAGATTTAAAAGATTTAGGCTGTGGAAAAAGACTTTTTCTAACGAAAAATCAATAACTTGAAAATGTGTCCGGTGTGTAATAGACGCGATTTGGTGTGTAATAGACGCGATTCGGTGTGTAATAGACGAAAATCGGTGTGTAATAGACGAGGCTTACCGCTCAAAAATTGGGTTATCCACAGAAAATTGCCGGGTACCTTTGTCTTTTACACACCAGAGCCCCGAGACACGGGTGTTTATCCCCCAAAACAAGATCATCATTGCGTCTTTTACACACCAGCATTGTCAGGACATTGCGCTCTGGCAGGGGCTAGCGCCCTTGTCGATTACACACCACACCGTTAATTGAGGGTGAGTAAGCAGGGCATAGACTATCGCGTCTATTACACACTTCGCGCCCTGTAGATGGTGTTCACTAACAAGGTGTCCGGGTTTGTCTATTACCCACCGAGGTCTAGATGCTGACGTTTGGCCTTTCGGTTCTGGCGCTTTGTCTATTACACACCGCCGCTTAGTCCGGCTCGAGCTCCAGGCCTACATCGTCGCCCTCGACCATGGCAATCAACTCGTCGGGTGAGGCCTCGCGATTCATGATGACCAGCATGGGGCCGGTTTTGCCCGGCTCTTCGGTCAACACATACTCGGGCAGATCATTGATCTGGATTTGCTTGCGTAGCATCCGGCAGAATTCTTTGAAGGTGCCGGTGCTGCCACTTCGCTCATAGATCAGCTTGAACGACCAACGCGCACGCCCGCGGCCGGCAACGCGCCGGGCCAGACGATACAGGTATCGTCCGATCCCTGGCTCAATCAGAAAATAGTCGGGGTGCACAGTCAGAATCTCTGGTTGCTGCGCCTCTACGACCTCCCGGTAGATCCAACTGGGTATTTCCATCTCTACGCTGGCCACGACGCCGTTTTCTGCGTAGGAGAGCACACGATAGTTGCTTAGCAGCCCTTCGCCCTCGGCCATGCGTATAACGCGACCATTGCGTCCTTTTCGGGTGCGTACGATCTTGAGCGATGTGTTCTTTAGCCGATCAAGCGCGTTTTCCAGTTCTTCGTATTGTCGACCGCCACTGGGACGGCGACAAAATTTCAGAATCTCCATGACACTGGGGCGAAGCAGCCGAGTGGGCTTTTCGCCACGCCCATCGCGGTACCGGTTCATCGCTTCGGTCAGATAGGAGATGGCCATCAAGATAATGTCGTAGTCCCATACTGAGGCCATCCCGTCTGGGCCTGCTTTGACCTCGATATAGCCGTCGGCCAGCGCGTAGTGGATGGTTTCCCCAGGGCGTTTGTCGCGTTTAGAGAGCCGAAAGACGGCAACATCCATCATCGAGCGGCTGTCTCTGGTGGAAATGTCCCACATGGGTGGGGTAAAGAGGTCGCGCTGCGCATCACCTGCAGGAGCTGCGCGAAGCATCGAGGCTGATGGCCCGCTATCGTGATCTTCGCTGCTTTGGCATTGCGGCATCGGTGTGGTTGGTGGGGCATCTTCAAGGTGTTTGCGCTGGGCGCAAAGTGCCATGGACTTGATTCTGTCCAAAGGGGTTTGCTGGTTTTGCATGGAGGTCGATCTCACCGAAAGGTGGGGGCAGGGCCGGGCCATGAAAGGCTACCGACCGCGAATGACAGGGCGCTAATCCCTGGGCGTCAGTTAGTGCGAGGCCTTGGGCGATGGCGGGCGTAGGCCGGCAATGGCAGGTTGTAGTCGCGGCAAAATTCTTTGAGCGCAATCGACCACGCCTTTTGAGGCCAGAGTTCGCCTTGTCCCCATGGGTTTGCTGCGTTAATGGCTGTCAGAATGGCGCTATCGCTCATCTGGTGCTCGCGACATTGATCGTAGACATCCAACATGATCATGTAGGCTTGACCGATGTCTTGATTGCGCAGGCTGTGCTCGTGTCTTGTGCGCGTCATGTGCATTCCTTTTGCTAAAGTCAGGCTGTTTCACTGGGCCGCTGCGGCTTGAAGTAGACCTGTGCCAGCTTGTAATTAGCAAAGTACAAGGCGATGTCCAGGGTCGAGAACAGGTAGCTACGCAGCGTCTGCACGTCGATCTGATTGCCCGCGACCGATTGTTTAATCAGCATCGCAACCCGATCAAATACATCGCGTGCGCTGTTGGCATGGATGGTCGTAATTGAGCCCGGATGCCCTGTGTTCAATGCCGCCAGGTACTCCCAGGCTTCTGAGCCGCGAAGTTCCGATAAAAAGATCCGATCCGGTGAGCTGCGCATGCAGGCCTCGACGCAGTCCGTGGCACTGACCTGGCCAACCCCTTTGCCGTAGATCAAATGAACGCGGTTCGGATGGTTGGGCAAGAACAGCTCATGAACGTCTTCGATGGTGATCAAGCGCTCCGTATCAGGAATTCGCTCAATGAGGCTGCGCGCAAACGTCGTTTTGCCCGATCCTGTTTTGCCGCCAATGATGATGTTTTTGTGATGAAGTACCGCAAATTCAAGAAAAGCACGCATGTCGCCATGGTCTTTGAGGGCCAGCAGGAGCTTGTCGACATCATTGAGGTGGGTTGTGTCACTGATTGGGTCACTGGTGTCTTGCCAGTCGCTAAATGCACCTTCGTCAGTCAGCTCATCGAGACTTTTGACAATAGAGCTGTGCTTACGAATGTTGATCGAGATCGTGTCGTCCAGCACCGCGGGCGGTTGCATAACCTGACCGCGTTCTCCGTCCAGCAGTTTGAGCGACATGATTGGGGAAAAGTTGACGTTGTTGTAGCTGGCCATCGCGGCGACGAGCGCTTTGAGGTAGTCAAACGTCAGTTCAGGAGCTGACTTTTCGTGCCAGACACCTTTGATGCGTACAAAGATGGTGCCAGGCCTGGGGATGGTGACCTCACGCACCTCATCATCACGCAGGTAGATTGAGACGGGCCTGAGCATCTGGCGCAAGGCCACGCCCTTGGTAGAGTTTGGATCAGGGTCAGCTGGCGCAGGGGATCGAGCATCTGAAACGACGGCAAGATTTGTGGGTGTCATATTCAAAACTTTTTAAATGTAGGCGTCCCTTGCACTGCTCGCGCAGCGCAAGGGCGGCTTGAAGGGGCAGAACGTAGGCAGGCAGGCTATCGGCGCTGACCTAACATGGGGCTATTGTTTTGCGCTGGGCGCAGCGCATACACACTGCTGAAGTCCAGATCGCGTGCAACGTAAATCCCGATTCGACCGGCTTGATTGCGGTAAAGCGTGGGCGGGATATTGATGGTGTTGTCCAATACGGTGGTGATGGCCTGTTGGGCCGCATCACTTGAGTTATCAAAGCGGATGCTGCCCTCATTGCTACCACCACTCCCTTGGCGGCTAATCCAATTGCCAATATCACCAATCAGGCTGATCATGATGGCCCCGCCGAATCGGGCAGCAAAGTGCGTATCAATCTCTCCGTCCAGGCCAGCCTCGCCAAGCGCCCCGGTACCGGGTGAGTCCAAATGCACCACCACACCGTCAGGCGTTTCCAGGCGTGACCAGACAATCCCGATTCGGGGTTGTCCATGCGCGAGAACGCCTTGTTGATACCCCACAAAGATAGTGCCAGGATCAATCAGAACGACACGTCCACTGACCGAGCGCACTTCACGCGTGGCGTAGCAAGTAATCATCCCGGCCTGTGCTGAGACGAACTTGGTTTGTTGAACGCAGTCGATCATGGCCCCTTGGGTAAGCAACAAGTCTCGGTTTTGCAAGAGCCCGGCCTTGGCCATGGTCAGGCGAAGAGGGCGCAAGCGATCGGCCATGGGCCCTTCATCGCGCTGCTGTGCGCCAGCGCCCGATGCAGCGTCATTTGTCCCGTTCCTAGTGCCCTGGTCGTTTTGTTGACCTTGCAGCCCCGGAGAGAGGCGGCGCTTCTCGATAGGGTCTTCGAAAAGAAGTTTCCCCCGAGGTGGGTCCGAAGGGGTTGTGGCCTGGGCAAGTTCAGGAACCAAAGGGGCTGGCTCTACCTTTGGGGTGGGTGCCGGTGCAGGCGGCAAGAGTGGTTGGCTAAGCTTTAACTCAGGCAACACGTTCTCGATTTTGCTCCTGGAAGTGCCGCTTTTAGAGTCTTCGTTAGCGCTTTTGCCGTTCAAACGAACAACAAGCAACACCAGCAAGAACAGCACCGTTGCAGCCAACATCAGCAAAAAAGCTTTGGCGCCGGGTGCCATGGGTCGAGCGGCATCATTAAAGTCCGCTGGCCCTTGATCGTCATCGATAGTTTGCGTCTGTGCCTCAATTTGAGCGACAGCATCGATGGCTGCGGATGAACCTCGCTTAGATTTGAACCAACTCATGGCAAAGCCTCCGTGCGCAATACACGCTCAACGTCAGGTGAGATTGTTCGCGTGGGCATCGGGCGGGCTTGATGGCTGCTTTCATTGTAAATTGCCAACACTTGGTCACCCAGACGTAAATGCCATTTGGCCGCAATGCGATGCATGACGATCGTTTGAGCGTCTGCCATATGGCGGTTGGCAATGACTTCATTGCCGTCAGCGTCGACAAAGTAAACGGCTGGCAAGTCCTGACCAGGTGCAAAACGCAGCCAGGTCTGTGCGCCATCATCCCAAGCGTTAACAGGCGCCAATGATTGGTCACCACTCATGGTGTAGCTCTGCCAGTTAATGGCAACGCCTGTTTGATCCAGCGCCTGATTGACCTGTTGCTGCGCGGCATGCGCCGCCGCGATCGTCGCTTCGCTTTCAGGGTAATTCAACGTAATGCGGTGGGTTTCCTTGCCCTTGCCGGGTGCGGCGTTTTGAAGCAAAAAGGCGTAGTTGCGCTTATTAGTAATGACGATCAGGTTGGTGTCGGCCTGTTGCGCGATGGGTTTGAGTAGTAAATGCTTGCCTACCTGCTGAAAATCGTAGGCCGCCGCATCACCGAACGCATGGGTTACATAGGTTTCGTCGTCCGCCAAAACGATATGTGTGGTGACGCCGGCGACGGTCGACACGGCAACCACATCGTTGGGGTCGTACTCGGTACTGCGGATACGGGAATCTTTTGGTGAGGCTTTGGGGTTGTCCAGGGCCAGGGCCGGCGAGGCGGTGAGCGTCACCGCCAGGGCCAGGCCCAGCACCGTCAGGGTGCGCCAGATCATAAGCTGCGTTCCATGGAAGGTTCAGTTTTAGCGGCGGTAAGTTCTCGACCAAAGCTCATACCCGCTTGCATTTGTTGCTCGTGCTCAACGCGCGTGACCAGGCCAACACCACCGATAGCAACATTGGGATAGTGAATTGAAAGGTCTTTATCGCGCTCGGCCGCCTCAAAGGCGCAAACGAGGCTGGATTTTGCGTGAACGATCAGATCGCCGGTTTCTTTATCGAGCTGAACGACACAGTTGGGCGTGGTGCCAACCACAGGTCCAACGTACTGTTTGCCGGCCTCAGGTTGGCGCATCTGCTTGTCTTGCTCAAAGTACAAGTCAACAGCGCGGCGCTGTGCCTCCATACGCATTTCGAAGTGCTTGGCCAACATGGGCGCCACTTGAATCGACAGCGGTACTCGCAAGTCGGCATCTTTGGATAGATGGTCTTTGCAAAGGCGGCTGGCGCCATACAAGTCCCGGGCCGCGTAGCGCTCCAGGTCCTTGTAAAGGGCAATGCGTTGGGCGTTGGAAAGAAGGTGAGCTTGCTCTAGTCGTGCGGCCAGCTCTTGGTCTTTTTGCGAGTGCATGGGCGGTCTCCTTATTTACGTCGCGAAGAAGCAGGCAGTGCGGGAATCAATAGCCAACGGCAAAGGCCGATAGCGCTGATTACGATGTATCCGGCTTGCATGGCGATCAGGCCGTAAGCGCTTGTCATAAGCGCATAGGCGATCCAGCAACCGTTAGACAAAAGAAAGGCCAGGAAACCCCAGCCTGAAAGTCGATGGTTTGCGGCCAGTAGGGCCGCACCGGCAAGCCCAAGTAGGGCGCCGAGCCATTCAAATATGCCGAGCCAGGTCATTTGCCACCCACCTCAACGTCTGTCGTGTAGCTGAGCACTTGAAAGCCAAGCGGGTTTTCTCGACCCACGGCCTCGGACAAGTCAGCATCGATGTAGCCGTAGGCCAGCGTTGCAAATAAGTGCTCTTCAGCACCTACGGACTGGTTTAGATTGTTTTCCAGACGACGCGTAAACCGCACGGTTGCACTTTGATTGGGTCCGAGCGTGATTGAACGCACATTGACTCGAACCCGAGTGTGGTTGCCGTACAGTTGATCAAGGGCCTTATCGCCTTTGAACTTTGCGTAATAGGCACGTTGCACTGACGGGTCGCTAAAAAGGGCGCACCGATCGTAGTTGCTTTGGATCGTGTACCAGTCATAGCTTTCGCAAGCCAGGACGTATTGGTGAATGAAGAATCGGGCGATGCGTTCGCCGTAGTCTTCTTTGGGATCGGCCAGGCTGGTGATGTTCTCGATCATCCCGGTCGCGTTATCAACGCGCACAACATGCAGCTCGGGCGCGGCTTTTAGTGGTGTTAATCCTGCGACAGCTATAACGCTGGCTAGGGCCAGCGTACCGGCACCGATTGCAACTCGCCAGGCGGTTCTACGGGATTTAAGGATTTCGGCTAAGAGGTCACGTTCCTGGCCGCGTGCACGGGCCAGCTCGTCGTCAAGCGACAGCTTTGGATCTTCGGATGACATGGGATTTCCTGGAAATGAAAACGCAAACGCAAAAAATCCTGCCGCTTGAACCAAGGGGCAGGGCTGATGTGCGTTTAGGGGAAGGGGATTTGTCGCGGGCGCGACAAATGAAGTCAGTGGCTAGGCCACTGCAGGTGACTTGTCAAAAATATCGAAATTCGTGTTTGGTGGGGCAGCAGGTCATCAAATGATCTGCTTTTGCCACCGTGTCAGATTAATAAGCCCTGTCGGCTAGAGTCTTTGTAAAACCGCTACGACGTTTTGCCAACGGTACTTAACTGGCGATGCTGCGTTAGCAGAGTCCAAAGCCGTTAACGTCGCCTTGAAACGATGCGATATCAATAAGAAGAATTCGCGATTCATAGTTGGAAAGAAAATGTTAACCGTATCTACGTCGATTCTCGTTTCTTCGTAAGCTCTTGTTTAGCCGATCCATAGCACGTTGATTGCGGCGAGAATTTTCATTCGGAGTGTTTGTCCAAATGATCGCGTGAAACAAGGCTTTGAGTGGCCACCAGACTAAGGGGCGAACAATCCAAACCAGAACGAAGGAGGCACTTCGAGAGCCCCAAAGTATTAGTCGCGTGAACAGGGTGTTGGTCGCAACGGTTTGCAATGTTTCCGATAACTCGGCAGCAGCTGCGTCTGGCTTTCCCAAGTCAATGCGCTTAGGGTTGTCGCCCAGGCCGGTTTGCTCGTTCTTCTGAGCGTCTTTGGGCCAAAATGGTTTGAACGTGTCGCTCATAAGAAACTCCGCCATTGGGACAGATTGTTATGAAAAATGTTCACTAACTGTACCAGTAAAACTGGCTGGTTGTACAGTGGTTTGAAATTTAAAGTTTCCCAATTATTGGCATTTCAATGCCTTCCCCTCCTGTGACTTTCCCGACAATCACTGCGGGAAGCTTTAGGAGCGTGATTGCGACAAACGATACCAATAGGAGGACCCCCAGAATCTGAAAGACGTTAATGACATCTACGCTAACCATCGTTGTGATGATGCGCTGAATGTAACTCAGCATGCCCATGACAATGCTGAAGACCATCGTGAATATCAGACCATAAAAGGCAAAGTACAGTGCTTGTTCTACCCACTGATTAAAATATTTCTTAGTCGGCTCAAACAAGTAAGCCGCGATAAAGAATGGGCCAAGCATGACGACTAACGCCATCCCAACTTTAGCGACTGTCATAAGAACCAAGCCAACAATCGTGACCAGGGTGTACAACACAACGATAACGATAGAAACCGTCGCAAAAACCACGGCTCGGAACATATCGCCCAACACACTGGGAGAGCGATCACCAATTTTTGTTGCCGTTTCCAGTCCTGCGTTATGAAACTCTGCAAGCACATCGCGCACGTTGCCGGGACCCCCAGTAATGATTTGGAGTAACTCATCCGGTAACGCCAACATCGTGCCCATGATTTGGGTCTGGTAAAACCCACCGGCCTCTATGATCGCAACCACAAAGACGATCCTGAAAATGTTGATAAGCGCTTTGCCAAAGGGCGTCGGGATTTGTTGAGTCGCCACCATGACCCCGTAAATCATCAGGCTAATGGCAACGGCGATTTCCAGCGGTAGCCAGATCGCACCGATGATACGTTCAAGATTGCCTGCAACGCTCGATAAGAGCATTTGATTGATCATTTGATCCAGCCATTGAACGATATTGCCAAGACTGGTCAGGGCGATTGATGGCGTCGAGTCCATGGGTGATGTCCTGGGGTAGGTGTAGCGCCCGGCCAAAGTGACCGGGCTGGATCGCATGAAGTGGTTGTCGAGCTAAGCTTGCGTTGGCTTTCCAAACCGTTCGGAGTGTCTAGCCACTTAGCGGATGTTTGGAATCGGTGCCCGGATAGCTTCAACGCTAAAAGAGGACTCTTTGGACAGTTGTGCTGCTTGGCGTTCGATCAGCGCTTTTTCTGCCTCAATCTGTCTGCTTAGTAGGTCAGCACGCATTTGGTCGGCCATGATGTTGGCCTGTTCCACTTGTAAACGGGCCTGCAAGTCCGCGATGGCTTTGGGGTCAGTGGCCAGATTAATTTGAGCCTGCAACTGATCGACCTGCTCAAGTCGGGCCAAGGTGCCTGCTTGGGCCTGTTCTAAAAGCGCCTTGCTTCGAACACCCAGGTTCTCTACACGCCGGGTGAGTGCCTGGTTGTCGATTGAAAAGTCGCCACTTAACCGCTCTTCGCCTTGTATGCGTTCGATCGAATAGGCTATGGAGCCTGCAGAGTTCTCACCCGAGCGTAAGACGGCTTGAACGTCATCAGGTAGTGAGCGACGAATGGCTGGGTTGTTGAGCAGATCGCCCAAGTTACGAGTACCCGTCAGTGCCTCGTATTGGCGATGGGCGCTTTCCAGCTGCGCTTTGAGCGTTGCGATTTGCTCCAGGTACTTGGCCAAAGACTCTGCATGTTGCAGTGCTCTTGCGGAGATACTGGCAGTGTCAGTGACTGGAATCTGGGCTGCGGCGTTGCCGCCGACCAGCGTCAGTAATACCAATCCCATATTCCGAAAATATTTAAGTGCTTTCATTTTTATTACCTCAAGTTTTTTTGCTGATGGCCCGTACTTTCTCGAAGTAGATGGGTAGCCAGTCTTGTGGGTTATTGCCGCACTCGGCGCGTGCTGCCTCGGCCAGTAGCGCCATGTCTTCCGATCCGGAGAAAACGAGCAGGGCATCGGGGCAGGTTGATAAGTCCAGTTGTGCTGTCACGATGGCTTCGCCTTGCTTGACGACAAAGCGACGGCTGAACTCGCCCAGGTTTTTGATCAGGTCGAACTCGGCCTGGTTGAGCTTGAAACCTTCGATGTACTCTTCGGCCGTTGCCTTGGTGTTTGGCAAGTAAACGCAGGTCGCTGATTGCTGAACCAAAGACTTGCCCACGGGGTTGTCCAAAATGGCACCGGGCTCCTGGGTGGCAAAGATGAACACACCGTACTGTTTACGAATCGTACGTGCCTTGTTTTGCATCATTTCCTGGAAGTAGGGCACCTTGAGCGGGTGCTGCACCTCGTCAAACACGTAGGCAAACCGGCGACCGTCAATCATCGATTCGGTTCTGTAGATCAGATAGGTCAGTGCGGCATCACGAATCGGCCCCGCTTCAAGAAGCTCGGTCAAGTCAAAGCCAAACAGATCGTGGTGCGTTAAATCCAGCTCGTCCGTAGGGTTGTCAAAGACCCAGCCGTTTTCGTGACCGACACACCAGCGTTCTAGACGTTCGCGCAAACTTAATGAGTGACCATCTTGTGATGCCGCCGAAGGCATGAACTGCAAAAGGGTTGATAGACGCCGATCAGGTCGATCAACAAATTGCGTCAACTGCTCAATGGCCTTGGCAATGGCGCGTTGATCGTACTGAGAGGCCCCCTTTTCCTCATGGCTCGCCAGAAGGTTGGTGAGCTTCCTCATGAAGACGATGTTGCGATCGGTTGGCTCCAGCTGTAGATAGTTCCATCCGGTCGGCTTGCCAAGCTGCAGGGCAAAGTATTTGCCACCCATTGCGTCAATGGCTACTTGCAGCCCTCGGTCTTTATCAAATACGGCGCAGGTGTAGTTGAACTTGCGAGCTTGGGTGATCAAATGCCCAAGCAGGACGGTTTTCCCTGTGCCAGACTGTCCAATTAACATCGTATTACCCAGACGCTTTGCCCCCGTTTCATCTGTCTCTGCCAGCGACGTATGAAAATTGAAGAAGTAAGGCGTTCCACTATTGGTTTTGAGCATGGTGACCGCGGGCCCCCAGGGGTTTTCATTGGGCTTGCCAAACAGGTAGTTGTGCAGGCCTGAAAAACTGAGGAAATTGAGCGAGGAGATCGCGGCGGGCCTAGGGCGCCAATACCAATTGCAGGGCAGTTGAGCGCGCCATGCGGCCACCAGTGCACGATCCACCGGCCGCGCGATGATCATGTTGTCGCTTAAGACCCCAATGGCATCTGCGGCATAGCGCAACGTTTCATCACTCGTTTCACCGAAAATCATCATCGTGGCATGGTGATCTCCCATAATCATTTTGCCCGCAGCCAGGTCATCGAGCGCCAATCCAATTTCGGCGATCTGAGTTTTGGAGTCGTCCCCAGAGTCGCTTAGCCAACGGCGTTGCCGAACCAGTGCCGCACGGCCCTCGGCGCGAGACATCGCGCAAAAGGACTGGGTGAGGATGAATTCAAATGGCAAGGTGAGCAGATCATTGAGGTGGCCGGGCGGGTTGCTGGATGGGTAGTCCCTGACCTCGATCATCGTGAAGCGGCGTGTGAAGTCCGTGCCGCGCAGCTCGCCTTGTGCGCCATGTAAAGAAAAGAGCGGTCGGGCTGCCGGCAGGTAATTACATAAGCGTGAGTCGAGCACCGGGACGGGTTGCTTATGGCCGTTGAGCAACAGGCCCAGGAACTCGGCGGGCTCAGAAAATCGACCATTACCGCGTTCAACGATCTCAAGCAGTTCACCCGAATAGCGCTTCAAACTACTTTGAAGCTTACGGTTGATGTCGTCCAGTTGCTCGATCGCCTTGGTCTGCCAGGCCTCGATGTCTTTGGCCGATCGGCGCTCCATGCGAGAAAAGAACTTCATGGAGGAGTCCACCATCATGCGCAGGCTCACCGTCAAATATAGGTCGTTGACCATGGGTGGCTTGCCTTCGAACATGCGCCGATAGGCTGCATCGTGCTCGCGCGAGAACCAGTCGGGGTACTCGCTTTGATGGTACTCCATGGCGCGACGACGAATCAGGTGGGTATATAGGCCAATTCCGTTTGGAAAGCTGCGTAGCACGTTGTTTAACTCTTCACGCCAGGCAGCCATTTGTGCCTGGGAAAAGCCTTCAAATGTGCGTCCACCAATACGCCACACGGAAAGATACTCCATGGACTTTGTCGAAATGATCGTTGGCGTGACGTGGTGGGAGTAGGGGATATGCTTGGCGAGCCCGGGTTCATAGCTCGGGCGCTGAAGGTCTGCAGGATGATTCATATATCTGAGTCTTCCCTTTGCCGGCACCAGGCGCGACGACGGTGATACGGCGTGGGTGTGAATGAAATGGCGTTCCAAAAGCGCTTGTTCGCCGCGAACAACTTGGTGCGAACCCATAGTTCCAGCGTCCAAAAGGCGCGATCGTCGTGGCGGCTGATGATGGCCATGATGGGGTAAAGGACGGGTATGAGCAGCAGTAGCCAAATCGTGAACATGGCCAGAAAACCGACAATGCACATCATGATGACGAAGGGGCGGGCAGGTACCCCGCCTTTGATCGTGGCTACCCGAGTTGCCCCTTTGAAGAGGCGTACATGATTCTCGGGAATCGCTGAAACGGGTGTGCTGTGAGTGTCGGTGTTCTGTGCTTGTGGCTTGGGCGCAGCCATCAGAACACCAGCTCAATGACGCCACCAGCAACCAGGCCAGCAAAAATTACGCCGCCCGTCCACATATACAGCGTGTCTTTGCGGATCAAGTCCATGCTGTAGGCTGCACCCAGCAACCCGCCTGCGATCAGACAAACAACGGGAATGATCAGCCAAAGCCAGTCACGAAGCTTTTCCATTGTGGTTGTGGTTCGGGTCAACCCACCTGATGTTTGCGCCCAGCTAAGCTCGGGCAAGATGAGTAGCAGCGCGGCCAGGCCAAGAAGAACGAGCACCTTGACGGTTGTTGCGGGGGACAGGCCAAAGTTTTTGTTGGTGTGATGTGTTGCGGTCATAGTGGTGTACATAAGTGCCTCAATAGGGGGTAAGGCCGATGACACAGGTCAATCGGCCAATTCAATGAAAATGGAAATGGGTTGTGCTGATAGCCTGGGTACGGCTAACGGACGTGGTTGGTGTTGATAAGAATTGAGCCAACGGATCGACGGATCGGTTGCGCACTTTGAAAAGCATCTGGCCGAGGCTGTGAAAATGCATCTGGCCGAGGCTGTGAAAACGCATCCCCAGTTTGGGGTCGGGCGTTTGTGGTGGGTTCGGGCGCTGCAGGTTGTGGCTTTGTGTTTGGTGAAACCGTCGACGGTGCGCTGGTCAATGCGGGAACCTTCAAGCCGGCACCAGCGAGTACTTTGCGCACATAGCCATTTTTAAGACCGTAGGTGTAGTTTCCCGTGTTGTAGCAACTTAGCGCGGCATGTAGGGCCGCCTGTCCCTGATGTGTCTTGCTTGCCCCCTCATAACACTGCACAAGCACGCGCTGAGCAGCTTTTAGATTGGTGCAGGGATCAAAGACATTCTCAGGAGTAATGCCTAGCCATTTCCAGTTGGCGTTATTGATTTGCCCGTATCCAGCGTCAAAGCTTGCGCCTTTTGCCTGTAATTTACGCACCTCCTCAATAGCCTCTTGGCGAGATTTAGGAAAGATCGAGCGGCCAGGTTTGCCGTTAACGCCAATGGCTAATGGGTTAAAGCTTGATTCGTGCCGAACGATGGCCGCGATGGTCGTAACGTGAACATCTGGCGCACAGGTTTTGGCCAGTTCAATAAATTCGATCATGCGAGCCCTCACCAATCGCTGTAGTACTGTTCCCGCTCTCGCTTTCTTTTTTCTTCCAGCGCGGCCTGGTACTTAACGAGTTCGGCGTCATATTGCCCGGGTTCAACCCAATAGCCGCCGTCCTCAGGTTTACCGACGTATCTTGGCCGTGTTGCGTTCAAATCGGTGTAAGCGTGTTGAGTGTAGGCGCTGCAATACCCAGGCTGAGTATTGTCAATCTCTATGTAGTCCCGACCTCGTCGATCCGTTTTGTAGGTTTGCAGCGCCAAATTTAATGAGTCAGCATTGCATCGGCCGGCACCCTGCGATATCGCCTCGACAAGAGAGGCCATTGCGGGTGTTTGGTTCGCTACGGGGCATTGCTGCAAGAAATTTAGGCGCGCGCTTAAGGTGTCAGAGAATTTTTTCTTATTGATACCGAAGTAGTGCGATAGCGCTGGGCTGCATGCGCCAATGGAACCGCCTGCGCTTGATGACAGGCAAAGCAGCGCTTCACATGCCAGGCGCGTCGTGCCAGTAAAAAGAGCTTCATTGTCTGATTGTGCATGTACATTGCCGACGGTCAGCGCGCTGGCAAGCATCAGCATACGAGCGGCATAAGTTTTGAGTGAACTCATTTGGTTTATCTCCAAGAAGCATTAAAGCTTTGAGCGCAATAGAAATTGTTTCATCAAGCGGGGCAGCATATTTTTGCTCCACCCATCCCTACCGTGCCGTAGGGGTCTAACTCAATGCATCGATAGCCACCGATGTAATAAGTAGACCAAGTACATGAGGCCCACCAACTGTTAGGGCTTTGCGTAGCGGGTGGCGTGGGCGCAAAACTTGATATGGCTCGACACGCGCCGCCCGTATAAACGTAGCCGTACCCGCAAGTAGCTGCAGATTCAGACCAAATTGATTCAGGTTTTTTCCAGATACCGGAGCGACAAGAGAGGATCAAGCCTGCTGCATCACGACCGATCAAGCCATTAGGAGAGCACGCTTGCCCTTCAACGGCGATGCCAACAATATGCATGTACTCACCCGATCTGATACGACCGCCTGCCGATAGATTGCCCGATTGGTCGACACTGGCCAACTCAGATGACAATGTGCTGTTCATCCAGCGGTACTTGCCATTTTGATTCTGCAACCAGATGCTTTGACCGTTGGCTGCGGTCATCTGCATGCGTTGACCTTCACCGGTGACCCAGTTCAGCGAAGCACTCTGATTCCACACGCCGTTTTCACAAAGCATGGGCGTACCGGCCGCATTGCGGGCGATCGCACCATCAGGACTGCAGGCGGTGGCTTGTGTGACGATTCGCGTCAAGTGTGCCTCGGCCGTCTGGACAACTTCAGCGTTCTGGATCGAGCTTCCCGCCATGTCGATGTCGGTATTCATCTGGTTGACTTCAGGACGTCCCGGTACCGCGTTTCGGTACAGGTAATCTGCCAACATGCCGGCGTCGCTGTAAAACATGCCCACGGCCAGATGTCCGGCCCCAGGGTTAGCACCAAAAGCATTAACTGGCACCTGCCAACCACCGTTATTGCCGATGGCCAGCGCAGGGTCACTTGATCTAATGCTGCCACCTGCTTTGAGTTTGCTGGCGATCCGAAGTAACTCATGATCAGGAATCGGCTGCCCACCCTCGGTTAATACCATTGGTTCAAGGACATTTCGCTGATTGGCGCCTGCGCCTTGCGTAACGTATCGGATGCGCAAGCTATACCCTTGAGAATATGGGTTCAGGTCTGAATGCGCTTGGCTTAGGTAGCCCATATCACGAAGGGTGATCGTTGTGATGGTGGTTGCCGGGCCGTTTAGGGTTAGGGCATTGGTCAGCGGCGCATAGTTCTCTTGAACATACTGAGCCGCCGCCAGGCTGACTTTCTCCAGGTGTGCGGCCGTTTCATTGACGCGGGGCGTAGCCCGGTACCAAGCCATTGATTCGCTGAAGCCTTGATAGACCAAAAATAATATTGCGACACTGGCCAGCATTGCACCCATGCCAAAGCCGGCCTGGTTGCGCGGTTGAGGTTGGGTGATGCGGTTTAAAAATGCCCGCGTCAAAGTAGCGCATGGATTCATACTGGCAATCTCTAAGTAATGGTTCAGAAGCCGCGCACCCGTCGCGAGGCTTGAAAGGCAATGTCGTCGTTTAGTGCCATGAAGTTGCCGTCTCGGATCTTGCCGATGATGCCGCTACTGGCTGGATTGTGACGATCGACAAGCAGGCATCGAGGGGTGTAGCGAGCAACAGGTTCGCCCGAAGCGGTTCGGGTGTAATCTTTGGTTAAATGAATGACGCCTGCCAAGGTCATCGCCAGTCTCGCGTTAGCTTCAGCGCTGCTGGCGTTATCAGCCCTGAGATAAGTTTGATACTTATCCAATGCCTCTTCGGCCGAGGAGGCATGCATCGTGGCAATCACCGGCATGTCGGTGTTGGCAATATCCTGCGCCTCGATAGCCGTTCGTGATTCTCGAATCTCTCCGATCAATACAAAGTCGGCGCGTGAGCGGCGCACACGTTGCAAGGGAGCGTGATAGCCGCCTGTCTGGGCAGAAACAGGTACTTGAACAACACGTCCGTGGCCGCAGCGACCTGCCATGCGGACCTCGCCGGCAGGATCTTCAAGAGCAATACCCAGACCGCCCAATTGATTAATTCGATGACAAAACAGGCTGGCCGCAGTGGTGGTTTTACCCGTTCCAAAGCCGCCAGTCACCAGAATCAGTCCCTGCAGCTTTGGTCGGATGATGAAGTCAACAAAATCCTTCGGGACGGAAAGATCGGCCAATGGCCGAACTTGCGCATCGATCCGGGATAAGAACCACACCGGCTTATCTTCCAGGTTCATTGTGGTCACCCGAAAGCGTAAGCTTTCATGTTGCAAGGTGAATTCCGGGGCCTTGAGATGCTCTTCTAAACACCTGGCTCGGATAGCATTGACATCAGGGCCGTGTGAGCCCTGAACATCAATCATTTCAGTGAGGACAGGGCCTTCGACCTTGGCTTCGCAGAAGTCCATGCCAAGCACAAGGTCGACAAAGCGCAAATTGTTCAAGCTACTCATAGTGTCAATAGGCGATAAAGGTCAGGTCTGAGTTTCCCGATGCCGCGCAGGTCGGTAGCGGTGCAGCAAACTCGCCGCTATCGGTAGCGCGAGCCAGAAAGCGATCGCATGCGTTATCAGGGATGCCGTTGTACTGAATTTCTAATTGACTGGCCGTGCCCGAAACGACTACGGTGCCGCTCCAGCGATTTCGAACGGTGCCGCCTGACTGGCCGCCAGTCATGTTCCCAAAAGCCCGGATGCGTTGCAGTGCAGCGTTGTCCACCGACGCGTACGAGCCGTTCGTTTTGAGGGATTTGGCGCCACTGACGATCGACATCAGATTGGTGCTTTCGATCGTGACCGAGTAGCTGTTGGTGATATAGCGATAGATCCCGTAGGTAGCGGCTAGCGCGAGTGCCACCAGGGCGATCGAGCCCATGGCAGGCAGGGTGAACATGCCGCGTTGGGTCTTGGCAGGTGTCGGGTGGTTAAGAATGAAGTGATTCAAGTTCATGGTTTAAACCTTTTAGCGAAATGACATTGAAATAAGTTCAAAAATGGTGCTCATAAGCAGGGCGATCCACAAAAGCACCCAAACCGTGCCGATGCTGTTGGCACGTTTGGAATACTTTTCGATGAAGTAGGTGGTGTCGTCTAGCCAGTTTTCGGCGTATTCGATCAGGGCATCAGCAAAGCCCGATTGCGAACTCATACTTTCCAGAACCGGTAACGCCTCCCAGTCCGGAAACTCGTGGCCCGCATGACGAAACGATTCGCCCAGGTTGTAGCCTTGACGAACGCCGTACATGGCCGCGTTGATCCGGGATTTAAGGTAGGGGGTAGCGGTGCTGGCCAGGATGGCCAGCGCACCTTGAAGCGGTAGGCCGCTCTTTTGCAGAACAGCAAACGAATATAAGAACAGCGCACCCTGGATGCGCCGATAAAACGACCACGGGGCAAAGCGATCGGCTTTGGTGCGCCAGGCACCGCACCATCGAGGTAAAGACCATGTGATCCCGATGGCCAGCAGGATGGGCACGGTGATGGCGAACAACCAGTAATCGTGCACCGCCTGCGCTGCAAAAATGGTCAGTTGCGTTAATGGGCTGTAAATATCAGCTCGGGTGATCTCCATACTGGGTAGGACAACGCCAGCGATCATGTATAGGATACCCATAAGCCCCAGGATCAAGAACAATGGGTAGGCAAAGGCGCCGATGATCTGTCGCCACATTCCGCCTTGCTGGCGGGCAAACTTGCCGGCCATCTGACAGGCGCCTGCCAAATTGCCAGACGATTCTCCCGCAGCCAAAATGGCGCCCTCGGCTGAAGGAAGCCAGTCACTCAAGGCCTCAGAGAGTGGCAGATTGCTGTGCAAGATGCCGGTTTGTGCCACTTTGGCGATGGTCGGTACAAAAGGGGGCCGTTTGGCCCCGAGTAGCGCCGCCACGCGATTGCCCATGCGTTGTCCGGCCGATAGGTGCGCGCCAAAGGTATCGGCCAGTTTGCGCAAGGTTTCTAGCTTTCTGGCTCCCGCACGCTGATACAGGTACATGGCCCGGTAAAAGTCGATCCGTTGCTCACGTTTGAAGGCTTTGCGTCTGGCCCTGGCGTTCAAGAATCGGAAAAAATCATTCAAGTGCTATCTCCCCAGAGGTGGGCGTCAGCGTCCAAAGGCGAAACAATGCGTTCGGCATCTGCCGGATCGATCAGTCCCTGGTTAATCTTTTCGATCATGTGAGCCGCTTTGGTGATGCCGCCACGCTCCCTGACCCAAAAGCGCCGCATGGTTTGCGCGCCCTCATTTCGAAACTTAGTCAGTAGGGCGTGATCCGTTGTCATCACTTCGGCGCAGACGGTACGAACACGTAAGACGCCGCGATAGCAGTGATCGCATCCAGAGAAATTACGCAATCGAACCGTTTCGGCGGTGCAATGCGCTTTGATTCGTTGCACAAGCCCCTGGGCTAAGCCAGCCTCACCTCGGGTAAAAGTGACGCTGCAGTGAGGGCACAGTTGCGGCACCAAGCTTTGGTTTGCAAAAAGCCTGAAAATCTCCGGATCGCTTAAATAGCCCATTTCAATGCCAGCCTCTTGCAAGCGGGTCGGCACCAAGGTGGCCGAGCTGGCGTGCAGCATGCCCCAGGTCAGGTGGTTGGTTAGTGCGCTTTTCAGTGCCGCATCCATTGTTTCGCGAAGGCGAAGCTCACCAGCGATGATCCAGTCCGGGTTCCAGCGCATGAGGGTCTCAAACCCGGCAATCCAGGCCTGGCCCTCGGCTTCACGGCCCAAACCTTTGCGAAGTACCGCCTTTTGCACCACCCCGTAAATTGGAATCTCTGGCGGATCTTCTAGCGCGATAACTTTGCGACGGCAACCATCGAGCTTCTGGCGAAGCCCGATAAAGTTAGCCAGTGAGGTTGACTTACCCGAACCGGTCGGACCACTAAAAAGCGCGATACCCGATGCGTGTGCGGTCACGTCATTAATCGCGTCGCTTTGCGCTTGGGAAAAACCGAGCTTCACCAATGAGCGAGGTTCACCCAGGTCATAGTGCAGCCGAAGTGCCATGAAAGGGCGCTCTTCGTCAGTCGGCCCGGTCGACACTCGCACCTGATGCAGCCCCAGGCCGCTTGTGTGGCGCTTTGCAATTCGCCCGCTTTGATCCCGGGTTGGGTCGTAGTGCGGGTCTGTTGCCTCGGACATCGAGTCGTACATCGTACGAATCAACTGTTTGGCCCGTTCAGGCTTCATGGAGAAGCGGCGTTCGATGTCACCCACAATCCGATAATGGATTTCAGCGCTATCAGGATAGACCTCAATGAAAATATCTGAGGCCTGTTCTTTAGCTGCCTCGGTAATCATCGATATGGCATAACTCTCCTCAGCCGTGCGACGAAGTCCCGCCAGACCGGTGGCCGTTGGATCTGCAGCGGCCGTGTACAACCGCTGAATTTCGCTATAAGGCACTTCATAGACCGTGTGATACGGCACGATCTTGCCTTCTGAGAGTGCCTTGCGTCGATCCAGACTGGCAATGTA
The DNA here is from genome assembly GCF_003788685.1 of Pusillimonas sp. NJUB218. Taxonomy (NCBI): domain Bacteria; kingdom Pseudomonadati; phylum Pseudomonadota; class Betaproteobacteria; order Burkholderiales; family Alcaligenaceae; genus Pusillimonas; species Pusillimonas sp. NJUB218. Next base: position 26,791 of record NZ_NQMK01000008.1, read on the forward strand.
ACTGCGCACCAGCATATCGCTGCGGGCGTCTTCAGTCAGGTAAAGCACGCCGTCATCTGTGAGCGCGGCTTTGGCGCGCACTGCCGGCAGAGCATGGTAATCATGGTCGTCGATGGCTGAGACCAGGACGAGGCGATCAGGCGCGTCAGTCGTGTTTTGTGTCAAGGCCTCGGACGTATCAGGGGCTAGGTGCTCGAATTCAGGAAGGTCAAGAGTTTCTGATGTGTTTAGACCGGCTTCTACCAGCGTATTCATTGCAAGCGTCCTTGTGGAGGAGGTACAAAAGAGGGTGGCATCATGGCCGCCGGCGCACTGCTCTGACCTTGTGTGGGTGCGCCGCTACTAGCGGCGGTCAGGTCGATGAGTGCATCGTTGTGCTTGAGCTTGACGCCGTTCTCGTCGATTTGGGCGACGGTATAGCCACCGGGGAGTAATTCGCCGCGAGAGACAATCACCGACGAGCCGTCGTTTAAGTACAGCTTGGCTAACCAGCCAGAAGCGGTTGAGCGACGCCATGCCAGTTGCGGCAGAGTGGGGTTAGTCAGGTCGGCGGTCTGCGCTGCGCTATCAAAGCGGCCCAGTTCAGCACGCTGCTTTGCTCTATTGGCCATGGCTTTAAGCAAAATCTCTTCTTGCAAGATAGCGTCAAGGTCGCTGACCGTTACCGGCGGCTTTTCGGTTTGGGCGTGACCGAGTGTTGGTAGGGCCATACTGCCAAAGAGAACCAGCAGTAAGTGGGCGGTGTGTTTACTCACCATAAAGTTCACCTTTTAAAGTCCAGTTCAATTCCCCATTACCGCCAAAGGCCAAGCCAATTTCTTGCAGGCGAATGCCCGGCAAGTTGAAATCGGTCAGAAGCGATGTCGGGTTACGGGGCGTGGATTTGATTGACCAGCGCATTGTTTTCCAGTGCGGGGCAGTTAGTTTTGGGTCTTGCACGTTCGGCGGTGGAGCGTAGCCTGGCGCCGGCGTGGAGGTTGCTGGGCTGGTCTCAAAAGGAACCAGACGCTCTTGCCACCAGCTCATAAAGGCGGCGCTGCGCATGTTGAGTGGGGCCAGGGGGTCGTCGCCACCAGCAGGCATAGCCATCGGCCAGTCCACTGTGCCCAGGTCACCGTCAGTGGAAAATTGAACGCCAACGCCGGTACGCCAGCGCTGAGCCGCTTGAGTAAAGCCGCGAACCGTGCGCCCGTCTGTTCGAGCAAATGAGGCACTGGCTGTTTTGGCCGAACATTGGGCGTTGAGTAATACCCAACCATCGAGCGTCAAAGGGAGTTGTCCGATGGCGTCAGAACAGTGCTTCGCCATGGTCTGTACCGCAGGCTGTGAAGTCCAGGGGCGCATCAAGGACAAATCAGAAGCGCTTAAACCGACTTGACCGCGCAAGCGTTCAAGCTCCTGCGCGCGAGCAAGGGCTCTTTCTTGCGCAAGCCGCGCATGATGATGTTCCCAAAGTCCCCAAGCGATTGCCGCAGCCACAAGGAGTAAGCCCCAAACAATCCAGGTAGCGAGGTTCTGGTCGCTCAGTGTTAGGCGTTGGCGTAGGCGGTGGCTACGCCGAATGTTGGGGAGCAGGTCGGCAAGCGCAACTGGCGTGGCGTCGGCCCAAAGCTCAGGTGGTGCATACACAACCAGTTCGCCTGCGCTGACACTGCCTGAGAGCGAGTTCCACAGTTCCTGGATTTTGTCTTGTGCCTCTTGGGCATCGAAGACGGCGTCAGAATCGGGAACGATGGCATTGTGCAGTGCAGCGGCTAAGGCGAAGCGGCCATCGGGCAATGCAATGGCGGCAATAAAGGTTGCGCCAAGACTATCGGCCGCTACCGCCGCCAGCGAGACGGTACCTTTTTTGGCACGGCCCCCGCGCACCACGAAACCCGCTTGTACGACATCCGTATGGCGACGAAGTAATACGACCTCAAGCGCCTGTTGGGTGCGTTCGCGCTCGCGTCGCGCAATCTTCTTTGCCTCTTGCATGTAATTCTGGCTGCCGGGCAAGACTTGCCAGTACAAGCCAGAAACGAGGATGCGGCGCCCCACCTTGATCGGGGTGACGCCTTTGACAGTTTTAAAGAGAGTGACCGGTTGCGTCATGTCGCTGTTGTCCTGCAACGCGCCCGCGTTGCCAGCCGACTAAAGCATCAAGACGATGCTCCCATTCGGTATGGCGGCGGGCAAAGGGATAGAGAAAAGAGAGTGGGGCGATTGCAACTGTCCGTTGCGCGCTACGCCTGCGCTGGCGGGGACGGCCGTCCCCAGAATTGCCATCAAGTCTGGCTTGTCGTCACGCGGTGTGTAATAGACATAAGCATTGGTCGAATCAATCAAAGCGTGCAATTGCGCTGAAGGGGTGAACCAGTTGGGTAAGCCCAGCGCTGCGAGGTCGACCGTGCCTAATTCGGCGGGGTTGTCTCGTCGGTAAGCGGCCAGTGCGTTGCGTACAACGAGCAAGTCACTTCCTAGCGTGCGTGCGTGAGCCTCTTTGTTGAGCGCTTGTGTTGATCGACCTACCTCATATACCTTGTCCTGAATCGTCATGACTATAAGAAGAACCAGGAAAAATACCGGCATGGCTAACTTTCCTGCTGCGTTGGCATGATGCGTGGCGAAATAATGATGACCAGCACACGGCGGGTTTTTTCACGCGCACCACCGCCCGTTACAGCCCAGGCCGAGGTTCCACCAATGCCTTGCTTATTTGACGATTCGCTGGCTTCCTGAAAGTCTGAAATCACTAGCGTTTGGCCAGAACGCATCCCAACCCGTTGCAAAAAGGTTTGGCGATCTACCGACGCGGTATATTCCGGCCGCTCGGGGTTGCCGGGGACCATCTCAATGCGAGCCGGTGGCGACATGTTCAGCGAGAACTGAAGGGTTAGGTGCTCGTCGTGAATGTCAGGCAGAATGTCCATGGCAAACCCTGTGACCACGCTGCAGAGCGTTGTCGCCTCAGTCGACCCGACTTGTGCCGTGTTGGTTTGACTGCGGCCGCACACATATTGGCGCTCGTTAGTCAGGTGGATCGGGGTGGGCTGCAGGTGTTGCGTTGTCACACCCCGCTGACGCATGATGGACACGGCCCCTTGTTTGGACAGGGCGCTCAGAATGGCCTGGGTGCCGCCAAACTGGCCTGCGCGCCCGGAAGCGGTATCCAAAATGCCGAATCCCACACTGGCTGAGCTTTCCAAAGGAGAAAATCCGTTAGTGAATCCGGCACCGAAGCTACCGTTCAGTGATCGCCACACCATGTTCCAGTTAATGCCCAAACTGTCCGAGTCGGTCAGCTCTACGGAGGCGACCGTCACATACAGCATGGCTTGACGGGTCATTCGGGCGTTGGTGTTCTCAATATATTGGCCGATCCGATCCAAGACATCGGGCGTGTCGGTCACGGTGATTGTGCCAATAGAGGGAGAAAAGGCTTGCTGTCCGACCCCAGGGGTTAGCATGGCCTGCACCGCACGTTGGACATCAGCGCCAAAGCGCGATTTGATGCTCATTAAGGTGCGTTGCGATGTCTCAGAGGTTGTTTCGCTGGCGCTAGTGCCGTTTGCGCTACCGCCTGACCCAGAGGTCAGGCTTGCGCCGCTGGTGACATTGGCTTCTACATCGAGTTCAGAGGAAAGGGCGACACGAAAAGTTCGCGTGTCTAAATAGTGGATCACGACCGCATTGTTGCGATACGACCAGGACAAGCCCAGTTGAGAGGTCACCACATCCAGCAGCCCAGACAGTGGTTTGCCCAGCCATCGAAGCGGTTGAATCTGGCGCTCACCACTGGTGGAAAAGGCAAAGTTTCGGCTGGTTGGCGCATTCGCTCCAGGGACCATCGCAGCTGCGGGCGACCCCAGCGAGGGCACCATCGGCACAGTGCCCCCCATGGCGGGGGTAGCGCTTGTTTGAATTGACCCGCCTGCTAAGGCTGCCCAGGCGTCTTGGCTGATACGGATGGGCAACTGACAGTCGGCCGCTACGATTTGTGTGAAATCCACCAATGAAAGGGGCGCATCAGCAATCAGACGAACCCGGCAGTCCTGTGCGGCCGGAATTTTCTGGGTTCGTTCGGTGCTGGGTTTGATTTGCTGGGTTGAGATCCAAGGCTCGTCAACCTTAGTGATGATTTCTCGTCCCTCTCTATGGGCATCGATTTGCTCTAAGGCGATGTTGAAGGCTTCTTGAGCAACTTCAGGCGCATCGTCAATGCGCTTGTAAGCAGCACACCCCGAAATAATGGCAAGGCACAGCGTTGATGCGACCAGGCGCACAACCGGCCGATAAGTAAAAGTAGACATGGGCTTATTAATCCGTTGGAACTTTCACGACCAGTACCTGGTTGGCATAAGCCGTGACGTTAAAAGAGCGCCCCGCGTCGCGGTAGGCGTTAAAGACGTGCGATGCGGCCGCCAGAAAATCCGGTGCCTGTATGGAGAACGGCGCTTCGATTCGGTAGTCTGCCTCGCTGGCCCAGCGAACAATCCATCCCTGATCGGCCCCCCAGTTGCTCAGCATTTCACTCAGGGTCATACCGGCTTGTGCGGACCACGTCAGTAGCGGTGGCGCGGGTTCAGGTTCAGGTACGGGTTCAGGTTCGGGCAGTGCTTCAGTCTTGGGAGCAGCACTTTCAAGATCGTCTGTCTTATTAAGGGGTACAGCCTCGGGCTGGTTGCCTTGCTCGACTTGGCCTGGGACAGGTTCGCTGTTTGAGTGCGGTGTGGCATTTGTATCTTGCTGCTCTTTGACGCTTGTTCTTACGCTTGAGCCTTGATCCGTAGCTTTTGCATCGGAGGGGAGGCTACTGGCTATATATAAAGGCGACTCGCTTTTGACCTCTGCCAGACTTACTGGCTGTGCGTTTGCTTCCTTCGGGGGGTTCAATTCGGGCAAAGCTTCAACAGCCAATTTGGGTTCGGGCAGTGCGGCTTTAACCGGTTGCTCGGGCCAGCTAAAGCTGACACGCTCCAAGGGAAGTCGGGAAGCAGAGCTGTCCAGTTGTTCATTTGGATTGAATGTCAGTAGTACAGGCCAAATCGCAAGCGGCTCCTCTGATGCTGAAGGCTTCGCAACTTGAGTGCGCTCTTCTATTAGAGGCGGTTGCGATGGCACCTCTATAGTGGCTAGGGGTGGAGCTACGTTGCTCTTTGCCCCGCTGGCGTCACTGGGTGCCGGCGTTGAGGGCAGGGCGATGAGTTCTGGTTGGGTGGGTTGGGTGGGCGGTGGGCCTGCCCATGGACGGGGATTTGGTGCAGTCAGATTGATCGGTATGCGTTGTCCCTCTACAGGCTTGGGCGGTTTTTTTGGTACGAATCCGCACCCGCCGACGAGCGTTGCCGCCATCAACGCTGCAGCCTTGATGTGCAATTGCATCTAAATAGCTCCGGATTATTAGGGCAAGACCCGTGACGAGTTACGTTTTTTGGTCTTGGGAAGGTCGCCAGGGGGTGACGCCTGATCGGGTTAGCTCGGCGTGCGCGGCTCGAACGTCGCCTGGCTTACAAATGTGTCGCAGCAAAAGAACGACCTCAGCCACGGCTGGCCATAAGTCAGTGGGTACATCGCTAGGATTGTCCAGAATCGTTAGGCGAAGTTGAGCGATTTGGTCTGCAACATCGTTTTCGTTCACGCTGGCCAGGCGCAGCCTCAAGTACTCAGAAAGACTGATACCTAGCTTTGTGGCCGCAATGAGGTAGTGTTGATGTTCCTCGTCAGACATTCGAATTGATATCAGTCGTTCAAGAAGTGGCCTACCCATCACTACGCTCCACAATGATCTGGCCCACCTGTTCGGCATAGGCGCTACGAAAGGCCGACTCCCTAAGATGTCTTTGAATGGCCGAATCGTTATAGCGCTGGCAATGCTCCCAGCAACGAACGTCTCGAAATTGCGATAGGGTCATGCCCGTTTCGCTTTGAAACCAGACCAATGCGGCGTGACGTGCAGCGCGAATGGCTTCTGGAAATTGCGGACGCAAGAAGTTTGGACGCGCGCTTGTTGCGGCGCCCTGTATGTTGGGTACGTACATGAGAAGGCCCTATTGAATTAGGCAATCAGAAATCGTGATTGCCATAGGCAGCACCACCTATACATCAAGGTATAGATGATGACTTTGCGAATTGCTAACTAGAACGGTTTCAGGCGAGAGTCTGCCCAGATAGGCAATGAAAGACACTCATGAAACTCAGAGAAAAAGAGAAAGCGGAACGTGTTCAGCAAGTTATGCGGAACACTTCCAGATATGCAAAGGGCCAGTACTTCGGAAGCCTTTGATTTTATTGGTGCGTCCAGCCGGAATCGAACCGGCACGATCAAAGATCGAGAGATTTTAAGTCTCTTGCGTCTACCAATTCCGCCATGGACGCCAAGCGCGTAATTATGACATAAATGGCTGTGCTAGATGGTGCATATGGCATCGACAGCCGTCAGCCCGGTCTTGTATGTTGTCGCCTCAGGTTACATAATGCGCAGCATGAACGAAAAACTTCTTCTTGTGTGCGCCTTGCCCGATGAACTTGCCCCGGACAGCTTGCCAGCCTCGGTGAGGGTCATATATACCGGCATGGGCAAAATCAACGCGGCCATGGCAACTCAAAAAGCCATCTACGAAGCCCGGCCGTCACTCATTCTTAACTTGGGTACTGCGGGTGGCCTGAAAGACGGCTTGACCGGCCTGTTGCCTATCGGGCGTGTCGTGCAGCGCGACGTCATAACGTTGTTGGCGCCACGGGGGCAAATGCCCTATTGCTCAAGGCCGCAGCAATATTTTTCAATTCAGTCTTCGGGTCATACGTGTGGCACCGGCGACAGCTTCGTGACGGCTCACGACCCCTGGTTCGATCATGCCGCCATTGATGTCGTTGACATGGAGCTTTATGCCATTGCGGCTGCAGCCCACGAGCACAATGTGCCCTGGATGTCGTTCAAGTACGTTTCCGATCGCGCCGACGATGCCGCCGTCGATACCTGGAAGCGCGATAAGCATTTGGGCCAGCAGCTGTTTCTAGAGGCGCTGGCGAAATTTTTGTAGTTCTGATGCCGCATACCTCTGAAAGGTGTGTCGCATGTGTTTGCAACGCAGCGCCAGTGGCCGTACTGACGCGCAAGGCTCTGTCGTTGCATTTAACCCTGGTATCGCTGCTAAAGCGGCCAAAACACTATCGTTGAAACAGGATGTTGTATGAGTGTGATTGTTATTGGGTCGGGTATTAACGGGTTGGTTGCGGCGGCTGAACTGGCCCTTAAAGGGCAAGCGGTTACAGTGCTCGAGCGTCTTGATCGGCCTGGCGGAGCGGTGCGAACCGAAGCGCTGACGTTGCCGGGTTTTCGTCACGACGTTGCCGCCATGAATCTGTCAATGTTTGCCGGGTCGGGTTTTCACAAGGCGCATGCCTCAGTGCTGGCTACGCATGGTCTCGAGTTTGTGCCGGTCGATCGGCCTTTTGCATCCGTCTTCCCTGGCGGTGATTACTTCGGTGTTTCTACCAATCTCGAGGAAACGCTCTCTACAATTCGCCATCCTGAAGATCAGGCGGCCTGGAAGGCCGGTTTGGCAGCATTTCCGGGCAAGGCCGGTGCGCTGGGCACGCTGTTGTCTGCTCGTATGACAAAAGGCGGGCTATCCAAGGCGGGCTGGCAAATTTTGCGTAGTCAGGGCTTTAATGGCGCGCTCGACCTGATGCGGCTGCTGGTGTCTTCTCCGCGCAACTGGGTCGAGCAAACGTTTACCGATCCCCGTCTGCACGCGGCCTTGGCAACCTGGGGCCTGCATCTTGATTTTGCACCCGATATCTCGGGTGGGGCTATTTTCCCTTATCTCGAAAGCTTTGCTAGTCAATCCATGGGCATGGTCATTGGCAAGGGTGGGGCAGATACCGTGACTCGGTCGTTGGTGCAGCTTATCGAATCGCGCGGCGGCAGCGTGCGCTGCAGTGCAGAAGTCGATCGCATCAATGTCGTTGGCGGCCAGGTTCAGGGGGTTACTCTGGTTTCGGGTGAAACGCTCAAGGCGTCCAATGTTCTGGCTAATGTGGCTCCGCGTGCGCTTATGCGTCTGCTGTCAGGGCAGAGCGGCGATGCTGGCTTTGACGCCGGTATGAAAGCCTTTCGGCATGCGCCGGGCACCATGATGATCCATCTGGCACTGTCCGATCTGCCCCCGTGGCAGGCTCAGGCATTAAAGAAATTTGCTTACGTTCATATTGGCCCTACACTTGACGACCTGGCGCGTACCTATCAGCAGGCCATGGCCGGGCTGTTGCCCGATGCTCCAGTGCTTGTGGTTGGTCAGCCGACGGTATTCGACGCTTCGCGCGCACCAGAAGGCAAGCATGTTTTGTGGGTGCAGGTGCGTTGCCTGCCTGCCGATATTCGCGGTGATGCTGCCGGACAAATCCAGGGCAGGTCGTGGGCCGATATCAAACAGGTCTATGCCGATCGTGTCATGGCGCAAATCGAACAATACGCACCCGGGTTGTCAGGTCTGGTGTTGGGGCGTCATGTGGTGTCGCCGCTTGATCTCGAAGCCGAGAACCCCAATTTGGTTGGCGGCGATCAGGTTTGCGGGTCGCATCATATGTCCCAAAATTTCCTGTTCCGCCCGGTGCGAGGTTTTGCCGACGGTCACACGCCGGTCAAGGGCTTGCATATGGTGGGTGCTGCAGTTTGGCCGGGTGGTGGTACCGGTGCCGGATCGGGCTACATGGTGGCCCAAAATGTGCGTTAGTTTCGGGTTAACACCAGTGGGTAGTTCAACCTTCAACCTTTAATATGTAAAGCGAAACATGATTTGGCCTTTTATCACCAATTTTTTCAGGGCCGGCTCATTGTCATCCACGTAAGGAAACACACCATGACGCATACAAGACGTGACTTCCTGCAGCTTAGCGTTGCTGCAGCCGGTATTTCGGCCATTGGCATGCCTGCATTTGCACAAAATGCCGGGCAAGACCTCGTTATCGCCTACAACACAGGCGTACCCAGTTGGGACCCAACGACGGGTCCTTCCGCAGTTAACCCCAAACTTCAGGCGCTGTACCTGTCGGTTTTCGATCGCTTTATCCAGCAAGAGGCCGATCTGAGCTTCAAGCCTGGGCTGCTCACCGAATGGGGTTTTACCGACGACAACAAAAAAGTGCGCATGGTGGTTCGCGAGGGCGTCAAGTGGCACGATGGTTCGCCTTTTACGGCCGAAGACATTGCCTGGTCGCTGCAACGTGCCGCCGATCCTAAAACCGGCAACCCCGGTCAATTCGTCTGGAAGAACCTGGCTAATTTCAAAGTCGACGGCAATGTCGTTACGGCCGATGTTGTTCAGTTCGAGCCCACCATTTTCAAATGGATGGCGTTCCTGACCGGTTACGTTTTGCCTAAGGCCTATTTCGAAAAAGTTGGCCCCGAGGGCTTCGAAAAAGCGCCTATTGGCACTGGCCCCTACAAAATCGACGCTTACGAGCGTGGTGCCTATGTGCGTCTGGTGGCCAACAAAGATTACTGGGGTGGTAAGCCAGCATACGACGTGGTTACCATCAAGTTTGTCCCGGATGCCGCCAGCCGTGTTGCCGAGATCGAATCCGGCAATGCTCAGGTCACCATGGAAATCCCCTACGAGGAATTCGACCGCCTCAAGCAGAAGCCCGGGCTCAAGGGCGAGGCCTTCCCCATTTCCGACATCGCCATGATCTTCCTGAACGATGTCGGCCCCATGCTCGACAAAAACGTTCGTCTGGCTGCGCATCACGCGATCGACAAGCAACTGATCATCGACCGTCTGTTGCGTGGCTACGGCGTGCCGCTGTCAACGCTCGAAGCACCCGAATACGATGCCTTCGATCCCAACCTCAAGTTCGAGTACAACCCCGAAAAGGCCAAGCAGTTGTTGGCGGCGTCAGGCTTCTCGCCCGAAAAACCGGTCAAGTTCACGATTCAGACAACGCGCGGTTTCAAGCCTAAAGATTACGAAATGATCCAGGCGATCGTGGGTATGTGGCGTCGGGTAGGCATCGAGGCCAACATCGAAATCTATGAAATCGCCAAGCACTTCGAGCTGCGCGGCGCCGACCAGCTTGCACCGGCTGCATTCTATAACTGGGGTAATGCTATCGGCGATCCAACCACGTCGACTGGTCACTCCATGTTCGGTCCTTCGCCCCACTCGGTCTGGGACTCCCCCGATCTCATTGAAAAGATCGCACCGCTTTGGGCCGAGCCCGACGAAGCCAAGCGTATCCAGGGTTGGAAAGACGTCAGCGCCTACATCATGGAAAACGGCTATGTTATTCCGTTGCTCCAGTATGTTCTGCCTGTCATCCATTCCGATAAAGTCGTGGTTCCCCCTGCAGCTACCGGTGACGTCACCGCGGCTTCCATGAAACCCGCCTAATTTGCTCTCTTGATCCGGGCGGCCGCTCTGGCCGCCCGCCACATTCCGCGACAGTTCTGCTGCACCCATGTTGAAATCTATTCTTATCCGGCTAGCCACGATGTTCGTGACGCTGGTCGGTGTTGCTATTGTTGTTTTTATCCTGATACGTGTCGCGCCTGGCAACCCGATTGCCATGATGGTATCCCCTGGGGCCACCGAGGCCGATATCGCCCAACTCACGGCCTTATACGGGCTCGATAAGCCGCTACTCCAGCAGTTCTTTATTTGGGCCGGCGGGGTATTGCAGGGTGATTTCGGTACGTCGATCACGCTCAAGCAGCCGGTTGCCGGCTTGGTCCTCGAGCGATTGCCGGCGACGCTCGAACTCTCCATCCTTGCGCTGCTCATTGCTATCGCCATTGGTGGTGCTACTGCCATTTGGGGCGCCAAAGAACGTGGGCGCCCGGGCGAGGCCGCTGTCGACCTCTTCAACGGCGCCACGCTGTCGATCCCCGATTTTTTGTGGGGGCTGTTGTTGATTTTGCTGTTCGGCGTACTTTGGCCTGTGTTTCATATTTCAGGCCGTGTTTCACCTCAGCTTAATCTCGACTTCACCACTAATTTTTATCTTTTCGAGGCCTTGGTACGGTTCCGGTTCGACGTCCTGCAAGACCTGATGGCGCATATGCTGATGCCGGCCCTGTCGCTGGCGTTGCCATTAGCTGCGATTATTTCGCAGTTGCTCAAGCAAAGTCTTAAAGATGTGCTGCAGCTTGATTACACCGTGCTGGCTCGCGTGCGTGGTTTTACCGAAACCCAGGTAATTTTGCGCGAAGCCCTGCGTAATGCGGCGTTACCCACGTTAACGCTCATCGGCGTGCAGTTCACCTTTCTTATCGGCGGTACCGTTATTGTCGAACGCCTCTTCGCTTACGAAGGGCTGGGCAATATGGCCATCGATGCGGTTATTAATCGCGATCTTCCGCTGATTCAGGGCATTGTCCTGATGTTTGCTTGTTTGTTTATTTTGGTGAATTTGGTAGTTGATATTGCCTACACCTTCCTTAATCCGAGGCTGCGTCATGGCTGAAGCCACATTAAACGCCGTTCCCGCCGAGCCGCGGGCACGAGTACGTAAAACAAATTTAAGGCTCTGGTTGTCGGCCTCCTGGATCGCCATTGTTGTCCTGGCCGCATTATTGGCGCCGTTTATTGCGCCGCACAATCCGCTCGAACAAGATTTGCTGCTCGAGCGTTTGCCCCCCATAGGTTTCAGCGGTTACGAAGCGGGGTTCTATCTGGGTACTGATAGTCTTGGGCGCGATGTCTTGTCCCGTCTTATATACGGTGCGCAAATTGCATTAACGGTTGCGTTGGTTGCCGCCACGGCAGCCTGCGCTTTCGGTTCGGCACTGGGCTTGCTGGCGGGCTACTTTGGCGGCTGGGTAGACCGGGTCGTGTCGCGGCTTATCGATATCTGGATGGCATTCCCGCCGGTGCTGTTCTCCATTTTGTTGGTTGCCGTGCTCGGGACAGGCCTGACGTCTGTCATTTTGGCCATCGCCATCATCGACTGGACGCGTTTTGCCCGTGTGATCCGCGCCGAGACTATGGTTCAAACCCGCATGGACTACGTCCAGTCGGCTCGTATCGGAGGAGCTACCCGCCTGGGCACATTGGTTGCCGAGGTAGTGCCTAATGTGTTGCCCACAGTGGTGGCTTTGTTGGCACTTGAAATGGGCGTGGCGGTTATCGTCGAAGCCATTCTCAGTTTCGTGAACCTGTCTATTTCGTCCGACTCCCCAACCTGGGGTGGCATGATCGCCGAGGGGCGTGCCTCTATTCATTTTGCCTGGTGGGTGCTCGTGGCACCGCTTGTAGTGCTTTTCCTGACAGTGCTGTCGTTCAGCCAGTTGGGTGAGGGCTTGAAAGACCAGTTCGACCCGCTGGCAAGGTAAGCAACATGACACTAAGTACAAACAATGTTGGCGCCGGTATGGCGCAACCCACACTCGAAGTCACCGGCTTGAACGTCGTATTACGGGGCGGTGGCCGGTTGTTGCGCGATGTTTCGCTTTCGGTTCAACCCGGCGAAGTCCGCGCGTTGGTCGGCGAAAGTGGCGCAGGTAAAAGTATGATTGGCAAGGCGGTGCTGGGCGTCTTGCCACGCAACATCGAGGTCACCTCTGGCCAGATTTTGCTGCAAGGCGAAAGCCTCGACGCGCTCGGTGCTGCGCAGCGACGCCAAACGGTGGCGGCTGCTGCGTCACTTATCCCGCAAGATCCTCTAACGGCTTTGAATCCGTCGCGTCGGATTGGCGTGCAAATCACCGAACGTCTTGTCAAGCGCCTGGGCTGGAGCAGCGCCGATGCACAGTCACGAGCCCTCGAACTGCTGGACCGCGTGCATATCCGTGATCCTAAGCGGGTTATGGCGTCTTATCCGCACGAGTTGTCCGGGGGGATGCGCCAGCGTATTTTGATTGCTGCTGCGTTTGCGCCTAAACCCAGGCTCATCGTGGCAGACGAACCCACAACCGCGCTCGATGTAACCGTGCAAAAGCAGATTTTGCGTCTGATTCGCGAGCTGCAGGCCGAGTCCGGTACGGCGGTTTTGTTCGTCACTCACGACATGGGGGTTGTCGCGAAGATCAGTCAAACGGTGACCGTTCTTTTTGCCGGTAAAGTCATGGAAAGTGCGCCTACGCGCGAGGTATTTGCCAACCCGCAGCATCCTTATACTCGGGCGCTTATCGGGGCTACGCCGCGTTACACCCATCCCAACGAGCCGCTCAAGCCGGTGCCGCCCGAGCTGATCGCCAACCTGAAGAAAGAAATTGCGCTTACCGATGCCAACGGAGCTGCCCATGTCTGAACCCTTGTTCCGCGTCAAAGATTTGCGCCTGTCGCTTCCTGATATGTCGCGCAAGAAGCTGTTTGGTCCTGCCCCCCGCATCGAAATTCTCAAAGGGCTGACGTTCGATCTGCCTGCCGGGGAAATTATCGGTATCGTGGGCGAAAGCGGCTCCGGGAAGTCTACCTTGGGACGTGTGCTGGTTCGTTTGTTGGGCGTGTCGTCTGGTCAGGTTCTGTTTCGGGGCAAAGACATTTCGCGTCTTACCGAAGAGCAGATCAAGCCTTTACGTCGTGATCTCCAAATGATTTTCCAGGACCCGATGTCGTCGCTCAATCCGCGTCACACGGTTGGCCGAATTGTGGCGTCGCCGCTTAAGCGTTATGGTTTCGACAATCCGCGCCGACGAGCCATCGAAGCGCTTGAACGGGTAGGGCTGCCCGCGGTGTTTGCCGCCCGGTATCCGCACGAACTATCGGGTGGGCAGCGTCAACGGGTGGGCATCGCAAGGGCAATAGCGCTCAACCCGTCGTTTATTCTGGCCGATGAAATCGTCTCGGGGCTTGATGTGTCGTCGCAGGCGCAAGTACTGACATTGCTGCAAGATCTTGCCGCCGACATGAACCTTACGATTGCTTTCATCAGCCACGATCTCTCGGTCATTCGTACCGTGTGTTCGCAGGTTATTGTGCTTAACCATGGCGAGATCGTTGACGCGGGGCCCTGCGATCAGGTCTTCAATAACCCGCAAAGCAGTATTACACGCACACTTATCGATGCCATCCCGTTACCCGAAATAGACGACGCATGGTTTGACAGCGTCCGGCTGGCCGAAGCCTAGGCAACTGGCCAGGGTTTATTGGATGTCAGCTTTATAAGATTTAGCCGGGCAGCTTTCTACCCGGCTTTTTTTTGGCGCAAGGCCGATGGCTAGCTCTGTGTATTTCCATATTTTTGTCGGCTTTGCTTTGCCGAACATGTTGTTGTCAAAAAATGGGTGTAAGCTTTAGTCGTCTGCTTGTTAAGTTTTGCATTGTTTTGCAAGGCAGCGTTTCGAGTTGTTTGGCGCAGCCTGGCCCCATCAGGTATCTTCAATGACCCAGCCCCATCCGCAACCGTCGTCACATTATCTCGACCTGTTGCTCGATGTCGTTTTTTTGGTCGACACCGAGGGCCGAGTAGCGTACGTCAATGCCGCCTGCGAGTCCGTGCTGGGGTATTCCCAGCACGAGCTCATGGGGCGCAGCATGCTCGATTTTGTTGCGCCTGAAGATCACGAGCGCACGCGCATCGAAGGCCAAAAGGTTTTATCCGGAGAGTCGCGGGCTGGTTTCGAGAACACCTATTTGCACAAAAGTGGGCGTCGTGTGCGCCTGATGTGGACGGCGCGGTGGTCGGAAGCGGACCAGATGCGTGTCGGCGTGGCTCGTGACGTTACGCAGCGTCGACAGCTCGAGGCCTTTCAGGCAGTTACATTTGCACTCTTCGAAGCGACCAGCAAGCTCAATGACATCGCTTCATTGTTTCAGCAGGTTCACAGTGCATTAAATAGCGTTGTGCCCGTTGAAACCTTCGCAGTGATCACCGTGTCCGAGAGTCATCCCGGTAGGGCGGGGCATCTGGTATTTAATTGTTTTGGTGCTGGCCCTTGGTTGCCTGCAGCTCAGGCGGCACAAGCCCGTCATAAGTGTCAGGCGGTATACGACACTGCGCTTAACGGGAATGCGCTCCAGGCATCTGTACAAGACGGCTGGTGTGTCGCTCCGCTAATGGTGCATAACCGTCTTTTAGGGGCTGTTGCCTTACAGGCTGACTTTACGGCGTTAAACTTTGATGCGGGTATGGCCTTTTGGCCGTATTTTTTTGGCCAGCTTAGTCTGGCGGTCGAACGCTTGCAATGGCAGGCGCGTCTTGTGCGTCAGGCTAGTCACGATGAGCTTACTGGTCTGCCTAATCGTCGCGCGCTCAACGAGCGTCTTGCGGATGTGGTGTCTCGGTGTCAACGGCATGGCGGGCGCATGGCCTTGTTGTTTATCGACCTCGACGATTTCAAGCAAATCAACGATGTCTATGGTCACGACAGCGGCGACATGCTACTTCGTGCGTTTGCCCATCGCCTTAAGCATGGCTTGCGTCTCGAAGATGCCGCGTATCGCTTCGGAGGCGACGAATTTATTGTGCTGCTTGACGATGCAGTTTCCCAAGACATCATTCAAACCGTGACTGCAAAAATTACGCATATAGCCAGCTTACCTGTAGAGACCGGCGCTGCAACGCTCCAAGTCAGTGCCAGTGTGGGTGTGGCCTTGTTTCCCGACCACGGTGCTGACGCTGAATCCCTTATCGCTTATGCCGACCAGATAATGTACGCCCGCAAGCGATCTCGAAGCGTTGGCACGCCGTCTTATGCAGGCGGGGCATCATGCTGATCATTGACCTGGTCAAGAATGCGGCGCTGTTGGTTGCCCTGGTGGTGGCCTATCAAGTTGTTATGTCACGCAAGCGGCGAGACATGGCGTCCGGTAAGGTGTTGTTCGGCGTGTTGTTGGGCCTGACGGGTATCGGTGTGATGATGACACCGGTCGATTATGGCAACGGTATTATTTTCGACAGCCGGACCATATTGCTTTTCGTTGGTGGCGTGTTTGGCGGGCCGTTGGTGGCGATAATCAGTGCGCTGTTTATGGCGGCTTACCGCGCGTGGTTAGGCGGCGCGGGCATGTGGGTTGGGTTGCTTACTATCCTGACGGCGGCCAGTATTGGCTGTTTCTATTACTACGTTCGGTTGCGTTCGGGCGGTGTACTTAGCTTTGCCAGGGCCTGGTTTGGCGGTGTCGTTGTGCACGGATGCATGTTAATGCTGTTCTTGCTTTTGCCCGCGGGTGTTGGCTTTATCATTGTCAGTGAAGTCTGGTTCACAGTTTTTTTGGCCTATCCACTAGCGACAGCATTGGTCTGCTTGCTGTTTCAAGACTACGAAGAGAAAGAGCAGTCGCGGCTTAATTTGCATCGGCTGGCGTATTTCGACGGCCTAACTGCTTTGCCTAACCGTTTGTTTCTTTACGAACGTATACAAGACAAGCTTGCGCAGTGCATCGGCACGTCGCAGGTAGGGGTGCTTGTGCTGATTCATGTCGATCGCTTTTCGCGTTTTAACGACGCGCGCGGGCATGCTTTTGGCGACAAGCTTCTGGTTCAAGTGGCCGAACGCTTGGCAGCTGTCCTTGATGGTCGGGGCACGTTAGCGCGTATGTCTGGCAGCGAATTTCTCGTGCTACCCCACGAGGTCTATGACACACGCTCGTTGGCCGACAATGGTGGAAACGCGCTGGTCGAGCAAATTCAGGGAGCGCTCACACCTGACTTCAACATTGACGCTATCAAGGTTTCGGTGGTCGCCAGTATTGGTATGGCTCATTTTCCGTTATCTGATTCCGATACGGCGGGTGAGGTCTTGCGTCGGGCCGACACGGCCATGCATCGGGCCAAAGCGGCAGGCGGGAATCAGGTAACGGTGTATGAAGCGTCTATGTCCACGGTCGCCGAGCGTCGGTTTCATCTTGAACGTGAGTTGCGTCAGGCGATCCCAGAAGGCCAGTTGATGGTGTATTTGCAGCCGCAAGTTGATACCCATGGCACGCTTGTTGGGGCCGAAGCGCTGGTGCGCTGGCAGCACCCCGAGTTGGGGCTGGTGTCTCCCGTTTCGTTCATTCCGTTAGCAGAAGAGTCCGACCTTATCGCTGATCTTGGCATTTGTGTGCTCAGGCAGGTTTGTGCGCACATTGCTGCGGGCCGCTTCCCCGATTCCCCAGATTTCAGGGTGTCAGTCAATATTAGCCCGCGCCATTTTCATCAACGCAGTTTTGTGGCGTCAATCACGGCCATCTTGGCGGAAACCGGCGCCGACCCGCACAAATTGACGTTCGAGGTGACTGAAAGTTTGCTGATTCGAGACGTTGACGACGTAATTTCGAAAATGCGGCAGCTTAGTGCGTTGGGTCTACATTTCTCGCTGGACGATTTTGGTACTGGCTATGCGTCACTTACCTATGTCAAGCACTTGCCAATTCATGAACTGAAAATCGACAAGACGTTTGTTCACGATGCCCCCGTCGATCACGACAGTGCGGCATTGGTCGAGTCGATCTTGGCGGTGGCGCGTCACATGCATCTCAATGTCGTGGCCGAGGGTGTGGAAACGTCAGAGCAAGCCGAGTTTTTGAAGGCGCGTGGCGACGTCATTTACCAAGGCTATCTATTTGGCAGACCTGAGCCTGCCGATGCCTGGTTTGAGCGATTTTCGAACAAAAATTAGTGCTTGGCGGGCCAGCTTGAAAGCGTTCGGGTGGTCTTGAGCAACATGGCCACTAAAGGGTTGTCTGCAGCATCTGCACGGTAAATGACGCCAATCGGGTAGTTGGCCCCCAGGTCATCAATCGGGGCGACGGCCACTTTCTGGTTAGCTTGATAATCTAGCGCAATTTTTTCCGGCAAAATCGAAAGTAAGTTCGTGTGGTTAAGCATTTCAATTGTTGCAAACACTGACGTTGTTTCGATGTCTACGCGTGGTGCCTTAATGCCGAATTGCGCAAGCCTTGATGCGACGAGGTTGTACACCGCACCTTGTCGTGCGGGAAGCATCCAGGCGGTTTGTTCAAGTATTTGCACGCGTGCTTCAGCCGATGCATTACGAAGAGGATGATGAGTGCCGCACACAATGACGGTAGGCTCGGTGTAAACCGCCTCATGACGTAAATCTGGCGTTAAATTTTCCATAACAATGCGGCCGATGATGCCGTCGATTTCTCCTTTCGACAATTGATCCAGCAACTGGAGCTCTACGGCTTCCCGTAGTTCGATCGTGAGCCCTGGCCATTGGCTTTGAAGGGCGGAATACAGCTTGGGCAGAAACTCTGGCACCACCACCGGAAACACGCCTAGCCGCATGTGTCCGGTGCCGCCACCCAGCGCATAGAGCAGTTCTGTATGTGTCGCCTGCATTTCTGCCAGCAAGATACCTGCCCGGCGTGTTAGTACCTGGCCGGCTGCAGTGGGGGTAAGTCCCCGACGATTCCGGGTAAATAAAGGGGTCTCGAATATATCCTCGATTTCCCTAAGTAGCTTGCTTGCGGTGGGCTGGGCCATATGCAGTTTTTTTGCAGCCCGTCCGACGTTCGGATCTTTGCCAAGCCAGTCTAGCAGCGCCAGATGACGTAAACGCAGCCGGCCCATCAGGCGACGGAAATCAATTTCTTGTGACATTTTGGTATTCCATTATGGCATTACAGAGATCTATTTATTCATGTTTAAGGTATTTCATAAAGATTACGTTACTTATAAGATCCGCGGGTGGTCGCTACGTATCTGGGCGCCTCAAAAGTAAATCAGGGAGATAAATAATGACGGAAATTGCAATTCCTTATGGCGCCTATTGGTCAACACCGTTTGCGCGCTGGCAGGGCAGTCTGGCGCACTTGCATAGTCTTAAGTTTGCCGCGCATGTTGCAAAAGGTGCGTTGGCGCGACGCAAAATAGACACGTCGGCTATTGAGCACGCCGCCTTGGGTTTGTCGGTACCACAGCGAGGCGCTTTTTATGGTTTGCCGTGGCTGATGGCCGACCTTGGTGCCGGCCACGTGGCTGGGCCGACAATTAGTCAGGCGTGCGCAACAGGGGCACGCCTGTTGCAGTCGGTTGCTTCGACCATTCGCGAAGGTGATGCCGAGGTTGCGTTGGCGATTGCCTGCGACCGGGTGTCGAACGGCCCGCATATTTATTATCCGGCCCCGCATGCGCCGGGTGGTACTGGCGAACACGAGAACTGGGTTCTGGACAACTTCAATTGTGACCCATATACCGGCGTGAATATGCTGACTACGGCTGAAAATGTCGCGCGTGAATACGGGTTGACGACGCAGGCACAAAACGAGTTGACCGTGCTCCGCTACGCACAGTATGCCGATGCACTGAAAGACGACAGTGCATTTTTGCGACGCTTTATGGACTTGCCGTTCGAAGTGCCGGATGCCCGATTCAAGAAAACACAAGTCACGCTTGCGGGCGATGAAGGCATATTCCCTACAACACAAGAAGGGCTTGAAAAACTCAGGCCTGTGATGGAAGGCGGGACGGTCACTTTTGGGGGGCAAACACATCCCGCCGATGGAAACGCCGGGTTAATTTTGACAACCCCTTCTCGTGCCGCTGAGTTTTCGCGCGATCGGAACATCGGCATACGTATTGTGTCGTTCGGGCAGTCGCGTGAGCGACCCGCTTATATGCCTGCAGCGCCCGCGCCGGCTGCCCGGCGTGCCTTGCAGGCGGCCGGCCTTAGCGTAAGTGACCTGGCTGCGATAAAAACGCATAACCCGTTCATCGTCAACGACCTGGTGATGGGAAAAGAGCTTGGTATCGCCCCTGAGTCTTTTAATGATTACGGCTGTTCGCTTGTCTGGGGGCACCCGCAGGCGCCAATGGGGCTTCGTGCTGTCATCGAGTTGATTGAAACGCTGGTCATCAAAGGCGGCGGCTATGGTTTGTTTGTCGGTTGCGCCGCGGGCGATTCGGCCATGGCGGTAATCATCAAGGTACAGGACCAGTCATGATGCAATATTCGATGCCAGTTGTTTGGCCGACGGTCGTGCACATGCTTGATGACGCAGCCAGGCGCTCACCAGAGCACAATGCGCTGGTTTGTGGTGATGAACAATTGAGTTACCGGGAATACGCGGCTTGCGTTGCCGGGCTTGCGGCACGACTGCAAACTGCAGGGCTTGGCAAGGGGGAGCGCGTTGTGCTTTTGATGAACAACGCCATTGATATTGCCATTGCAACGTTTGCCGTACAGGCGGCCGGCGCTCAGGTTGTTCCTCTGAATCCTGCATACACGGTAAGCGAGTTGTCGCAGGTGCTGGACAACGCAGCGGCGCGAGGTGTCTTTTACGATGAGTCGGTCGCCTCGGTTGTTGATCAGGTGGCCAGTCGTTTCGATGTCTTGTACGCAGTTGGTACGGGTCCGAAGTCCGAACGGCTGACCGCCTGGAAAGCCCAGGGTCATCTTGCCGACCGGTTGCCTTTGCCCGAGCCGGATGCGCCCTCGACCTTGCAATACACCGGGGGTACGACCGGCGTTCCCAAAGGTGTCAGCCTCACGCATCGGGCGGTGGCTACGAATATCAGTCAACGGGAAGCTTTGTTGCCGACGCTGCCCGAGGTCGAGCGTATTTTGGCCATCACTCCCCTGTTTCATGTTTACGCCGTGTCTATGGGGCTGTATTTGGCGGCTTATTGTCGAAGTACGTTGGTAATTGTGGCTCGTTATCGTCCCGACATTGTGCTTGAGCAAATTGCGAAGCATCAGATTACGTTGATGTCAGGGAGTCCAACCATTTTTATGGGGCTGATGGGCTTCGAGGGTTTTGCACAAGCCAATCTCACTTCTTTACGTCTTTGTTTCTCAGGCTCTTCAGCGCTCGCTGCCGAAACCTTGCGGCGCTGGGAGGCGGCTACAGGATGCGCGGTTTGCGAAGGGTATGGGCAAACCGAAGCGGGCCCGGTACTTACCTACAACCCCTACCATGGGGATCGAAAGATTGGCACGGTGGGTATTCCCGTGCCCGACACGACTATCCAGATTGTCGATGTTCACGAGGGGCAACGGGTTTTAGCGGCTGGCGAGATAGGCGAGGTCAGGGCCTTTGGGCCGCAAATTATGTCTGAGTACTTTGGGCGACCCGCCGAGACAGCAGAAGCACTCAGGGAGGGGTGGCTTTATACAGGTGACATAGGCTTTCTTGATGACGAGGGCTATTTGACTATTTGTGATCGTAAGAAAGAGATGGTCATTGTCAGTGGTTTCAACGTGTATCCCCGAGAAATTGAAGAGGTGCTTTTCCGTCATCCGCAAATTCGTGAAGCGGCCGTCGTGGGCGTTCCGGACGACTACCGTGGTGAACTGCTGGTTGCGTATGTGGTGGCACAGGGTGAGCCACCAACCGTTGAGTGTTTGATGGCGTATGTGGCGGAACATCTTGTGAAGTACAAGTGGCCTGCACGCGTGGTCTGGATGTCCGAGTTGCCCAAGACCAGCGTCGGAAAAGTCGACAAGAAGCGCATCCGTGCTTTGGCTCTAGAGGAAAAGCTTACCTGACGAGAACGGTCGTGAGGTATTTCTGATTAATCCGTAGGGCTATTATGTTCTTGCTTGACAGCCAGGCGATAAAAAGGCCGGCGCTCGGCCGGCCTTTTAACTGCGGGCCAGGTTACCTGGCCTACTGCTTTTCCGCTTATTTTTGCGGAGCTTTTGCAAAACGCAAATAGGGCAACTTGATGTTGAGGTCGCCGAATTTCTCTTTGGCCTGCTCGTCGTTCAGGCTTAACGCCACAATAACGTCTTGACCAGGCACCCAGTTGGCCGGTGTGGCAATGGGTACGCCGTCGGTTGCTTGCACGGCATCTAGTGCGCGCATGATTTCAGCAAAGTTGCGCCCAACTGACATAGGGTACGACATGGTCAGGCGGATTTTTTTATCGGGGCCAACAATGAAGACAGTACGTACTGTGGCGCTGTGTGCGGGCGTGCGGCCGTCGGGCAGGTAGGCATCGGCCGGCAGCATGTTGTAGAGCTTCGACACGTTCAACGAGGTGTCGTCAATGATCGGGAAGTCGGCCGGGGCGCCGGCAACGGCCTCGATATCGCGCTTCCATTTTTTGTGGTCTTCAACATTGTCTACCGAAACCCCCAGCACTTTGGTATTGCGTTTGACAAATTCGGGCACCAATTGGGCGACTGCGCCGAACTCGGTGGTGCATACGGGGGTAAAGTCTTTGGGGTGCGAGAAAAGGATGGCATAACTGTCGCCAACCCAGTCGTGAAACGTGATTTGACCGGCGGTCGAGTCGGCGGTGAAGTTGGGGGCAACGTCGTTGATTCTTAAAGACATGGCTGATCCTTTGTGATGTTGAGGAAAACGGAAAGGTTAAACACCAGGCGAGCGGCCTACGTTAAATATGCATTTGACTGCATATGACTTATAGGCCATAATTTCGCCCTTTATGTTAACTGTAAGCTGTTTGTAATAAAGGCCTTTGCGCTACTCTGCGCAAGCGTAACAATCATACGCCTGGCTCTACCATAACGCTATGTCCAAAAAAAATCTTGATACGCGTCAATCAACGCTCCTTGCGGATGTGCCGACATTAACGCTTAAAGAGCTAAGAAAGCGGGCCGGGCACACCCAGGACGAAATGGCGTTGGCGTTGGGCGTTGGGCAAGACACGGTATCGCGCCTTGAAAAGCGCGATGACATGTTGCTGTCTACTCTACGTCACTATGTTGAAAGCATAGGTGGACAACTTTCACTGGTCGTGACACTGCCTGGTCAGCCCCCTGTTCAAATTGCGCATCGCGACGGCAAAAAAGATTGATATTTATATGATTCCAACCCCTTACTACCTTATCGACAAATCGGCGCTGCTGCGTAACCTGAAAATTATTCAACGGGTGCGCGAACAGTCGGGTGCCCGCGTTTTATTGGCTCTCAAGTGTTTTGCTACCTGGACAGTCTTTGACTTGATGCGCGAGTACATGGATGGCACGACGTCATCTTCGTTGTATGAGGTCAAGCTGGGTTATGAAAAGTTTGGTGGCGAAACCCATGCTTACAGCGTTGCATTTGCCGATCACGAAATAAAAGAGGTTGTCGCCAGCTGCGACAAAATTATCTTTAATTCCATCAGTCAATTAAATCGCTTTGTGTCGCACGCCGACGGCAAGCCCATAGGGTTGCGGCTCAACCCAGGGGTAAGCTGCGCCGGTTTCGATCTGGCTGACCCGGCGCGTCCGTTCAGCCGGTTGGGCGAGTCAGATCCTCAGCGCATTATTGACGTTGTTGATCAGATCAGCGGCGTGATGATTCACAACAACTGCGAAAACAAAGATTTCGATCGTTTCGATACGCTGTTGGCCGATGTTGAGGCACGCTACGGCGAACTGTTGCACCGGTTAGATTGGGTTAGCTTAGGGGGCGGTATCAGTTTTACTGCTGAAGGTTATCCGGTCGACGCATTTTGCGCGCGGCTAAGGCAATTTGCAGATACCTATGGTGTACAGGTTTATCTTGAGCCGGGTGAGGCTACGGTGAGGCATACGACCACACTCGAGGTCAGTGTGCTGGATACCGCCTTTAATGGCAAGCACCTGGCTGTGGTTGATAGCTCCACCGAAGCTCACATGCTCGACTTGCTCATATATCGCGAAACCGCTCCGTTGGGTCAGGGGCAGGGTGACCATGTCTACCAAGTATGCGGCAAAACCTGTCTGGCGGGCGATATCTTTGGCGAAGGGCGTTTTGACCGTCCGCTGCAGGTGGGTGATCGTATCTCTATTGGTGATGCGGGCGGCTACACCATGGTCAAGAAGAACTGGTTTAACGGCATTCATATGCCATCTATTGCAGTCAAAGAACTCGATGGCACGGTCCACGTCGTTCGCGACTTTTCCTTTGATGATTATGTCGCCAGCCTATCCTGACGGCAATCTTTTCACTTTGGTAAGAGAGAACATGCTATGAAGCGCAATGTCCTGATTATTGGTGCCGGCGGGGTCGCGCAAGTCGTGGCGCACAAGTGCGCCCAGAACAACGCCGTGCTGGGCGATATTCATATCGCGTCGCGTACATTGGCCAAGTGTCACGCCATCATCGATTCTGTTCATGCCAAAGGCAGCATGCAAACAAAAGGCGTTTTGCAAGCCCATGCGCTTGACGCTCTCGATGTCGAGGCGACCAAGTTTCTGATTCGTGCCACTCACAGTCAAATTGTGATTAACGTCGGTTCGCCATTCGTGAATATGTCGGTGTTGCAGGCGTGTATTGAAACTGGCGCTGCCTACATGGATACTGCCATCCATGAAGATCCACTTAAAGTGTGTGAAGCGCCGCCTTGGTACGCGAACTACGAATGGAAGCGCCGCGAGGCATGCAAAGCTGCGGGCGTGACCGCCATTTTAGGTATTGGGTTTGACCCGGGCGTAGTCAATGCTTATGCGCGTTACGCAATCGACCATCATTTCGATCAGGTTGATTCGATCGATATTATTGACATTAACGCCGGTAGCCATGGTCGATATTTTGCGACTAACTTCGACCCGGAAACTAATTTTCGCGAATTTACGTCAACGGTTTGGTCTTGGGAAAACAACGCCTGGAAAGCAAACCAGATGTTCGAGCATCGTAAAGACTGGGACATGCCCGTCACCGGCGTGGGCACGACTTACTTGACCGGGCATGACGAGTTGCATTCCATGTCGCAGCATCTGGGCGTGCCCAACATCCGGTTCTGGATGGGTTTTGGCGAGCACTACATCAATGTATTTAATGTGCTCAAGAATTTGGGGTTGCTGTCCGAGCAACCTGTTCGTACCGCGCGGGGGCAAGAGATCGTGCCGCTTGAAGTCGTGAAAGCCGTATTACCCGACCCTGCGTCGCTGGCACCGGATTACACCGGGAAAACTTGCATCGGTGATCTGGTCAAAGGCACGAAGGACGGTCAGCCGGCCGAAGTCTTGATCTATAACGTATGCGATCACGAGGCCAGCTACCAAGAAGTAGGTAGTCAGGCGATTTCTTATACTGCCGGTGTGCCGCCGGTAGCTGCTGCACTGCTGATTGCCGAAGGTGTTTGGGATGTCGGCGGTATGGTCAATGTTGAAGAACTAGATCCTGCGCCACTGATCGCCCAGATGAATCGTATGGGGTTGGTCACGCGCATCCGCCATGCGGCGGGTGACGATGTGCTCGAGCCGATTTGCCCGGTTGCTGCGCCATTGGGTGACGACCGCCAGGGCGAACTGAAATACGGCTAGGCCTGGCATGGGGCCCGGCCGGTGTTGTTTATGGTTGGGCCAGGTCTGTATAAAAATCGACCTCGATCAGTTCGCGGGATACCGGCGTGAATAGATCTTGCCACATTTGGTAGGGCTGGTTAAATACGTTTTCGGAAAGCTCCTGGTCGCCGGCCAGAGTTTGCAGGTAGGCCAGGGCGCCATCAACAGAAAAGATGTTTTCCGAATAAAAAATGCGGGTGCCCATTAGTTGTTTACCCAAGACCGAGGCCACGATAGCCGTTTCCAGATTGTTCCTTCTTGGGGTAGACGGGCCGGTGATCACAGCGACGACCTGAGCCCATTCTTGGGGCGTGGCCTGGGCTCGTACCGTGCGTAAAACGTCGCTCATGGCAGCGGCGTGCGCGCGACCTGTCGACAGGGTAATGGCCGAAATATCAGGTTCTGCAGCTTGCAGTGTTGCCCGCAGGGCGGGGAGGTCTATGCGCCTCTTGGCCAGCGCCGTAGCTGCGTAGTCATTCAGCCGGTGTAAAACCTTATCGACGCGCGCCTGCTCAAGGCGATTCAGTTCGGTGCGGCCAACCAGCGTTTTCAGTTGCTGCAGATTGGCTATAAATGTTTGTAATTCACCCCATTGGGCGTCGTTGCCGGCCTGTGCCAGTCGGGTCATCAAGCCATGGAACCCCAGCACCGCATGCATGATCGACCGTGCATCGTTATAGCGTTGAATGGGCACCGCATAAATGTGTCGCTGCGTGCCGCGCACCACGGTTACGGCCGAATTTTGTACGACCAGAATCAGCGGCAGCCGTTCCAGTACTTGCGCAGTTCGGGCTTGGTAAAGCTCGCGAAAATTGGTGTTCAGCGCGTTCAGCGCCTGGTCTGTTTCCTGGGCTGTTGTGCTCGCCCAGGCCTGCGAGGTTGACAGCATGGCCGCTAGCGTCAGCGTGGTCGCCAGTAAAGCTGCCCGTACGCAACGCCCAGCATTTGGCGTTGTGTGGATAAAAAAACGCATGGCAAGACCTCTTGATCAGAGCGTGATTGAACGTTTCGGATTATGCGGAGTTTTGATTGACGTTGTCTACGAGGGGTCGGTGACAGCGAAGGCTGCTTTTCAGGAATAGGGTTGGACCATATCTTGTAAATTCTTGTACTCTCTGAATGCATGGGATCATTTTATGGCCTGTTAAGGAGAAAATTAATGTCTCTAATCCGACCTCTACGCGCTATAACGCTGGCATGCAGCACCTTGCTGTGCGGTCAGGCCGTAGCCGCCCAAATGGCCGATCAAATCTGGTTTGGCGGCGCCATTCTGACCATCAACGATGCACAGCCCAAGGTGCAGGCCGTTGCGGTCAAAGATGGCAAAATCCTGGCCTTGGGGTCATTGGATGACGTCAACGCGTTAAAAGGCGATGCCACCAAAATGATCGACCTCAAAGGCAAAACCATGCTTCCGGGTTTTGTCGATGCGCATGGCCATGCGTTTATGATCGGTTTACAGGCTGTTTCCGCCAATTTGCTGGCACCGCCCGACGGCGAAGTGACGGATATTAGAAAGCTGCAAGCGGCGCTTGAAAGTTGGGCGCAAAAGAATCAAAGTACGGTGAAAAGCGCCGGCATGATTTTGGGCTTTGGTTATGATGACGCCCAGCTTGCCGAGCAGCGTCACCCCACGCGTGAAGACCTCGATGCCGTATCTAAAGATATCCCCATTCTGGTGATTCATCAGTCGGGACATCTTGGGGTATTGAATAGCAAAGCCCTTGAGCTTGCCGGTATTTCAAGCAACACCAAGAACCCGGAAGGGGGCGTGATCCGCCGCGAGAAAGGGTCTCAACAACCTAATGGTGTGCTCGAAGAAGCCGCATTTTTCGGTGCATTAGCCAAACAGTTTGGCAAAATGACGGCGGAACAAGCGCAAGGCTTGTTTGTCGCGGGGACGCATTTGCTGGCGCAGTATGGCTACACCACCGGGCAAGAGGGTCGTGCAACGTCTACCATTGTCCCGCTCATGCAGGCTTCCGCTTCTGCCGGGAAGATACCTATCGACGTGGTGACCTACGTCGATGTGCTGCAAGATCGCGACTTTATCGGGAAAAGCGCTAGCAAGGATTACGTGGATGGCTTTCGGGTAGGTGGGGCGAAGCTAACTATCGATGGGTCGCCGCAAGGTTTTACAGCTTATCGCGACCGTCCCTATTACAAGCCCCCGCAGGGTTATCGTGCCGATTATCGCGGCTATTCGGCGGCTACGCCCGATCAGGTCTTTGACGCAATCGATTGGGCTTTCAAGAATAATATTCAGATCATCACCCATGCCAATGGCGAGGCCGCTTCCGATATGCTGCTTGCGGCTATAAAAACGGCCCGTGACAAGTATGGCGTGGCTGACCGGCGTGCGGTGTTGATTCATGGCCAATTTTTGCGAAAGGACCAAGTTGCATTGCTTGACCAGCTCGACGTTTTTCCGTCGTTGTTCCCCATGCATACGTTTTATTGGGGCGATTGGCATCGGGATCGTACCGTTGGGCCAGAGCATGCCGATAATATTTCGCCTACCGGTTGGGTTCGTGAACGGGGCATGATGTTCTCGACGCATCATGATGCGCCAGTTGCCTTTCCCGATTCGATGCGCGTCTTGTCGGCGACGGTCACTCGACGTTCACGTTCAGGCGACATTTTGGGCCCTCGCCAGCGCGTTGACGTGATGACAGCGCTTAAGGCCATGACGATCTGGCCGGCTTATCAGCACTTTGAAGAAGACAAAAAAGGCTCGTTGGCGCCAGGTAAACAGGCCGACTTTGTTGTTTTGTCCGAAGATCCTACGGCCATTGATCCTGAAAGGCTGATCGACATCAAAGTGTTGCAGACCATCAAGAAAGGGCAGGTGATTTTTGTGCGTGATGCTCAAACTACGGCTTCAAGTATGTCGGTCGCTATGGGTGATACGGTGTCCAGAATGTTGAAGGCGTGGGAGCATCATGAGGGTGAACATGGTCATGCAGAGCATGCCCATGGCCCCGAGTTACTCATGGGGGCGATACTGTCTGGGCTGCAGCAGGCCAAATGAGCAGCGCCATAAATTTGGTTTGGCGCCGAGAAAATTACCTATGCTGCTCTACAAAATAAAAAAGCGCCCTTAAAAGGCGCTTTTTTAATCTGGTTGGCGGAAGCGGTGAGATTCGAACTCACGAAGGGCGCAAACCCTTGCCGGTTTTCAAGACCGGTGCATTCAACCGCTCTGCCACGCTTCCGTATACTTGCCAACGCAAGGGCGCAAGTTTAGCCTATGCTGTTTCGATTGTCATCTTGGCGTTCACGTCGGTGCAGGGGCTAGCCTGTTAAGTAATATTGCAAAGGCGGGCGGGGTATAGGCCTGCGGCGTCAAACTGCACCACGTCAAGCCACACCAAAAGGAAACGCGCACCATGAAAGCTGTAGAAATTGTTCGCCCCGGCGGGCCAGAAGTGCTGGTGCTGACCGGCCGTCCTACGCCAGTGCCAGGCGCAGGCGAAGTTTTAATCAAGGTGGCCGCTGCGGGTATTAACCGTCCCGACGTGTTTCAGCGCGCTGGAAACTACCCGCCGCCGCCTGGTGCATCCGATTTACCTGGGCTTGAGGTCGCAGGCGAAATTGTGGGTGGTGACGCTGCCGCAGGCGGCTTTGCAATCGGTGATCGTGTGTGCGCATTGGTGGCGGGTGGTGGATATGCCGAATACTGTGTCGCCCCTGCGGTGCAGTGTTTGCCCGTTCCCGATGGCCTGACCGACATTGAAGCTGCTGGCTTGCCAGAGACTTATTTCACGGTATGGAGCAACGTTTTCGACCGCGGACGGCTGTCATCCGACGAAGCCTTGCTGGTGCATGGCGGCGCCAGTGGCATTGGCACTACGGCCATTCAGCTGGCCGTTGCGTTGGGGCATCGTGTCTATGCGACGGTGGGGTCAGATGAGCGCGTGAAGGCCGTCGAAGCTCTGGGGGCAACCGCCGGCATCAACTACCGTACGCAAGACTTTGTCGAGCGCATCAAGGCGCTGACCGACGGTAAGGGGGTGGACGTCATTCTGGATATGGTGGCTGGTGACTATATCGAACGTGATCTGAAGTGTTTGGCTGACGACGGGCGGATCGTTATTATCGCGCTGTTGGGCGGGCCTAAAGGTACGGTCGATTTCAATCAGGTGCTTCGACGTCGTCTTACGATTACCGGCTCGACACTTCGCCCGCGCCCAGTCAGTTTCAAGGGGCAAATTGCTCAGGCGCTTCGTGGCAAGGTTTGGCCACTGTTGGCCGCAAAAAAGATCAGGCCTGTAGTGCACGCCACGTTTCCTCTGGCCCGAGCCGCTGATGCACATGCCCTCATGGAGTCGGGTGACCATATCGGCAAGATTGTTCTGACCGTCAATTGAGTGTTTGATCTATGCGGTTGCGGTTAAATCAGGCTACAATAGCGGGTTTTCTCGACTAAGCCTGTAGGCCCATGAATACGAATCAAGAACGCCAGCGCCTGGTAATTGGTAACTGGAAAATGAACGGCAACCTTGCCGATAACGCCCGTTTGCTGGGTAGTGTGCTAGAGGGCGTTGCCGGTGTCGGTGCGTGCTCGGTTGCTGTTTGTGTGCCGTTTCCGTATTTGGCGCAGGCGCAGGCCGCTTTGTCGGGTAGTGCAGTGTCTTGGGGTGCCCAAGACGTCAGCGTTCATGGTTCCGGCGCCTATACCGGCGAAGTCTCCGCTGCCATGCTCAACGACTTTGCTTGTCGTTGGGTGCTGGTGGGGCATTCTGAGCGACGTACGTATCACGCCGAAACCAACGAGCTGGTTGCGCAAAAAGCCAAAGTAGCCCTCGATGCGGGCTTGACGCCCGTCGTGTGCGTGGGCGAAACCCTGCAGCAACAAGCAGCCGGCGAAACGGCCCAGGTCATTACCAGCCAATTGGCGCCCGTGCTTGCCCTTGGCGCGCAAGCCGTGGCAAAAATGATCATTGCCTACGAGCCCGTTTGGGCAATTGGTACGGGGCTTACCGCCACGCCTCAACAGGCTCAAGATGTGCATGCGCTTATTCGTAAGTTGTTGTCTGAACTAGGCGTTGCGCAGGTGCAGGTACTGTACGGCGGGAGCGTTAAAGGCGCGAATGCGGCCAGTTTGTTTGCCATGCCCGACATCGATGGTGCGCTGGTTGGCGGCGCAGCGCTTGTTGCCGAAGAATTTCTTAGTATTGCGGCCGCTTAAAGGCCCGGAGTCATCACATGCAATGGTTGTCGTCCCTTCTTCTCGCGATTCAGGTTATTTCATCGCTGAGCATCATTATTCTGGTCTTGTTGCAACAAGGTAAGGGCGCCGACATGGGCTCTTCGTTCGGGGGTGGCTCGGCCGGCAGCCTGTTTGGTGCCACAGGTGCTGCTAACTTCCTGTCGCGTACTACCAAGTGGGCTGCGGTGGTGTTCTTTGCGTCTACCATCGGTTTGGCCTATGTGTCGCACCGCACGGGTGACTCCATCCTCGACACCGGTATTATGCAAGGCTATCAGCCCGAAACTGCCCCTGCCGCGGGTTCTGCCGTGCCCCAGGTCCCGGGTGCAGCGCCTGCAGCGGTGCCTTCAGCGCCGGGGTCGACGTCTTCTGCAGTACCTGCTGCGCCGGTCGATGGTGCCCAGCAAGCGCCTTCGACGGGTGGCTCTGCGGTGCCCGCCGCTCCTGCCAGCGGTAATTAAACTGCGCAAGCAAATAAAATTTAAGCGTGCTATAATTGCGTGCTTTACAGCAGTACCAGTAGCAAAACAGCCGACGTGGTGGAATTGGTAGACACGCTATCTTGAGGGGGTAGTGGCGAGAGCTGTGCGAGTTCGAGTCTCGCCGTCGGCACCAAAAACAGTTAACCCGCATGTGTGCAAACCGTGCGGGTTTTTTGTTGCCTGCTGGATTTTTGCAAATGCAAATCGTTTACAATATCATTATTGTTTTATGATGTTGCCGCCGTTGGGTGGTGTGTTTGCAAAGGGAAAGCATGAAAAAAGTATTGGGTTCTTTGCTGGCTGTGTGTGCGCTGGTGGCTGCGCCTGCGGTTGGCGCGGCGCAGCCGGCGGCTGTGGTTAAAAACTATGCCGATATTGCGCAGGCCAACTACGAAGATGCACTTGCGGGAGCACAGAAGCTGCAATTGGCCGTAGCGCAGCTTTTAAAGGCGCCCAGCCCCGGTACCCTGCAGTCAGCCCGCCAGGCCTGGATTGACGCGCGGGTGCCTTACCAGCAAACCGAAGCCTTTCGTTTTGGCAACCCAATTGTTGACGCCTGGGAAGGTGGCGTCAATGCTTGGCCGCTGGACGAAGGCATGATTGATTACGTCGACGCTTCCTATGGCACCGACTCTGACCTAAATGCTTATTACGTCGTTAACGTTATTGCCAACCCTCAGCTTAAAATTGGCGGGAAAACCGTAGATGCAAGTCAGATTACGGCAGAGCTGTTGCGCGACGTTTTGCACGAAGCCGATGGTAATGAAGCCAACGTGGCAACGGGTTATCATGCTGTAGAGTTTTTGCTTTGGGGGCAAGACCTTAACGGCACGGGCCCGGCGCCTGCAGGCGCAACAGGTTCACCGCAAGCGCGCCACGCCGGTAATCGTCCCCACACTGATTTTGATCTGGCCAATTGCACGGGTGGTAACTGCGATCGGCGTGCCCGGTATTTAGAGGTCGTCACCCATATGTTGGTCGACGACCTGAAAGAAATGGTGTCGTACTGGCAGCCGGGCGGCAAGGCAAGGGAAGCTGTGCAAGCCGATGGAAAAGCGGGTTTGGTGGCCATGCTGACCGGGCTGGGTAGCCTGTCTTATGGCGAGCTTGCTGGCGAGCGGATCAAGCTAGGCTTGATCTTGCACGATTCCGAAGAAGAGCACGATTGTTTTTCCGACAATACGCACAATGCCCATTATTACAACCAAGTTGGCATGATGAATGTATATCTGGGGCGTTATGAGCGTACCGAGGGTGGCGCCGTCCAGGGGCCTTCGGTTAGCGACCTGGTGCAAGCCGTTAACCCGGCGCTCGACGAAGAAATGCGTGCTCGGTTGCAATCGACACTGGCCGCAATGGATGTCATGCGCGACCGTGCGCGCAACATTGAGACCTACGATCAGATGATTGCGCAAGGCAACGCAGAGGGCAATGCCGTTATTCAAGCTATTGTTGATCAGTTGGTTGCCCAAACCCGAACCATCGAACGGGTGATCACTGCGCTTGATTTGGGTGGCGTTCAAATTGAAGGCTCTGACAGTCTCGATGCGCCCAGCGCAGTATTTCAATAGTTCTACGTATATAGCGGCCCTTCGGGGCCGCGATTTCGTTCAGCAGAACCAAAGTGAAACTTAAATAAAGTAGGTCGTTATTGTGTTTGCTCGAAAGACATTGGGTAGGTGCGCTCCCCTGATTCTTATCTCAATCCTGGTGACAGGAACATTCAACCAAGGTGTGTTCGCCTCAGACGCTGCATTGGTGCCGCGCCCCGATTTATCTGAAACTGATCGGCAACGCGTGCTTACGGTAACGGCGCCTACTGCCGACTTTTCTAAAGCCGAGGCGTTCGAGCAAATGCAGGGAGGTGCGGGTACAGTCGTCAAGCGTGTCAACGCCGACATTTTCTCTCATCCGGCGGCTAATTTAAGCTTCGAGGGGCGCCAGGAGTTCATGGTCGGAAATGGCGTGTTCCGAAAAGACTGGGTTTCATCTCCTGCGTCAACCCTGGCTTCTGATGGGTTGGGGCCTTTGTTTAACGCGCGGTCGTGCCAGGCTTGCCATGTTAAGGATGGCCGGGGTACTGTGCCCGGCCTCGACCCAGAAGATAAAAGCGAGGCGATGGCTTTGCTAATTCGTTTTGCACTGCCTTCCGGCGCGCCAGACCCGGTTTACGGGCGGCAGCTGCAGCCCTTTGCAGTGACGGGGCTCGCGGGCGAGGGGCGGCTGCGTATTGCTTATTCGCCAGTCAATATTGAATTGGCCGGGGGGGAGACCGTCGTGTTGCAACGCCCAGATTACACCATCGATGCGCTGGGCTACGGCCCCCTCGACCCTAACGTCAGATTGTCTGCGCGCTTGGCCCCGCCGATGCTGGGCTTAGGTTTGCTTGAGGCGATTCACCCCCAAGACATCCTTAAGAATATCGATACGCCGCAAACGCGCCGCGACGCGGTATCGGGTCGCCCCAACTGGGTGACTGACCCTGAGTCGGGCCAGAAGGTTCTTGGTCGCTTCGGCTGGAAGGCAGATCAGCCTTCCGTCAAGCGCCAGTCGGCTGAGGCGTTTTTTATGGACATGGGTTTGTCAACGCCGCTGCGCGAAGACCCTTATGGCGATTGCACAGCACAACAAGCGCCTTGCCGAACCTTGCCGCATGGTGTCCAAAAAGAGCAGGGTGATCACGAGGTGCCGGGAAATCTTATCGATTTCGTGACGGTGTATTCGTCGAACCTGGCGCTGCCTCAGCGGCGTGAGGTGTCCAGCCCAAAAGTGCTGGCTGGCAAGAAGCTGTTTTATGAAGCTAATTGTATTGCTTGCCATGTGCCCAAATACGTAACCCGCCGCGACGCGGCGCGCTCCGAACATCAGTTTCAGCTGATCTGGCCTTACACCGACATGTTGTTGCACGACATGGGCGAAGGGTTGGCAGATGAGGATGGCAAAGAGACGCTGCAACGAGAGTGGCGCACGCCGCCGCTGTGGGGCATTGGCTTGACCAAGACCGTGAACCCCAATGCAACGTGGCTGCACGATGGTCGTGCACGCACACTACTCGAAGCGATTCTATGGCACGGCGGCGAGGCGCAGGCTGCGCGCGACAGGGTGGTCGCCATGTCTCCCGAAGATCGTGCCAATTTGATCCAGTTCCTGGAGTCTTTGTAATGAAATTCTTGTGTTTAGTGCCCTTGCGCTCAATGATGGCAGCGTGTGTTTTAGGCACCACGCTGGGGCTTTTGCCCAATGCGTCACAGGCCGACGAGGTGAATGAAGTTTCGGCAACACAGCGTGTTAATGTCGTTGACAACGCCGGGGCGGGTCAACGCTGGGCGGAGGCCTACATTCAACCGAGCTTTGCCACGTTGACCCATGCCGCCGGCAATTTGGTCAAAGAGATCCAGGGGATATGCGCGAACTCTGGACGAAGAGACGCAGCGCTTCTGGGTGAGGCTTTCAAAAATGTTGTCGACGCCTGGTCGCGTGTCCTGTTTTTGCGCTTTGGGCCCCTGGTTGAAGCCAACCGTTACGAGCGCATTAGTTTCTGGCCAGACGTGCGCAATGTGGGCGCGCGACAAATTCCCAAAATCATCGGGCAATACGAGGCGGGCCAGGCGCCCGAACTGTCGAAACAAAGCGTGGCGGTGCAGGGGTTGCCGGCGCTGGAATATGTGCTGTATCGCGAGGGTGGGCTGATTCAGGCCGTCGCTTTGGGTGAGCCTTTCAGCAAAGTGATGAAGGCGCAGTGCGACTACGCAGCAGCAATTGCTGGCAATTTGGTCGCGACGGCTAACGAGCTGGAAAGCACCTGGTCTGAGCAAGGCGCTTACGGGAAAGCATTTAAGCAACCAGGGCCAGCGGCGGCATATCGTAGTCTCGATGAGGTGTTGTCTGAAGGCATCAAGGCCATGGCTACGGGCCTGCAATTCACCAGCGACATTCAAATCAAGCCCGCGTTAACATCGGGCAACTCGAAATTGTTGCCGTATTGGCGTAGTGATCAAACCCTCTCAGCCTTGCGGGCTGGCATCGTAGGGATGCGCGAGTTCATGGCGGCGGGTCAGCTGAGTCTGGGTGAGCAGGGTTGGGCACAACAGCAGTTTTTGGCCGAACTGACCCGTGCTGACGCCCTTTTGCAAGGGCCAGAAGATTTTGAGGCGGTTGCTTTAATACTCGACAATGCGCGTGCTTTGCTCGTGCAGGATATCGCGCCAGCGGCAGGTGTTGCTTTGGGCTTTAACGCGCTGGACGGTGATTGAGTTTGGTGGATGCCTCGCACGAGCCCTTGGGGTGGCCGCAAGCCGGCCAGTTTTGAGCGCGGGGTGCGCAGGCAATCGCAGGAAAAGAATATGAATACTATCGAGCGCCGCCTCTTTCTGAAACGCATGCTGAGTGCCGGGGTATGGGGCGGCAGCCTGGTGTGGGCTCCGGCGTTTTCCCGGGCGGCATCTATGGCAACAAGCAGGCAAGGGCCAGGCTCCGCAATTGGATCGGGTGCCCAGCTAACGGCGTCTGGGGTAATTAAACCGAAGGGCACGTTAGGCGAAGACCTGTATCTAGCTGCGCGACAGCGTGGGGCTCAGCACGAAATTGCGGTATTCGACGCGAATGGTCGAGTTGTTAAGACTGTACCTATTCCCGACCGTGGCCACAGCTTTGCCATCGATGCAAACCATGAGCGTGTGGTTGCTTTTGGACGGCAGCCCGGCTTTTTCGCTATGTCTTTCAAATTGGACGATAGCGACGGCCCGCCATCCAAGATCACCGCCGCGCCTGGTCGTCATTTTTTTGGTCATGGGGTGTTTTCGCCCGATGGTGGTCTATTGGCTGCTACCGAGAATGACTACGATGAGGGCCGAGGTGTGATTGGGCTGTATCAGCCTGATGCGCAAGGGCAGTGGCAACGGGTTGGCGAATGGTCAACGCATGGTATTGGTCCGCATGAAATGATCTTGATGCCCGATGGCCGCACCGTTTGCGTTGCCAACGGGGGGCTATTGACGCATCCAGACTATGGCAAGCTTGTGCTTAATCGCGACAGCATGCAGCCTTCGCTGGTATATATCGATTTACTTACCGGTGAGTTGCAAGAGCAGGTATTTGTTCCGTCGCCCTGGCAACAGCTTTCAATCCGGCACCTGACGCTGGATAGCGACGGGGTGGTCTGGTTTGGCGGGCAGTATGCAGGTCCCGCAACGCACTCGCCGCCGTTGGTAGGTTACCACCGGCGTGGCCAGGCGCTTGCTTTTGCACACCCCGGCGATAGTTCTTCAGGCGCGTGGCAGCCCCTGAAGAATTATGTGGGCTCATTAGCGTGCGATGAAAGCGGGCGCTTTATTGCGACTACCAGCCCCGTGGGGGGCGTTGCCATGTTCTGGGACGCGGCTAAGGCCGCGCGGGTTGGGGCGGCGCCGCTGTTCGATGGTTGCGGTGTTGCGTGCGCACCTGGCGGTGGGTTCCTGATTAGCAGCGGGGCAGGGCAGTTATGTCATGTGTCGCTGGCCGGTGTCGTACAAGACGGCGGGTCGTCGCCTGCTATTGATATCCAGCCTATTTCTAGTAGCGCCGAGGTGTCTTGGGACAACCACATGAGGCGGGTTCAAGCGTAGTGTCGTCTTTCAGCGCTGCCCAAGTTATTGGTGGCGGGTGCATTATCTGACCGCTAGGTTTGTACTGCATCGCTCGTCGAGTTACCTGTGCCTATTTGCGACATAGTTAACACGATGTAACGTTTGTCTAGCCGTTTGCTGTCCAAAACCTATAGGCAATATCCCGTAGATCGTTGTTCTGTCGATGATTTTGCTGCAATGTGACAAAGATATTTCAGGTCATAAACAGACTGATCGGTTTGGTTTGTTTATATTAAAAAATATAAATGAAACAGTTAGTTAATCGTTTCTCTGCGCTAAAAATCTATAAAAAAATTTAGATTTTCGGCCCGCAAACTTTGCAAAAATGTTGCAGCAAATAAACTAAGGGTTAACCCTTGGTTTTGGGTGGTTTTTGCATCGCTTTGTTGTTTTATGGCCACGCGTGACCCGAAATAAAACGTGTTTTTGTCATTCTCGATAGCAAGGTTGGCCGATTTTTGATGCAATAGCTACAACTTCCCACCGCGGAGTTAAACAAGGCGGCAGAGCACATAGACTTTGCCGCCGATTTACTCAAATCTACGGAGAATCACAAATGAAAAAGAGTCTGCTCACAGCCGCGCTGGTCGCTGGCTTTGCTGCAACAGCTGCTCAGGCTGAAACCTCGGTAACCCTGTACGGTGTTCTGGACGGCGGTGTTCAGTACCAAAAATTCAAAGGCCAAAACGCTGCGGGCGATAGCGTTAGCCGTGATCTGACCGGTATGGCTGATGGCATTAATTCGGGCAACCGCTGGGGTCTGAAAGGTTCGGAAGATCTGGGTAATGGTTTGAAGGCAGTTTTCCAACTGGAAAGCGGCTTTAATCTGGGTACTGGTGAGTCGGGCCAGAGCGGCCGTTTGTTCGGCCGTCAAGCTACTGTCGGTCTGCAGTCCGATGTTTGGGGTCAACTCGACTTTGGTCGTCAAACCAACATTGCTTCGAAGTACTTCGCTGATGTTGCCAGCCCGTTCGGTGTAGTCTTCGGTCAAGCTAACATCGGCTCCGCTTTCAGCGCCGCCGGTAACCACCGTCTTGACAACATGATCATGTATCAGACACCGAAGTTTGCTGGTTTCCAGTTTGGCTTGGGTTATTCGTTCAACGCTGACGGCGGTCAAACACCTGACAACGCCAATGGTGAGAACCCCAACACACGCTCCTGGACTACTGGTCTTCGCTACGGCAATGGTCCTATCGCTGCTGCGCTGACATACGACCAAGCTAAAGATGCCGACGCACGCGGCGGTGTGTCCATGAAAGCCTGGGCCTTGGCTGCAAGCTACGACTTCGAAGTCGTTAAATTGCACCTTGGCGGCGGTCAAACCCGTAACGGTTGGTTTGCTTCAAACTCTTCTTTGAACAATGCTACAGGTCTGAACTTCGGTGCTGGCGCAAATTACCGTCTTGGCAGCCTGTCTTTCAACGACGGCTTGAAAGTTAACTCCTACACTGTCGGTCTGAGCGCTCCTATCGGTTCGAACAGCACAATCATGGCTAACTGGATGATGTCTGATCCTAGCAATGAAGGCACACGTCAGTGGGGTAACGACAAGCAAAACGTTTACAGCATTGGCTACACCTACAACCTCTCCAAGCGTACCAACTTCTACGCTTTGGGTTCGTATGCCAACGGGGTAAACTTCCAGGACGAACTGAAAGCAACGCAAGTTGTTGCCGGTATCCGTCACCGCTTCTAATCGTGTCTGACACGGTTTAAGGCAGTAAAAAAGCCACCCTTCGGGGTGGCTTTTGTTTTGGTGGTGCGCTGCAGCAGATTTGTATCAGAACAGGGTTAACCCGAAAAATGCCGCGCGCAAAATGATACAATCCGGAAGTTTACTTATCACGATTGGATGCACGGCATGAACCTGCAAGAATATTTTCCCGTTCTGCTTTTCATCATCGTAGCAACGGCTATCGGGTTTGCGCTGCTTACGGTGGGGCGGGTATTGGGCCCTCATCGGCCCGACGCTGAAAAGCTCTCACCCTACGAGTGCGGCTTCGAAGCCTTCGACGATTCGCGCATGAAATTCGACGTGCGTTATTACCTGGTCGCCATTCTGTTTATTTTGTTCGATCTCGAAATCGCCTTCTTGTTCCCTTGGGCCATTGCAAACGGTACCGTCGGCCTTGTGGGTTTCTGGACGGTAATGGTGTTTCTGGCGGTGCTCACCGTCGGTTTTCTTTACGAGTGGAAAAAAGGCGCGCTCGACTGGGAGTAAGCCTTTTTTGCGGCGTGGCCCAACGGTTGCGCCGCGTTCTGCGTTGTCCTTTCCGCATTTCCCCTCTCTTGGCATTTAGGCAAAATCATGGCTATTGACGGCATTCTGAAAGAAGGCTTTATCACCACCAGTGCAGACAAGTTTCTGAACTGGGCCAAAACAGGCTCTTTATGGCCCATGACCTTCGGTCTGGCCTGTTGTGCGGTCGAAATGATGCACGCCGGCGCGGCGCGCTACGACCTTGACCAGTTCGGTATTATTTTTCGCCCCAGCCCCCGTCAGTCCGACCTAATGATTGTCGCCGGCACGTTGTGCAACAAAATGGCGCCTGCCCTGCGCAAGGTTTACGACCAAATGCCCGAGCCGCGTTGGGTTGTGTCTATGGGTTCATGCGCCAACGGCGGCGGCTACTATCACTACTCCTATTCGGTTGTGCGCGGTTGCGATCGCATCGTTCCGGTCGATGTCTACGTGCCGGGCTGTCCGCCCACGGCCGAGGCGCTGGTTTACGGCCTGCTGCAAATGCAGAACAAGATCCGTTTAACCAACACCATCGCCCGTTAATCGGTCGGCTGTTTTCATTACCGTTAAAAGATCACATCATGACCCGGCTTGAAACGCTAAAAAATAACCTCCAGGCGCAGTTTGGCGCGGCCTGTGCGCTAACCGAAGCGTTTGGCGAACTCACCCTCGAAGTATCCGCCGACCAATGGGTCGATGCCTGTACGGTGCTGCGCGACAAATCCGCACTCGCGTTCGAATCTTGCATCGACCTGTGCGGCGTCGATTACGCGACCTACGGCGAGCCTGCCTTCATGGCGCCGGCGCCTAAATTCCCTCAGCGTTTTGCAGTGGTGCTGCATCTGTTGTCGGTTACGCACAAC
Organism: Pusillimonas sp. NJUB218; assembly: GCF_003788685.1. Taxonomy (NCBI): domain Bacteria; kingdom Pseudomonadati; phylum Pseudomonadota; class Betaproteobacteria; order Burkholderiales; family Alcaligenaceae; genus Pusillimonas; species Pusillimonas sp. NJUB218. The sequence goes on from NZ_NQMK01000008.1 coordinate 66,310, forward strand.
TGGCGTCTGCGTGTCCGTGTCTGGGTGCCCAACGACGACTTCCCCGTCATTGCATCCCTGGTCAACGTATGGCCCAGCGTCAACTGGTTCGAGCGCGAAGCCTTTGACTTGTATGGCGTCGTTTTCGAGGGGCATCCCGATCTTCGTCGCATTCTTACCGACTATGGCTTTATCGGCCATCCTTTCCGCAAAGACTTTCCGCTGTCGGGTAACGTCGAAATGCGTTACGACACCGAACAGAAGCGGGTGGTTTACCAGCCGGTGACCATCGAGCCGCGCGAGATCACGCCGCGTATCGTTCGCGAGGCAGGTTACGGAGTAGAGCGTTAACATGGCTGAAATCAAAAACTACACCCTGAACTTTGGCCCGCAACACCCAGCGGCACACGGCGTGTTGCGCCTGGTGCTCGAGCTCGACGGCGAAGTCATCCAGCGCGCCGATCCGCATATTGGTCTGTTGCACCGCGCCACCGAAAAGCTCGCCGAGCATAAAACGTTCATTCAGGCCTTGCCCTATATGGACCGTCTCGACTACGTGTCCATGATGTGCAACGAGCACGCCTACGTCATGGCTATCGAAAAGCTCGCCGGCATTCAGGTACCGCTGCGGGCGCAGTACATCCGCGTCATGTTCGACGAAATCACCCGCATTCTTAACCACCTCATGTCGATTGGTTCGCACGGTCTCGATGTGGGCGCCATGGCGGTGTTTTTGTATGCCTTCCGCGAGCGCGAAGACCTGATGGACTGCTACGAAGCCGTTTCCGGTGCGCGCATGCACGCGGCTTACTACCGTCCGGGTGGCGTTTATCGCGATCTGCCCGACACCATGCCTCAGTATGGCGAAACCAGCAAGTATCGCAGCGCCAAAGAGCTCAAAGCCATGAACGATGCGCGTTCAGGTTCAATGCTCGATTTCATCGAAGATTTCACCAACCGGTTCCCGGCGTGTGTCGACGAATACGAAACCTTGCTGACCGACAACCGTATCTGGAAGCAGCGTCTGGTGGGCGTGGGTGTAGTCGATCCCGATCGCGCCAAGGCGCTTGGCTTTACTGGCCCCATGCTGCGTGGCTCAGGTATTGCCTGGGATTTACGCCGCACTCAGCCCTACGAAGTCTACGATCGTCTCGAATTTGATATTCCTGTCGGGACCAACGGCGACAGCTACGACCGCTACCTGGTGCGTGTGGCCGAAATGCGCGAAAGTAATCGCATTATTCGCCAGTGCGTCGAGTGGTTGCGTAACAATCCTGGTCCAGTCATCTCCGATAACCATAAGGTGTCGCCGCCGTCGCGTGAAGACATGAAGACGGGTATGGAAGACCTGATTCACCATTTCAAGCTTTTTACCGAAGGTATGCACGTGCCGCGCGGCGAAGTGTATTCGGGTGTCGAGCACCCCAAAGGCGAGTTCGGCATTTATATGGTTGCCGACGGGGCTAATAAACCCTACCGCCTTAAAATTCGCGCGCCGGGCTTTGCCCATCTACAGGCTCTCGACGAAATGTCGCGCGGACACATGATTGCCGATGCCGTGACCATTATTGGTACGCTCGACATCGTGTTTGGTGAAATCGACCGCTAACCGGCGCCAACAAGGTAAATACCGGGTTTAAATTATGCTGCTTTCAGAACAAGCCTACCAGAAGATCGACCGGGAACTCGCCAAGTTCCCCGACGACCAGAAGCAATCGGCCATTATGGCTGCCCTTACCATCGCCCAAGATGAAACCGGCTGGTTGTCAGCCGAGGTCCTTGAGGACGTTGCTCGCTACATTGGTGTTGCGCCTATTGCAGTACAAGAGGTCGCCACCTTCTACAACATGTACAACACTCAGCCGGTAGGGCGCTTCAAGCTCACCGTGTGCACTAACTTGCCCTGTGCGCTTCGTGATGGTGTAGGTGCGGCCGAGCACATCAAGAAAACATTGGGCATCGGGTTTCGCGAAACGACGTCCGACGGCCTGTTTACTTTGCTCGAAGGCGAATGCATGGGGGCGTGCGGCGATTCGCCCGTCATGCTGGTCAACAATAAGCACATGTGTGTCCGCATGGCCCCAGAAAAAATCGATGCCATGATCAACGAACTCAAGAAACACGGGGGTGCAAAATGAGTACCGCCGATATTCTCCAGTCCTTCTCCGAAGGCCTGACCATTGCGCCAAACAACGATTTGTCGCGCAGCATGATTTTTCATGGTCGCCACATCGATCCACAAATTGTGGCGAACCTCGATGGCACTAACTGGCGCCTCGACGATTACATCAAACGCGGCGGCTACGAGGCCCTGCGCAAAATTCTCACAACAGGCATGAAGCCTGAAGATGTCATTGCCGAGGTCAAGGCCTCGGGTTTGCGGGGTCGGGGTGGTGCGGGCTTTCCTACGGGTCTGAAATGGAGCTTCATGCCGCGTAACTTGCCGGGTCAGAAGTATCTGGTCTGCAACTCTGATGAAGGCGAGCCCGGCACATTCAAAGATCGCGATATCTTGCGTTTCAATCCGCATATTGTTATCGAGGGGATGGCCATTGCGGCTTACGCCATGGGTATCAGCGTAGGCTATAACTATATTCACGGCGAAATCTTCGAAATCTACGATCGTTTCGAAGAAGCCCTCGAAGAGGCGCGCAAGGCTGGCTTTTTGGGTGACAACATCCTGGGGTCGGGTTTCAACTTCCAGCTGCATGCATTTCATGGTTTCGGCGCCTACATTTGCGGCGAAGAAACAGCTTTGCTCGAGTCGCTTGAAGGCAAAAAAGGTCAGCCGCGGTTCAAGCCGCCGTTTCCAGCCAGCTTTGGTCTGTACGGCAAACCGACCACTATCAATAACACCGAAACATTCGCAGCCGTGCCCTGGATCTTCCGTAACAGCGGCCAGGCCTACCTCGAAACCGGTATCCCGAACAATGGCGGCACGAAGTTGTTCTCTGTGTCGGGCGACGTCGAATTGCCGGGCAACTACGAAGTTCCTATGGGCACGCCGTTTTCCAAGCTGCTGGAACTGGCCGGTGGTGTGAAGGGCGGTCGCAAGTTAAAGGCCGTTATTCCGGGTGGGTCCAGTGCGCCGGTCGTGCCGGGCGATATCATGATGCAAGCCACGATGGACTACGACAGCATTGCCAAAGCCGGCTCCATGTTGGGTTCGGGTGCTGTCATCGTCATGGACGAAACCCGCTGTATGGTTAAGTCGCTGCTGCGCTTGTCTTACTTTTACTACGAAGAAAGCTGCGGTCAGTGCACACCATGTCGCGAAGGCACTGGCTGGTTGTATCGCATCCTCGAGCGCATCGAAAACGGTCAGGGTCGTCCCGAAGACCTCGATGTACTCGACTCCGTGGCATTCAATATCATGGGCCGCACTATTTGCGCCCTGGGCGATGCGGCAGCTATGCCCGTACGCAGTTTCATCAAGCACTTCCGCGACGAGTTCGCACACCACATCGAGCATAAAAGCTGTGTGGTGCCCAAATATTTGTAGGCTCAGGATACGCTAATGGTAGAACTCACCATCGACGGCAAACAGGTCGAAGTCCCCGAGGGCAGCATGGTTATGCATGCGGCTAATAAGCTGGGTCTTTATGTGCCGCATTTTTGCTATCACAAGAAACTCTCCATCGCGGCAAACTGCCGCATGTGCCTGGTCGAGGTCGAAAAAGCGCCCAAGGCTATGCCGGCCTGCGCCACGCCCGTAACCAACGGCATGGTGGTCCACACCTGCTCTGAAAAGGCCGTTGCCGCTCAGAAAAGCGTGATGGAGTTTCTCCTGATCAACCACCCACTCGATTGCCCCATTTGCGACCAGGGCGGGGAATGCCAATTGCAAGATCTCGCCGTGGGTTACGGCGGCTCCGAATCGCGCTACCAGGAAGAAAAGCGCGTGGTGTTCCATAAAGACATGGGTCCCCTTATTTCCGCCGAAGAAATGCCGCGTTGCATTCACTGCACGCGTTGCGTCCGCTTTGGTCAGGAAATTGCCGGCGTAATGGAATTAGGCATGCTGAATCGGGGCGAACACTCCGAAATCACCACATTCGTAGGCCGCGCTGTCGAATCCGAGCTGTCGGGCAACATGATCGATATCTGTCCGGTCGGCGCGCTAACCTCCAAACCATTCCGCTATACCGCCCGCACCTGGGAGCTGGCTCGGCGCCGCTCCGTCAGCCCGCACGACAGCGTGGGTGCAAACATCGTCGTTCAGGTCAAGGGCGACCAGGTCATGCGCGTGGTCCCCTTCGAAAACGAAGCCGTCAACGAATGCTGGATCAGCGACCGCGACCGCTTTGCCTACGCTGGGCTAAACACAGAAGATCGTTTGGCTCATCCCATGGTTAAAGACGCTAATGGCCAATGGCACGAAGTGTCCTGGGGCGATGCCCTGCAGGCCGTAGTCAAGGGGCTGAATAAAGTCCGCGAAGCGCACGGGGCAGGTGCCATAGGCGCCATCGGTAGCCCTATGGCTACCACCGAAGAGCTCGCGTTACTGGCGCAACTTGCCCGTGGCTTAGGCACCGAAAACGTCGATTTCCGGTTGCGTTACACCGACCCAGCCTTTGGCGCGGCTATTGCCGGCACCCCTTGGTTGGGCATGCCTGTCGCCGAGCTCGATAACCTCGATGCAGTCCTGGTGGTCGGTTCGTTCCTGCGTAAAGATCACCCACTGTTCGCTCAGCGTCTGCGTCAAGCCGCCAAGCGGGGCACGCAGGTGTCGTTCATCGATGCCGCGCACGACGATCCCTTATTCCCAGTTGCCGGCCGCCTGGCGGCTGCACCCTCGCAGTTGCCTAACGCGGTTGCACAGGTCGCTGTTGCGCTGGCACAAATCAAGGGTCAAGCTATTCCTGCGGCGTTTGCGGGCGTCGACGTCTCACCCGAAGCCCAACGCATTGCCGACAGCCTGGCTGCCGGCGGTAATGTTGCTGTGCTTGTAGGCAATATGGCGGTTACTTCGCCACAGGCTTCCTTGTTGGCGGCCAATGCTCAACTGGTTGCTCAATTGGCCGCAGGCAAGCTTGGCTTCCTTACGCCAGGTGGCAACACAGTTGGTGGCTACCTGGCAGGTGCGGTACCCAAAGGGCAGGGCCTTACTGCCGAACAAATGCTTGCCCAAGGCCTCAAGGCATTCATCGTGTTGCACGCCGAGCCCGAGTTTGACGCCGACAACGGCCAGCAGGCCATCAATACTTTGCAGGCCGCCGAGTTCTCGGTGGCTCTCACGTCGTATGCGTCTGCTGCTCAGGCCTGGGCCAGCGTCATGCTGCCCATTGCGCCGTACACAGAAACTTCCGGCACCTTTGTCAATGCCGAAGGGCGGGCACAGAGCTTCCGCGGCACGGTTGCGCCGTTAGGCGAATCCCGTCCCGGATGGAAGGTGCTTCGCGTCATGGGTAATCTATTCGAATTGCAAGGTTTCGACGACGAAACTTCAGAGTCCGTGCGTGATTCGGTGTTTGCCGGGAACGTGCAAGACCGTCTCTCAAATCGCGTCGTTGCACAAGCAGGGCTGGTGCCCACAGCCGCTCAGTCTTTCGAGCGCGTGACCGATCTGCCCATTTATCGTACCGACGCCATCGTACGTCGCGCCGAGCCGCTCCAGGCGGCGCCCGCATCGCAAGCGCCAGTTTTGCGTGCTCACTCCGAGACCCTCGCACAGCTTGGCGTGTCGTCCGGCCAGCGCGTCCGTGTCAAGTCATCGACCGGCGCTGCTGAACTGGTTGTCCAAGCTGATGACGGTGTGGTGAAGGGGGCAGTACGTGTGGCTGCGACTTTCCCGCAAACGTTGGGTCTGGGCAGTGCTTTTGGCCAACTTTCCGTGGAGCGAATTTAAATGGAATGGCTGAATATGCTTGAGGCGTTCGGCACCGATCTTATCGGCCCTACCGCCTGGTACGTGGTCTGGACGCTGGTCATGATTCTGGTGGTCGCAGTCCCGGTCATTCTTTGTGTGGCTTACCTGACCTACTGGGAACGCAAGATGATCGGCGCAATGCACGTTCGTCTGGGCCCCACTCGGGTTGGGTTCCGTGGTCTGTTGCAGCCGTTTGCCGACGTTTTCAAGCTGCTGACAAAAGAGTTGGTCATCCCCGGTCAGGCCAATAAAGTGCTGTTTATCCTGGCGCCGGTGGTCACACTGATGCCGGCCCTTGCGGCGTGGGCCATTATTCCTTTTGGCCCCGAAATGGTGTTGTCCAACATTAACGCGGGTTTGCTCTACATCATGGCCATTACATCGGTCGGGGTATATGGCGTAATTGTTGCCGGTTGGGCGTCCAACTCGAAGTATGCATTTTTGGGCGCCATGCGTGCTGCGGCACAAATGGTGTCCTACGAGCTGGCCATCGGCTTTGTCATGATCACTGTATTGCTGGTGTCGGGTTCGCTTAACGTCAGCGAAATCGTTCTGGGCCAAGACCGTGGCACCTTCGCCAATAACGGTCTTAATTTCCTGTCCTGGAACTGGCTGCCGTTGCTGCCGCTGTTCGTTATCTACGTGATTTCGTGCGTGGCCGAGACCAACCGTCACCCCTTCGACGTGGTAGAGGGCGAATCCGAAATCGTGGCGGGCCACATGGTCGAATATTCAGGTACGGCGTTTGCGCTGTTCTTCCTGGGTGAGTACGCCAACATGATTCTTCTGTCTGCGATGGCGTCCATCATGTTCTTGGGTGGCTGGTTGCCACCGGTCGATATCGCACCATTTACCTGGGTGCCGGGCTGGCTATGGCTGGGCCTTAAAACCTTCTTTGTCGTATCGCTGTTCATCTGGTTCCGTGCCACGTTCCCGCGTTATCGCTACGACCAGATCATGCGTTTAGGCTGGAAAGTATTCATTCCGTTTACCGGGGTCTGGCTGCTGCTGGTCGCCATCTGGATGCAAACGCCATGGAACATCTGGCAATAAGGGATGACAGGAGCTGAACATGGAAGCAATTAAAGATTTTTTCGGCAGTTTGCTGCTCTCCGAGATGCTCAAGGGCATGCGTCTGACCGGCAAGTATTTCTTCAAGCGCAAAGTCACATTGCGCTACCCGCAAGAAAAAACTCCCGCGTCACCGCGTTTCCGTGGCTTGCATGCCCTGCGTCGTTACCCCAACGGCGAAGAGCGTTGCATTGCCTGTAAGTTGTGCGAAGCAGTATGCCCGGCAATGGCCATTACCATTGAGTCCGAAGAGCGCGACGATGGCTCACGCCGTACGACTCGATACGATATTGACCTAGCCAAGTGCATTTTTTGCGGTTTCTGCGAAGAAAGCTGCCCAGTCGATTCTATTGTCGAAACGCATATTCACGAGTATCACGGCGAAAAACGCGGCGACTTGTACTACACCAAAGACATGCTGCTGGCCATCGGTGATCGCTACGAACCCGAAATCGCCGCACGACGCGCAGCCGATGCGCCTTACCGTTAATTCCAGGGCCTGATAACCATGACATTTACGACCGTCCTGTTCTACTTGCTGGCGATTGTGCTGGTGGTGGCGGCGTTCCGTGTAATCACGGCACCCAACCCCATCACCGCTGTCCTCAACCTCATTCTGGCGTTCTTTACGGCCGCCATGCTCTGGATCCTGATCGGCGCCGAGTTCCTCGGCCTGTTGCTTGTACTGGTGTATGTTGGCGCCGTGATGGTGCTGTTCCTGTTCGTCGTCATGATGATTGATGTCCGTTCCGAAAGCTTGCGCAAAGGCTTCAAGGCGTATTTGCCTGCCGGCCTGTTTATCGGCGTCATCATGGTGCTCGAAATGGCGTTTGTGCTGGGTAGTACCTGGTTCGATGCAGGCCCCCCGGCCGATCTGCCTGCTGACTACAACAACACTCGTGCCCTGGGCGAGCTCATGTATACCGATTACGTATTCGCGGTCGAAATCGGCGCAGTGATTTTGCTGGTCGGCATGGTTGCCGCCATTGCGCTTACCCTGCGCAAGCGTCGCGACGTTAAATACAACAACCCGTCTGAACAGGTCAAAGTGCGTGCCAAAGACCGTGTGCGGTTGGTTAATCTGGCTTCGCAGACAGAAAAGGACGCTTCGAAATGACCATTACGCTTGCACACTATCTTATTTTGTCGGCCATTCTGTTTTGTATTGGCGTATTCGGCTTTTTTGTAAATCGTCGCAATTTACTGATCCTGCTCATGTCGATCGAGCTCATTCTGTTGTCGGCCAATATCAATTTTGTTGCGTTTTCTACCTGGTTTGGCGAAGCCTCGGGCCAGGTGTTCGTGTTCTTCATCCTCACCGTTGCGGCCGCCGAAGCGGCTATCGGTTTGGCCATTCTGGTGTTGCTGTTCCGTAATCTCAACACCATCAACGTCGAAGAACTGGATCACCTTAACGGTTGATGGGATTGCCAATTATGAGTTCAACCAATCTTTACCTTCTCATCGCACTGGCGCCGTTGGCCGGTTCGCTCATTGCCGGTTTGTTCGGTACCGGGTTTCTCGGTCGCCAAGTGGGCCGCTCCGCCGCGCATTCCATCACTATTTTGGGCGTGCTGGTTTCGTTCATCGGTTCGGTCATCGTCCTGTTTCAGGTGCTTGACGGTCAAACCTTCGACGGTACTGTCTACACCTGGAACATGATCGGTAATATCCCCATCGAGATCGGCTTCCTGATCGACGGGCTTTCAGCCCTGATGATGGTAGTGGTCACTTCGGTGTCGCTCATGGTGCATATCTACACTATTGGCTACATGGCCGACGACCCGGGCTACCAGCGATTCTTCTCGTATATTTCGCTGTTCACCTTTTCCATGCTTATGCTGGTCATGTCGAACAATATGCTGCTGTTGTTCTTTGGCTGGGAAGCGGTGGGTCTGGTGTCGTATTTGCTGATCGGTTTCTGGTATACGCGTCCTACGGCTATTTTCGCCAATATGAAAGCCTTCCTGGTCAACCGCGTGGGCGACTTCGGCTTCATTCTGGGCATTGGTTTGCTGTTTGCCTACACGGGCACGATGCACTATGGCGACATCTTTGCCAAAGCCGACACGCTATCGGCCACTACATTCCCGGGCACTGACTGGCACCTGTTAACCGTCGCATGTATCTGCCTGTTCATCGGGGCTATGGGTAAATCAGCCCAGGTGCCGCTGCATGCTTGGCTGCCCGACTCAATGGAAGGTCCAACCCCGATTTCGGCACTGATTCACGCGGCAACTATGGTGACGGCCGGCATTTTCATGGTGGCGCGTTTCTCGCCGCTGTTCGAACTGTCGTCGACGGCGCTGTCGTTTGTGATCGTTATTGGTGCTATCGGTGCGTTGTTCCTGGGCATTTTGGGCATCATCCAAACCGATATCAAACGTGTGGTGGCATACTCAACGTTGTCTCAGTTGGGCTACATGACAGTTGCCTTGGGGGCCTCGGCTTATTCGGTCGCCATTTTCCACCTCATGACACACGCGTTCTTCAAGGCGCTGCTGTTTCTTGGGGCCGGGTCGGTCATTATCGGCATGCACCACGATCAAGACATCCGAAACATGGGTGGCTTGCGTAAATACATGCCCATTACCTGGCTCACTTTCCTGATCGGTACGCTGGCCCTTGTCGGGACGCCGTTCTTCTCTGGTTTCTACTCCAAAGAAAACATCATCGAAGCAGCAGGTGCAGCTAATGTCTGGGGCGCAAGCTTTGCCTACTACGCGACGCTTATCGGTGTGTTTGTTACGTCCCTTTATTCGTTCCGTGTGTATTTCTTGGTCTTTCATGGCAAGCCGCGTTTCGACACTTCGGGTAACGCCCATCCTGGGCACGATGCTCACGGGCACGACGATCACGGTCATCATGGGGGTACGCCGCACGAATCCCCGTGGGTGGTTACGCTTCCTCTGGTGCTGCTGGCTATTCCGTCTGTATTTGCCGGTATCTGGTTTATCGATCCGCTGTTGTTCGGCAGCTATTTCGATGGCGTCATCAAGGTTCTGCCCGAGCATCCGGCTATGGCCGAACTGGCTTCGCACTGGCATGGCTGGTTGGCCTATGCGCTGCATGGTTTCGTGACCGTGCCGTTCTGGCTGATGGTGGCTGGGCTGGTCGTGGCATGGTACTGCTACATGGTGAACCCGGCCCTGCCGGCGGCCGTTAAGCGCAGTTTGTCCGGCGTTAACACCATGCTCGAAAACAAGTACTACGTTGACTGGATCTACGAGCAGATTATTGCGCGCGGTGCACGTTGCCTGGGCCGTGGCCTGTGGCAAGCGGGCGACCGCGGCCTGATCGATGGGCTGCTGGTCAATGGTAGTGCGCGGGTGGTCGGTGTTGTGGCAGCCGTCAGCCGCCACCTGCAGTCTGGCTACATCTACCACTATGCCTTTGCCATGATTATCGGCATTTTGGCGTTCTTAACCTTTTTTGTCCTGACGGTTCACTGATGGCTAGCGATATGGCGTCTTCTTCTCTCCCTTGGCTCACACTGTCGATTTTCGTCCCGATCGTCGCAGGCTTGGTCGTGCTGCTGCTGGGTCGTGACGATCGGCCTGGCCTGACGCGCTGGCTGTCGCTCATTGGTGCGGTTGTGGGGTTTCTGGTTACGATCCCCCTGTATGTGGGTTTCAACAACAACACTGCCGACATGCAGTTTGTCGAAAAGACACCCTGGATTGAATCGTTCGCGATTAATTACCACTTGGGTATCGATGGTATTTCGTTGTGGTTTGTCCTGCTTACTGCATTTATTACCATTATTGTGGTTATTGCCGGCTGGGAAGTCATTACCAAGAAGGTTGCCCAGTACATGGCGTCTTTCCTGATTTTGTCAGGTCTGATGGTCGGCGTGTTCGCAGCCCTCGACGGCATGCTGTTCTATGTGTTCTTCGAGGCCACTTTGATTCCGATGTATATCATCATTGGTGTGTGGGGTGGCCCGAATCGTGTATATGCGGCGTTTAAGTTCTTCTTGTATACACTGATGGGCTCCTTGTTGACGCTGGTTGCCTTCTTGTATTTGTGGCATGCGTCGGGCGGTTCGTTCGACATCCAAACCTGGCACGACCTTAAGCTGGCTTATACACCGCAAGTGCTTATTTTTATTGCCTTGCTTGCTGCGTTTGCGGTCAAGGTGCCAATGTGGCCGGTACACACTTGGTTGCCCGACGCTCACGTCGAAGCCCCAACCGGGGGCTCGGTTGTGCTGGCGGCCATCATGCTCAAGCTTGGCGCTTACGGCTTCCTGCGTTTCTCGTTGCCCATTGCACCCGATGCCTCGCACAGCTTGGCCGGCCTGATGATCGCTCTGTCACTCATCGCCGTTATCTACATTGGTCTGGTGGCCATTGTTCAAGACGACATGAAAAAACTGGTGGCGTATTCATCGGTTGCACACATGGGCTTTGTGACCCTGGGCTTCTTTATTTTCAACACGGCTGGTATCGAAGGCGCTATTGTTCAAATGGTGTCGCACGGGTTTGTATCCGGTGCCATGTTCCTTTGTATTGGTGTGCTCTACGATCGCATGCACACGCGGCGTATCGACGCTTACGGCGGCGTGGTCAGTGTTATGCCCCGGTTCGTCACGTTCTTCGTGCTGTTTTCCATGGCTAACGCCGGTTTGCCTGCTACCAGCGGCTTTATTGGCGAGTTCACCGTCATCATGGGTGCCGTCGAGTACAACTTCTGGATCGGTGTGCTAACAGCTACGGCGCTTATCCTGGGTGCATCGTATTCGCTATGGATGGTCAAGCGTGTGGCCTACGGCGACATTACCAACGACGAAGTCCGTGGTTTGTCCGACCTGAATCGACGCGAGTTCTTCCTGTTGGGCATCATGGCCATCATGGTGCTTTACATGGGTATTCATCCCAAGCCCTTCACTGACGTGATGCACGTTTCGGTGCAGGCGCTTCTCGACCACGTCTCTGTCTCGAAACTGTAGGCCCGGATCATTATGCAATACCAATTTCTTTTCGCTTTGGCATTACCCGAAATTCTGCTGCTGATTCTGGCTGTGCTGGTGCTGCTGGTCGATGCCTTCAGCAAGTCATCCGACCGTTCGTTAACGTTCTGGCTGACGCTGGCATCGCTCGCGGCTGTCACTGCCGTCTCGGTAGTGCAATGGCGTGACGGCGTCGAGGGCGCAACCTTCAGCGGCCTTTACGTTGTCGACGAGCTATCGCACTTCTTGAAAATTGCGTCGTATATTGCGGTTGCCATTACGCTGGTGTATGGCCGCGAGTACGCTTTCAAGCGCGACATGATGACGCGAGGCGGCGAGTTCTATACCCTGACGCTGTTTGCCTTGTTGGGGCAGATGGTCATGATTTCGGCCGGTAACTTGCTGACGGTTTATCTGGGTATCGAACTCATGTCGTTCGCGTTGTATGCCCTCATTGCACTTCGCCGCGAAAACATCAACGCAACCGAATCTGCCATGAAGTACTTCGTGCTGGGTTCGCTGGCGTCGGGTATTTTGTTATACGGTCTGTCGATGATTTACGGCGCCACGGGCTTCCTCGATCTGGCGGGTATTGCTCAGGTCATCGAGGCCGACCAAGCTGAACGTTTGCCGCTGGTTTTTGGTTTGGTGTTCGTTGTGGCGGGTCTGGCGTTCAAGCTTGGCGCTGTCCCCTTCCATATGTGGGTACCCGATGTTTACCAAGGGGCACCGACGGCGGTAACGCTTATTGTGGGTGGTGCGCCCAAGCTGGCTGCATTCGCTATTGTCATGCGTTTGCTGGTCGATGGCTTGCACGGGCTGGCCTTCGATTGGCAGCCCATGCTGCTTATTCTCGCGGTGTTGTCGCTGGCCGTGGGTAATCTGACGGCCATTGTGCAAACGAACTTCAAGCGTATGCTGGCGTACTCCACGATTTCGCACATGGGTTTTGTATTCCTGGGCCTGCTTTCGGGCATGGTCGAGAATCAGCCCATCGCTACCGAAGCCTATGGCGCATCGTTGTTTTATATGGTGGTGTATGTATTGACCACCTTGGCGTCATTTGGCGTTATTTTGTTGCTTAGCCGTAGCGGCTTCGAGTGCGAAGAGATCTCCGATCTTAAAGGCTTGAATCAACGCAGCCCTATTTTGGCGGGCGTCCTGATGTTAACCATGTTCTCGTTGGCCGGTATTCCGCCACTGGTTGGTTTTTACGCCAAGCTTAGCGTGCTGCAGGCACTCGTAGGTGCAGGTCTGGTCTGGCTGGCTGTTGTTGCCGTTGTTTTCTCGCTCATCGGTGCGTTCTACTACTTGCGTGTCGTCAAAATGGCGTACTTCGACGAACCCGAAGGCGAGGTGCATCCGGTGCCCACGGGTACTGTCTCTAGCGGCCTGATGTCATTAAATGGTCTGGCCATTTTGGTATTGGGTATTTTGCCAGGTGGTCTCATGGCCTTATGCGTGTCGGTTATCGACAGCTCTTTGGGCTTTTAAGGCAGCGCCATGGATCAAACACTGGCGATAGTCTTGCTGATTTTGCTCTCGCTGGTAACGGCTAATTTACCGTTTGCCACGCACAAGCCCTTGCTGGTGCTGCCCTGGTCAGCGCCGGGCGGGCGCTTTGTGCAGGGGCCCATGCGCTGGCTCGAGTCGCTGCTGTTTTTCGCAGTATTGGCAGGCCTGGGCGCTGGCACTTTGTGGTGGGTTGGTCAGGGTTTGATGTCACCCATGGGCATGCTGTTACGCGTGGCCTTATTGCTGGTATTGGTAGCGGTTCTCATGGCTTACCCCAGTGTGGCGGCCAGGCGTAACGCTAGTGCAGCAGCATCTGCGCCTGCCGGCAAGTCGTTTTTCGACCGCTTGGTCGAAGTGCTGGTGTTTTATGCGCTGGTTGGCGTATTGGCGTTTGCCTTCGAGGCCAGCATGGGCAATGTATTTGTTCAGGGCTGGGAGTTCTACGCCATCACGCTAAGCTTGTTTTTGGTGATGGCGTATCCTGGGTACGTCTACCGCTACCTTATGCGGCACCGTTCGGGCAAAACCAGTTAAGTACGGCGTCAAGGCCACTAAAGCTTAGCGCAAAGTTTGCCTGTTCGCGTACCACCGGTTTGGCGCGGTAAGCCACTGAATATTCGGCTAAAGACAGCATTTTTAGGTCGTTGGCGCCGTCGCCCATGGCAATAATTTGTGTCGAAGCGGCACCGGTTCGTTGCGCCAGTGCTGTCAGGTAGTCGGCTTTGCCTTGGGCGTCGACAATCGGGCCTAACACGCGGCCGGTCAGCTTGCCGTCAATAATTTCAAGCGTATTGGCATGGGCTTCGTCCAGCCCCAGTCGTGCTTTCAGTCTTTCGGTAAATAAGGTAAAGCCGCCCGACACCAGCATGGTTTTCAACCCTGCGGTCTGAACCGTTTTGATAAGCTTCTCGGCGCCGGCGTTTAACTGCAGTCGCTCTGAGTACACGCGCTCAAGGGCTTCAACCGTGACGCCCTCAAGCAGCGCTACACGCCGTCGCAGGCTTTCTGAAAAGTCTTTAATTTCGCCGCGCATGGCGGCTTCGGTGATGGCTGATACTTCGGCCTTGCGCCCCACCATATCAGCGATTTCGTCAATGCACTCAATGTTGATCAGGGTTGAGTCCATATCCATGGCCAAAATCTTGCAGTCTGCCAGTGGGCGAACCGTGTCTAGAAACGCGGCATCGATACCCAGGTCGTGACATTGTGCTGCAATGTCAGCGCGGGCGCTGACGTCTATATTTTGCAGTTTGACTGCAGTGTTGTTAATGGGCTTGAGCGAGGCCGCCTGAGCTAGCGCTGCAATTTTCTCGACGCGAAGGTTGTCGAGTGTAGGCGCTTGAAGGACTAGGTGAGTCATGATGGTTAACGGCGAATAATAGTAATTGGGTGCTAGGTGCACGTGCGGGTTAATGCAATGACCGCATGATGCCACGCAATGCATTGATACGGGTGTTGACCGGGTTGGTGAGCTCTTTCGATGTGCTGCCCGTGGCCTTGAACTCGACCTTGAGTTTGTCTTGCCCGGCAAGCTTTACGTTGCGTTGCGTTTGTACAAGTTGAATGATGCGCAAAGGGTCGACATTAGGTTTGGCCGAGAATTGGACAAGCGCTGCGTTTTCGCTGGCGTCGATCTTCACAATACCCAGGGCTTCGGCCTCCAAGCGTAAACGGTGCGTCGCCAGCAGCATTTGCGCGGGCTCGGGCAATTTGCCGTAACGGTCAATTAGTTCTTCTTGCAAGGTGATCAGCTCATCTTCGTGATTAGCATTTGACAACTTTTTGTATAGGCCCAGACGTGCGTGTACATCGGGGCAGTAGTCGGAGGGCAGGAGGGCGGGCGTATGCAGGTTCACTTCGCATTTGGCGGCAAACGGTGACTCGAGGTCGGGCTCTTCGCCGGCCTTGAGTGCCCTGACAGCAGTGTTGAGCATTTCCGAATACATCGCAAAGCCTATTTCGTGGATATTGCCCGACTGCGATTCACCCAGGACCTCGCCCGTACCCCGAATTTCAAGGTCGTGCATGGCCAGGTAAAAGCCGGCGCCCAGGTCTTCCATCGATTGAATGGCTTCCAGCCGCTTTTTAGCATTGGTGGTGATGGCATCTTCGCCTGGCGTTAACAAGTACGCGTAGGCTTGGTGATGCGAACGGCCAACACGCCCGCGCAGCTGGTGCAGTTGAGCCAGTCCCAGGCGATCGGCGCGGTGGATGACGATGGTGTTGGCCGTGGGTACGTCGATGCCGGTTTCGATGATGGTTGTACACAGCAAAACGTTGTATTTTTGCTGGTAGAAGCCCTTCATGACTTGCTCTAGCTCGCGCTCGGGCATCTGGCCATGGGCCACGGCGATGCGCGCCTCGGGCACCAGCTCTTCCAGGCGGGCCCGTCGGTTATGAATGGTCTCGACTTCGTTGTGCAAGAAGTAAACCTGGCCGCCCCGTTTTAGTTCGCGTAGTAGTGCTTCTCGGATGGTGCTGCCGTCTTCGCGGCGTACAAACGTTTTAATAGCCAGGCGCTTTTGCGGAGCAGTGGCAATGACCGAAAAGTCGCGAATGCCTTCAAGCGACATACCCAGCGTGCGGGGAATGGGGGTGGCGGTCAGGGT
Source organism: Pusillimonas sp. NJUB218 (assembly GCF_003788685.1). Classification (NCBI taxonomy): domain Bacteria; kingdom Pseudomonadati; phylum Pseudomonadota; class Betaproteobacteria; order Burkholderiales; family Alcaligenaceae; genus Pusillimonas; species Pusillimonas sp. NJUB218. The sequence goes on from NZ_NQMK01000008.1 coordinate 82,304, forward strand.
CAGGACGTCGACCTCGGCCCGTAACGCCTTAAGCGCCTCTTTCTGGCGCACGCCAAAGCGGTGTTCTTCATCGATAATCACTAGGCCAAGGCGCTTGAAGGTAACGTCTTTGGACAATATTTTGTGCGTGCCTATGACAATATCGACGGTGCCGTCGCCCAGGCCAGCCAATGCTGCGTTGATTTCTTTACTAGAACGGAACCGAGACAACTCGACGACCTTGACCGGCCAGTCGGCGAAACGGTCGGCAAACGTCTGGGCATGCTGCTCGGCCAGCAATGTGGTGGGGCAGAGCAGGGCCACTTGTTTGCCGTTGGCCACTGCCAGAAAAGCAGCTCTTAAAGCGACTTCGGTTTTACCAAAGCCTACATCGCCGCATACCAAGCGGTCCATCGGGCGACCCGAGGTCATGTCGTTCAGAACGGCTTCGATGGCGGCGGCTTGGTCTGGCGTTTCTTCGAAGCCAAAGCCTTCTGCAAATGCTTGATAGTCGTTGAGAGGCAACTTGAAGGCGTAGCCTTCGCGGGCGGCACGTATGGCGTAAAGGGCCAACAGTTCGGCGGCGGCATCACGGACTTGTTTAGCGGCCTTGCGCCGTGCTTTGTCCCACTGCCCGCTGCCCAGTTGGTGCAAGGGGGCTTGGTCGGGGTCGGCGCCACTATAGCGGGCGATCAGGTGCAGTTGGGATACGGGCACATAAAGTGTGCTGCCGGTTGCGTACTCAAGATGAAGGAACTCCATTTTTCCTTCGCCAAGATCCATGTCGATCAGACCATGATAGCGCCCGATACCGTGTTGCACATGAACGACCGGATCACCTTCGCGCAGCTCGGAGAGATCGCGCACCATCGCCTCGGCATTACTGCTTTCGCCGCCACGTCTGCTACTGCGACGCGGGGCATGCGCCACCGCGGGATACAGATCGTTTTCGGTTAGTAGCGTCAGCGCGCGAGCCGGTATGGCAAACCCGGTGGTTAGCGGAGCAACGGTGATGCAAAACGCTGCATTCAACGCGAAAGCATCGTGCAAGTTGTCGGCGCCTGCGTTGGGCTGCAGGTTGAACTCTTCGAGCATTTGCAGCAGCGTCTCGCGCCGGCCAGCCGAGTCGGCACATAAAACAACGCGTGTATCGCCGGCGCTGACCAACGCGCGCAGCTTGGCAACCGGGTCTTCGGCGCGGCGTGCGACCGCGACTGATGGTGCAGGGGAAAAGTCGGGGTGCGTTGCGTCGGCCGTAATGGCTAGCCGGGCAAAATTCTTTAGTGCGCCAAACAACGCTTCGGTGCCTAAAAATAGCTCGCCCGGGGGCAATACCGGGCGTTCGCGATCGCTCTTCAAGAACTGATAACGACCATGCGTGTCTTGGCTAAAGTGCTGAATCGCCCCTTCGATGTCGCCAATGGTGACGGTTAGCGTGTCGCCTTTCAGGTAATCGAATAGTGTGGCCGTTTGTTCGAAGAATAGGGGGAGGTAGTACTCCACCCCGGCAAATGCAATGCCGTTGCCAATATCTTTGTAGGGTAGTGCGCGCGAAGGATCGCCCTCGAAAACTTCGCGAAAGCGCGCCCTGAACTGAGTCCGTGCGGCTTCGTCCATCGGGAACTCACGCCCAGGCAATAGACGGACTTCGCGCACTGGGTAAATGCTGCGTTGTGTATCGACATCGAAGCTGCGGATGGACTCGATTTCGTCGTCGAACAGGTCAATTCGGTAGGGGACGGCCGAACCCATCGGAAACAGGTCGATCAGGCCGCCACGGATACAAAACTCGCCTGGCGCGGTCACTTGTGTGACATGTGCATAATTGGCCAGTGTGAGCTGCTGTCGAAGGCTTTCTTCGTTAAGTTTGTCGCCTTGCTTGAATGAAAAGGTGTAGGCGGCAAGAAAGGAGGGCGGAGCGAGCCGGTAGAGCGCCGTGCTGACAGGGACGGTAATGATATCGACCTCATTGTTCATGAGGGCATGCAGCGTTTCGAGGCGCTCTGATATCAGGTCTTGGTGGGGCGAAAAGCTATCGTAGGGAAGGGTTTCCCAGTCGGGTAGCTGACGCACGCGCAGACCGGGGCTGAAACGCACGGCCTCTTCGGCGATACGCTGCGCAGTGAGCGGATCAGCGCAAAGCACCAAGAGTGTTTTGCCCGCCGTTTGCGCCAGGTCGGCCAGCAGCCAAGCGTCTCCCGAGCCAGGTGGCGCACCTATGGCATAGCGCTGGCCGGGCTTCAGCGCGGTGATCAGGGCCGGGGTGCCGGGAAGCTGGGTAGGGTGGTCTGAGTGGGCGGGGGAAATGGTTTGTGTCGACATCGTGGCAGCCATTATAAAATCTCTTTCTATGTCCAAGAAAATTATTGCCATCGTGCCTGCCGCAGGTGTGGGTCAACGTGCACAACGCGACCCGGCCGACCAGCCCAAGCAGTACCGTCTGCTGCAAGGTAAACCCATGCTGCGCTGGGCCGTCGAGGCCTTGCTGGCCGATTCGCGCGTTGATCAGGTCAGGGTGGCGGTATCGGCTGCCGATCCACACGCCCACGTCGCGTTGCACGGCCTTGATCGTACTGTGTGCCGGCCTTGCGGCGGTCCCAGTCGCGCGCATACGGTGTTGGCCGCCCTCGAAGACGCCGACCTGTCGCACGGCGACTGGGTGCTGGTCCACGATGCGGCAAGGCCGGGTTTGCCCAAAGCGGCCCTGTCGCGGCTGATTGACGTTTGTCTTGCCGAGGGCCAAGGCGCGCTGCTGGCACAGCCGGTGCCCGATACGGTTAAGCGCGCTGGCGCGCAACCCGCGCCAGACTCCTGTGTGTTGACGGGGGCAGCGCCAGCTGTTCAGCCGGCCGTGGCTGTTGTGGCGCAAACGGTGTCGCGCGATGGTTTGTGGCTGGCGCAAACGCCGCAAATGTTTCAGGCCGATCTGTTGCTGCGCGCGCTTCGGGCGGCATTACAAAGCAATAAAGAAATTACCGACGAGGCGTCGGCTGTAGAACTGCTAGGTGTGGCGCCACGACTTGTCGCCGGCTCGGTGCGCAATTTCAAGGTCACCTGGCCCGAAGATTTTGAACTGATGGAAAAATGGTTATGAAACTGCCGTTTCGGATAGGACAAGGGTTTGATGTGCATGCATTGGTGCAGGGGCGCCCCTTGATCATAGGCGGGGTCACTATCCCCCACGACAGGGGCCTGGCGGGGCATTCTGATGCCGATGTATTGCTGCATGCCCTGACAGACGCGTTGCTCGGTGCCGCAGGCTTAGGCGACATTGGCCGGCATTTTCCCGACACCGATCCGGCCTATAAAGGTGCCGATAGCCGCGTTTTACTGCGTGAAGCTTACGCCAGGGTGATGGCGGCGGGTTGGCAGGTGGGTAATATAGACGCCACAATTCATGCCCAGGCGCCTAAAATGGCGCCGCACATTGGCGCAATGGTGCAGTGTATTACCCAAGACCTGGGCCTCGAGATATCGCAAGTAAACCTTAAGGCCAAAACCAACGAGGGTCTGGGGCATTTAGGCCGTAAAGAAGGCATTGCCGCCAATGCTGTGGCTTTGTTGTTGCCGCTTGACGGCTAACGGCCCTAAAGGGTTTCGCCGCCCACCTCACGCCCGCAGGCGCACAGCTCGTCGGTTTGCAGAGCATCGAGTGTGCGCAAAATTTCTTTCGGGTTGCGGCCTACGGCCAGATTGTTTACTGACACGTGCTGTATAACGTTGTCGGGGTCGACAATAAACGTAGCGCGCAACGCCACGCCTTCGAGTTTTTCACGAATACCCAACTGGTCGATCAGTGCGCCCGCTGTGTCTGAAAACTGGAAATGGGTCAGTTTTTCGAGGTCGGCGCTTTCGCGGCGCCAGGCCAGTTTGACGTATTCATTGTCAGACGACCCACCCATCAAGATGGCGTCGCGATTGTCGAACTCGGCCGACAGGTCGTTAAAACCAATGATTTCGGTTGGGCAAACAAAAGTAAAGTCTTTTGGGTAGAAGTAAATGACTTTCCATTTGCCCGGAAAAGAGCTTTCGGTGATGTCTTCGAAGGCAGAAACGCCATTTTCTTCGTGGTGTGTGAACCCGGGTTTTACCCCAATGACTTTGAAGGGTTCGAGTTTGTCGCCAACAGTTTTCATGCGTGCTCCTGCAGTGATCGGGAGGGCCCGATACGTGGGGGTTTTAGCCCATTGTAAGGCAAGCAAGCGTGTAAAAAGGCTGTATCAGGGTTATGCCCAAGGCGCTGATATTACCCGCGCGGTAGCTCGATGCGGGCGACCAGACCGTTGGGGGACCGGTTGCTGAGCTTGAGGCGCCCGCCAACGTGGCCTAGCAGACGCTCGACAATGGCCAGCCCCAGCCCAGCGCCGCTGACGCCGGTGCGGGCGGTTTCGCCTCGCGAGAAAGGACGTAGCAGTCGCTGCACTTCGGAGGGCGCAATGCCCGAACCTCGATCGGCAACCTGCACGATGACTTTATTGCCTTCAGCCCAGGCGTTCAGGTCGATATAACAGGTATCGTCGATGGGCGAACGACCATAACGACGGGCATTTTCGATAAGGTTGCTGACAATACGCTTCAGGTCGATGGGGGCGATGCGCACGATAAGGCCCGGGGCGATTTCGCCGTTGAGGTGCCCTCGCAGTGTTTCGGTGTGGGATTTTTCACGGTCGAACAAGTCTTCGAGGACTTCGCTAACGTTGACCCCGATTTCCGGTGGCGAGGTCGCCGGGCGCGCATATTCCATGAGCTGCCCAATACTGTGATCTATTTGAGCCAGGTCCTGGTCAATGGCTTGCCGGGTCTCGTCACTGACGTTGCTCATTTCGATTTCGAGCCGCATTCGGGCAAGGGGCGTGCGCAAGTCGTGCGAAATACCAGCCAGCATGATTTCGCGGTCTGCTTCGGTTTGCCGCAAGTCTTGGGTCATGCGGTTGAAGGCGATGTTGATTTCCTGGATTTCGAGGGGGCCGTCTTCGGGCAGTGGCGATGGGATCTCGCCCCGGGACAATTGCTGCGTTACTTTGGCCAGTGCCGATAATGGCCGGTTGACAAAACGTACACTGATTGCTGATCCGACCAGGGCCAGCAGCAGCGCAGTTACGCCCCACCAGAACCATTCTATGCCGCCGGCAAGTCCGAGTTGCTCACGATCGAACACCAGCCAGAACCGGTCGTCGTTGATTTCAAAGCTGACCCAGATGCCGGGAACATTATTGACTGACCACATGACCTGGGCGTCGGGACCCAGCCGGTTTTTAATTTCGGCAACGACATGATTCCAGTAGTTGGAGTTGGGCAGCGGTTCAAGCTCGTCAGACGGGTCGCGAGGCTGAATCCGGAGGCTTTCTTTGGTGGCCAGGTCGAGCAGCAGCGAAGGCCGCATGTCGATGGGCGCGTAGACAAGCGCGGATCGTGTAATGCTGAGCGACGTGCTGACGCGTTGTGCCATCTGGATGGCGCGAGGGCCTTCTTCCATGCTGAAGAAGACTTCGAGCCATGCTCCCAGGCTGACCAGCATGAGCAGGCCCAGCAATAAAAAAGACCGGCTGAAAAGACCCAGCCGGACTTTTGACCTGAGGCGCTCGTAGTGTTGCTGAAAAATTGGCATGTAACGAATCAGCAAACCGGTACGCCCGGCCGGTTAGCTACCGCCATCGGGGATGAAGACATAACCCAAGCCCCAGACGGTTTGAATGAAAACGGGCTTGGACGGGTTGGGCTCGATAAGCTTGCGCAAACGGGAAATCTGAACGTCGAGGCTGCGATCGAAGGCTTCGTATTCGCGGCCGCGGGCAAGCTCCATGAGTTTGTCGCGCGACAGGGGGATTTTGGGATGGCGCGCAAAGACCTTGAGCACAGAGAACTCACCGGTAGTGATTGGGACCGGTTCGTTTTCGCGGGTGAGCGTACGCGTAGACAGATTAAGTACGTACGGCCCAAACTCGATGGACTCGTTTTCCTGGCTGGGGGCGCCGGGATGTTCTTCCGTGCCGCGTCGACGCAAAATGGCATTGACGCGCGCCAGAAGCTCGCGTGGGTTGAAGGGCTTGGACAAATAGTCGTCTGCGCCCATTTCTAGCCCGACAATGCGGTCGATTTCTTCGGCTTTGGCCGTGAGCATGATGATGGGGGTGTTGTCGTGGCTGCCGCGGAGGCGACGGCATATCGACAGACCATCTTCGCCCGGAAGCATCAGGTCGAGTACCAGCAGGTCGAAGTGCTCGCGCTGCCAGAGTTTGCTCATTTCTTTGCCGTCTTCGGCCACGAAGACGTTGAACCCCTGTTCGGTCAGATAGCGGCGCAATAAGTCGCGTAGCCGCGGATCGTCGTCGACAACGAGGATTTTTCGGGTAGGAGGCGGTGTATGAGTATTCATGGTCGAAAATGTAACAGGGTCGGCTGGGCCCGTGAAGAGGCTAGTAGCAAGATATTACACATTAAGGATTTCGTAGAAACGGGGCTTACCATTTTTACGTTGGCGACACACGGATCACCCCTTTTTACAGGGCAAGCCAAGATTAGCACTCTGGTGCCGGTTCGGGTAGCAAATTTTTGGACGATAGCCGAATGCCCGGGAATCAGGCTTTAAAATAGCACTATGAATCTGCATATTCTTGCCCTGGAAACTTCGTCACGTGTCTGCGACGTGGCTTTGCTGTCGGTAATTGACGGTCATGAAAGAACGTATGTGGTCAGCCACGAAGGTACAGGTGAGCACGCCGAACGTTTGCTCCCCATGGTGCAAGAAGCGCTTGACCAAGCCGGCATTGCCCGGACCGATGTGTCGGCCATTGCTTTCGGACAGGGGCCGGGCGGTTTTACGGGTTTGCGCGTGGCGTGCGGCGTGGCCCAGGGCTTGTCGTATGCCTTGGGCGTTCCAGCAGTGCCTGTGCCTTCGTTGCTGGCGGCTGCCGCGTCCGACACCCACAACGACGCCATTCGCGTTGTGGCACAAGATGCTCGCATGAACGAGATATATGCAGCGGTTTATGCGCCCCAGCCCAATGGGGACCTGGTCGAGCTTCAGGCCGCTACCCTAGTTGGTGTCGACGATTTTGCTTTTTGGCTGGGCCGTCAGGCGCGTCAATGGCGGGCCAGTCAGCCTGGTTCGATCGCTGTCATTGGTGATGCCCTTGATGCCTACCCGGGGCTGGTGTTGCCGGGGGGGCTGTTGTTGGCCGATGCCGAAGCTCCCGTGCGACTGGGTTTGCCCGTTCGCGCTACGGGCGCGGCTGTTGCGCAGCAGGCTCGTCGGTTTCTGCAAGCGGGGCGGGTAGTACAACCGGCGCAGGCCGCGCCGCTTTATGTACGCGACAAGGTCGCTTACACCACAGCAGAACGCGAGCAGGGGATGGGCGGCAATCCAAAAACGCAGTCCGCGGTTCAGCTTGTGCCTATGACCGACGAGCACCTCGATGCGGTCACCGCACTTGAGGCCCGGGTCCAGTCTCATCCGTGGACGCGCGGTAATTTTGCCGACGCGCTCAAGGCTGGGTATAGCGCTAAAGTGGCGATGCTTGGTGACCAAGTCGTTGGCTTCAGTGTGGTTCAGCATGCCCCCGATGTTGCCCATCTTTTGCTGATCGCAGTGTCGCCGGCCATGCAACGTCAGGGTCTGGGATATCGGTTGGTGCGCCAGGCTGAACTCGAAACGCGGCAAGCCGGCTTGCCGGCGCTGTTACTCGAAGTGCGTCCGTCCAATCAGTCGGCGGTCGCGTTTTACACCAACAGGGGCTTTGTTCAAGTGGGTTTGCGCAAGGGCTATTATCCCAACGGAAGCCACCCGCGCGAAGATGCGCTCGTGCTACAAAAGGGGCTCGATCCCCTGGCGGGGCAATCATGACGTCGTCGCAATCTGCCATTGCCTTGACCGCGACCCAGGCCGCCTGGCTCGCCGAACTCGGCATCGATCGAAAATTGCTGGCCACTTTGGCCGATACTTCGGCCCTGTTTACGTCGGCGCGTATTGCGCCAGGGGCCGGCGTTACGCCGGTTAACGTTCCGTCTTCGGGTCAAGAAACCTCGGCTTCGAAACGCACAGACGCTGCTGTCGGGTCCCCACCGATGCATCGGGCGCCGGTGCAATCGGTGGCGCAAAAGCTGGCGGCTACTCAGCCTGTTGACGCTAGCCCCGTGCAGCCGGTGCGGCGGGTTGATCTGCCCGCCGACCTTGCGCTGCTGGCTCAAACTGTGGCGGGCTGTCAGGCCTGTGGCTTGCATGCAGGCCGTCATCAAACGGTGTTTGGTGACGGTCAGACCAGTGCGCCCCACTGGATGATTATCGGCGAGGCGCCTGGCGATCACGATGATCACCTTGGGCTGCCGTTTCAGGGTAAGGCGGGCGAGCTTTTAAGTACCATGCTTGCGGCTGCAGGTATTCTTCCGCAGGCGTCGGTGTTTTATACCAATTTGCTTAAATGCCGTCCAAAAGGTGGTCGTACGCCCCGCGCCGACGAAATTCAGGCTTGTTTGCCCTATTTGCAGCAACAAATTGCATTGGTTCGACCCAGTGGTTTGCTGGTGCTGGGGTGGCAGGCGGCCCAAGCGTTGGTCGGGCAGCGGGCCAGTCTCGATCAGTTGCGGGGGCAAGTGCATCGTTATACCGACCGTGGGGTAGATATCCCTATGGTGGTAACGCACCACCCAGCGTCGCTGTTGTTGCGGGGCCAATATAAGGCGGCCGCCTGGCAAGACTTGCACCTTGCGCGGGCGGCCCTGGCAGCCTAGTGCAGCGCCTGCCCGTGGCCGTGTTGGCCGATTTGATCTTGTAATGACGCGTCACGCTGGTGGTTTAAGCGGTTCCAGCGGATAAACACGGCCATCAGGCTGGCAACCAGCAAGCCGAAGATGATGATAATGATGTTGATGGGCAGCTTCAGCCAGAGCATCAGGCTGTACGTAGCCAGCATCAACAAGATATTTAATTGCTCGTTGAAGTTTTGTACTGCAATAGAATGGCCCGCCGACAGCAATACGTGGCCACGATGTTGCAGCATGGCGTTCATAGGCACCACAAAGAAACCGCTTAACCCGCCAATTAGCATGAGCAGGGTATAGACAGCCCAGGGCTCGTATACCAGGGGCATAAGCAATACGGTAAAGCCCATGACGACGCCCAAAGGCAAAACGCACAGGGCTTTTTTAAGTGGCACACGCCCGGCAAGTACGGCCCCGACAATGGTGCCCACTGCGGCGACCCCCATCAAGATAGAAGCCTGGTCTAGCCGGTAGCCTAAGTGCTGCGCGCCCCATTCGATGAGAATTAGCTGCAGCGTTGCCCCGGCGCCCCAGAACAGTGTGGTAACCGCCAGCGAAATTTGCCCGAGTTTGTCGCCCCAGAGGGTTTTGACGTAATAGCTGAATTCTCGCACCAGCTTGACAGGGTTGGTTTGTTGTTTGGGGTAGCTGACATTAGTGCTTGGAATAAGCAAGTTGCAGCTTGCTGCCAGCAAATAGATGAAGCCGATGATAAAAATGGCGGCTTCGGCACGTGTGTTGACCACCGCGCTGATCCAGGCATGGCTGAGCAGCATTTCGGATACATGCGGGTTGATCAGCACGCCGCCCAGTACCGTACCAAAAATAATGGATAGGACAGTCAGGCCCTCGATCCAGCTGTTGCCTTTGACGAGCTGGTCGGGCGGCAACATTTCGGTCACGATGCCGTACTTAGCCGGAGAGTAGGCCGCTGCGCCTATGCCTACCAGCGTGTAGGCAGCGAAAATCAACCCCAGTTGCCCAGTGGTCTCGAACCCCAGGCTTTGGTAGCTGAACATGAGTAGACACCCCGCCAGCTTGACGGCGTTGGTGGCGAACATGACCTTCCCTTTTGGGAAGGCGTCGGCAAATGCGCCGACAAACGCCGCCAGCACGACATAAGCCAGTGCAAACCACCATTTCATCATGGGCGCCATCCAATCAGGACCTTGCAGGTCGGCAATAAGCGCGATGGCTGCAATGAGCAGGGCGTTGTCGGCCAGAGACGATAACGCCTGGGCTGTCATGACCAGATAAAAGCCTTTTTTCAAGTTGGTTCTCGGTGAAAGGGGGGTTGAAAAAAAAGTGGCGGACTAATTTTAAGGAATTTTTAAGGTTTGCCAAAGGCAACAAGATTTGAAGTATAGCTTCAGCTTGAACAATGCAGGGCTGGGGTATTATTAGGCGTTAAAATTTTGCTGTCGCCGCAGCCCCCGATTCGTCCATCGTGCGTCTTTCACAAATCAAACTTGCCGGCTTTAAGTCGTTTGTCGAACCTACCGTCATACCCACACCCAGTCAATTGGTCGGTGTGGTGGGTCCGAACGGCTGTGGCAAGTCAAATATTATCGATGCCGTGCGTTGGGTGTTGGGTGAAACCCGTGCCTCCGAGCTGCGCGGCGAGTCGATGCAAGACGTTATTTTTAATGGGTCTGGCCAGCGTAAGCAGGCGGCGCGCGCTTCGGTAGAACTGGTGTTTGACAACGCCGACGGCCGGGCGGTGGGGCAATGGAGCACGTACGCCGAAATTGCGGTACGCCGCGTCCTGACGCGCGACGGCACGAGCAGCTACTACATTAATAATCAGCAGGTCCGTCGTCGTGACATTCACGATATTTTTCTTGGCACCGGGCTTGGGTCAAGGGGCTACGCCATTATTGGTCAGGGCATGATCAATCGCCTCATCGAGGCCAAGCCTGACGAATTGCGGGTTTATCTCGAAGAGGCGGCCGGTGTTTCACGCTACAAAGAGCGTCGTCGCGAGACCGAGAACCGGCTGTCCGATACGCGCGAAAATCTGACACGCCTTGAAGACATTCTTCGTGAACTCGACACTCAACTCGAGAAACTCGAAGGACAGGCACAGGTGGCCGCGCGATATCGAGGGTTGCAGTCCGACGGCGAGCAAAAGCAACGAGTGCTCTGGTTGCTGCGTGAAGAAGCGGCAAGAGGCGACCAGAAGGCGCGTTTTGTCGCCATAGAACAAGCGCAAACCGAACTTGAGGGCGCGATTGCCGGGCTGCGTCGAACTGAAGCTGATCTCGAGTCGCGTCGTCAGGCGCACTATCAGGCCAGTGACCGCGTGCACACCGCGCAGGGCAAACTCTACGAGGCAGGTGCCCTGGTCAGTCGCCTCGAAGCCGAAATCCGGCATGTCGTGGATTCCCGCTCTAGGGTTCAGGCCCGTCGCGCCCAGCTTCAGGCGCAGCAACAAGAATGGCAAGATCAAGCAGCGCACTGCGCGGGGCAAATCGAAGAGACGCACGAAGAGGTTGAGACCTTGAACGCGCAAACCGAGGTTTTGCAAGCGCAGGCCGAAACTGCTACAGAACGTCTGCCCGACATTGATGCGCGGGTGCGTGCAGCGGGGGCGTCGCGCGACGAGATGCGCCAGGTGCTGTCCAGGGTCGAGCAGAATCTGGCGCTGGTGGCGCAAACTCAGGCCGATGCTGCGCGCCAGATCGAGGCATTGCGCATACGACGAGAGCGCTTGACCAACGAGCTGCGCGACATGAATGTGCCCGATGCCGGCGAGCTCGACCGGTTGCGCGGCGAGCTGGATATGCTCCAAGCCCAGCTTGAAGAGGCGCAGGCTCAGGTGCTTGAACTTGAAGGACAATTACCCGATCTCGATGATCGTCGTCAGCGGGCCCAGGAAGCGGCTCGCGCCGAGTCTTCGAATGTTTCGCGTCTTGAAGCCCGGTTCGCAGCCTTGGTCAAGTTGCAAGAAGATGTCCAGAAGCGCGGCACATTGCAGCCCTGGCTCGAAAAGCACGAGCTGACCGGTTTGGGCAGGTTATGGCAAAAGCTGCATATCGAGCCTGGTTGGGAGGCTGCCCTTGAGGCGGTGCTGCAAGAGTGCCTGGCAGGCCTTGAAATTCGGCATATCGAACATGCCAGGGCTTTTGCCCAGGATCCCCCCCCGGCGCGTCTGGCGTTTTATCAACGTCCGGTGGCCGCGCCGTCGCCGGTTGTGCCGCAAGGGCTGCAACCGCTCACTGCCTTGTTGAAGACGGTTGATCCCGACCTGCGGACCTTGCTGGACGGTTGGTTGACGGGTGTTTTTCGTGTCGATGATCTGAACCAGGCGCTTGCGCACCGAAACGTCTTGCCGCCCGGCGGGGTTTTTGTGGTCAAAGAAGGGCATCTCATCGATGCGCATAGTGTCCGCTTTTATGCCCCCGACTCAGAACAGGCTGGAATGCTGGCGCGCCAGCAAGAAATTGAAAACCTGCAACGCGAGATCAAGGCCCAGCAATTGATTGCTGATCAGGCGTTGTCGGCGGTCGCGCGTGCAGAAGCCGCCTGGCAAAGCGTGTCGCAAGCCATGGCGCCGGCGCGTACGCGTGTGGCCGAATTGACGCGTCGAACACATGATGTGCAGTTGACCTATTCGAGGCTGCATCAGCAGGCCGAGCAGTCCAGTCAACGGGCTGGCCGTATTCACGAAGAGCAAGCCGAAATCGACGCCGAGCTTGAGACGCTGGCGGCTTCGCGCGAAGAGGCCGAGGCCCGTTTCGAAACGCTTGATCTTGAGCTGGCCGATTTGCAAACACAGTTTGCTGACGCCGAGATGTCGGGCGAGCGCCTTGCTCAAGAGGCTGAGACAGCGCGCACTGCGGTACGTGACCTGGAACGGCGTGTACAAGAGTCGCAATTTTCGGCGCGGGCATTACAGTCGCGCTTGGCCGACCTTCAACGCAACCTCGAGTTGGCACAAGCGCAGTCGCGACGCGCTATCGACGAGCTTGAGTCACTGCAGGGCGAGTTGTTTGAGCTTGACGCGTCGGCCGCCGAGGCCGGCCTGCAAGACGCTCTCGAGACCCGGGCCGCCTGCGAAGATGATCTGGCTCAGGCGCGTATCGAAATGGATAACCTGGCGGCGGCCTTGCGCGAAGCCGATGAGCAGCGTCTGGCGAACGAACGTTTGCTCGAACCCTTGCGGTCGCGGATTACCGAGTTGCAATTGCAAGAGCAGGCGGCCCGGCTGACCGTTGAACAGTATTCCGAGCAGCTCGATGCACAGCAGGTTGATCGAGACGAGTTGCGGCGCTTTCTGGCCACGCAGCCCGAAACCTGGCAGCGCGTCGGGTGGCTGCAGTCCGAGGTTCAGCGAATTTCTCGAGAAGTCGACGCGCTGGGGGCGGTGAATCTGGCCGCACTCGACGAACTGAATCAGGCGCGTCAGCGTAAAGATTATCTCGATGCCCAGCACGCCGATTTATGCCGTGCCATCGAGACACTTGAAGACGCCATTCGTAGAATCGACAAAGAAACCCGCGAATTGCTTCAGAGTACGTTCGATACGGTCAATCACCATTTTGGCGAGTTGTTTCCCCGCCTTTTTGGCGGCGGTGAAGCCCGGCTTATTATTACGGGTGATGAAATTCTTGATGCGGGTGTGCAGGTCATGGCACAGCCGCCCGGCAAGCGTAACAGCACAATTCATCTGCTCTCTGGGGGCGAGAAGGCGCTTACGGCGACAGCGTTGGTGTTTGCGTTGTTCAAGTTAAATCCGGCGCCGTTTTGTTTGCTGGACGAAGTCGATGCGCCACTCGACGATGCCAATACCGAGCGTTATGCAAAGCTGGTGAGCAGCATGAGCGACCAGACACAGTTTTTATTTATTTCTCACAACAAAATCGCGATGCAGATGGCCAAGCAGTTGATTGGGGTTACCATGCCAGAGCAGGGTGTATCACGCATCGTGGCAGTCGATATCGAGTCGGCCATGCAGTTGGCTCAGGTATGACTATGACAGGAATCAGGGGCCGCTAAGCGGAAATGGCATGAGTGATTTTCAGATTGGGTTAATTGCCCTGGGTGTTGTGATCGTTTTGGCCGTGCTGGCCTACAATTGGTGGCAAGATCGTAGCGTGCGCAAACGCATGCAAGCCCAGTTTCCTCAAACAGAAGAAGATCCGTTGCTGGGCGGGTTACCACCTGTGGTCGGTCGCAAAGAGCCCGGTCTGACCGATGGCGTTGCGGGGGTGAGTCACGAAGTCTCTCACACGCGCCGCGATGTTGCGACCGAGCCCGACGAGGTCGACGCTGTCTGCGAGGCGGTGATTGATATTGTTTTCACGCAGCCGGTTCAGTCAGGTGACCTGGCCGAGGCTGCCAAGGCACTTATTCCGGCTGACGTACGTCCGTTGCGTTATTTCTCAGAATTGCCCGATGGCACGCATTGTGCCGGGTTGCCTGCGGGCGAAGCGTGCGCTTCGTTGCAGATTGCCGTACTGCTGGCCAACCGTAGTGGTCCCATGACCGATATCGAATGGTCGCAGCTCTGGACGGCGGCCCAAGCGCTGGCCGAAAAATTCGACGGTGCAGTCGAGGGTCCAGAGCAGGACGATGTTGTGGCTCAGGCCGCTGCCTTAGACGCAATGTGTGCGGGGCTTGATGCCCAGGTGGGGCTGGCCCTGCAGTTGCCGTCGCCTGCGCAGGTAGCAAGCGTGCGCGACACCGTCATCGAGGCCGGCTTTGCCCGGGTTGGCGCGCATATGGCCTGGGTCGCCGAATCAGGTGCAGCCCGGTTCACGCTTATGTTCGACGGCTCGCCCGTGTCGGCTTTCCTGGGCGATCGTGTCGGTCGCCTCGACCTGCTGCTCGATCTTCCAAATAGCCCGGCCGATGCACAGGCTTTCAGCCGGATGGCCAGTGTTGGTCGAGATCTGGCGCAGCGTCTTGATGCGGTGCTGGTCGATGATCAGGGACGTCCGGTTTCGGAGGCTTCGGATGCTACCATCGACAAGCAACTCGCCGCCATGTATGCCCAATTGACGCAGGCAGGTTTCGCTCCTGGCTCTGAGCGCACAGCAAGGTTGTTCTCGTGACATCGACTTCTTTGGTGCCTGCCCAGGTACAGCAGCAGGTCGACGCCCTGCGACAAGAAATCAATCAGCACAACATTCGGTATTACGCGCAAGACGCGCCGGTGGTATCCGATGCCGAATATGATCGGCTGATGGCACAACTGCAAGCCCTCGAGGCGCAGTACCCGCAATTGGTAACCCCCGAATCACCTTCCCAGCGGGTCGGCTCGGCGCCAATGGCCGCATTTGCTACGGTACGTCATGCGGTGCCCATGCTGTCGCTCGACAACGGCTTCGATGACGAGGCCATTCAGGCCTTCGATCGCCGGGTTGCCGATGCGTTGCGCGACAGCGGTCTGTTGCCCATCGGCGGACAGGTCGAATATCAAGCCGAGTACAAGTTCGACGGTTTAGCCGTGTCATTGCGCTACGAAAAAGGGCGCCTGGTGCAGGCAGCTACCCGGGGGGACGGGCTTCAGGGTGAGGACGTTACCCACAATATTCGTACGCTGCGTTCGGTGCCGCTCAAGCTGCACGGCGATGCGCCCGACATACTTGAAGTACGTGGCGAAGTATTTATTAATACTCAAGATTTCGAACGCCTCAATCGCGAGCAGCAAGCGCGCGGCGACAAAATTTTCGTGAATCCCCGGAACGCGGCCGCAGGTAGTTTGCGTCAGCTCGATCCGCGTATCGCGGCGCGGCGCCCGCTGCGTTTTTATGCCTATGGCTGGGGTGAGCTTTCTACCGAGGGAAGGCAGACGCAGTCCGGTATGCTCGATTGGTTTCAGACGCTGGGGTTGCCAGTCAGCCCCGATCGTGCCGTAGTAAAGGGTGCCGACGGGTTATTGGCGTTCTACAAAGACGTAGGGGCCCGGCGACCTGGCCTGCCGTTTGATATCGACGGGGTGGTCTACAAAGTTAACAGTCTCCAGGCCCATAGCGTCCTTGGCTTTGTGGCGCGAGCCCCGCGTTTCGCCTTGGCTCATAAGTTTCCGGCCCAAGAAGAAACCACCACATTGCTGGGCATCGATATTCAGGTGGGCCGCACTGGTGCGATTACGCCCGTCGCGCGTTTAAAGCCGGTGTTTGTGGGCGGCGTAACGGTCACCAACGCAACACTGCACAACGAAGACGAAATCCGGCGCAAAGATGTGCGTATTGGCGATACCGTGATTGTGCGTCGTGCCGGTGATGTCATCCCCGAAATTGTCGGCCCGGTTATCGATCTTCGGCCTGACGCGACTTCGATATTCCAGATGCCCACGCAGTGTCCTGTGTGCGGTTCGGCGGTGCATCGGTCCGACGGTGAAGCCATTTCGCGCTGCACCGGTGGTTTGTTTTGTGCGGCTCAGCGTAAGCAAAGTTTGTTGCATGCGGCCGGGCGCAAGGCGCTCGATATTGAAGGCTTGGGCGAAAAACTGGTTGAGCAACTGGTTGATTCGGGCAGGGTCAAGTCGCTGGCCGACTTGTTCTCGTTGCGCGTCGAAGACTTGTTGTTGTTCGAACGTATGGGCCGAAAGTCTGCCGAAAACCTGGTTGCCGCGATAGAAAAAGCGCGTACGCCATCTTTGGGGCGGTTGTTGTTTGCCTTGGGTATACGTCATGTCGGCGAAACTACGGCGCGCGACTTGGCGCGTCATTTTGGCGCGTTGCGGGCAGTCATGCTGGCCGACGAGGCCGCATTGCTTTCTGTGCCTGACGTGGGCCCGGTTGTGGCCCAGGCTATCCTTGAGTTTTTCGCGGAAGCCCATAACCGCGAGGTTATCGATGCTCTTGAGCAGGCGGGCGTGCATGCTCAGGCTGACGCCGAGCCGGTCCAGCAATTGTTGTCGGGTAAAACACTGGTTCTGACAGGCACTTTGCCTACCCTGACACGCGATGAGGCGACCCGCATGATTATGGCAGCGGGCGGCAAAGTGAGCGGGTCGGTGTCGAAAAAGACGGCCTATGTGGTGGCTGGGGCCGAAGCGGGCAGCAAGCTGGCCAAGGCGGCCGAGCTGGGCGTGACAATTATCGACGAGACTCAGCTGATCAATATGCTGAATGCCGGATAAAAAACTAGCCCTTGCCAAGAAGTTACCCATGTAAAAAAGCCGCCCCTGTTAAGGGGGCGGCTTTTTTTGACCTTGACCCGGAGGTTACTGGATTTTGGCCTGGTCCATCAGGTCTTTTTGGTACTGGGCCAGTTTTTCCTGGCGCATCATCTCTTCGAGTTGTGGCTTGACTTCGGCCAGCTCGGGGAAGCTAACGGCGCGAGAGTCGTCGACACGCACAATGTGCCAGCCAAATTGCGACTTGACGGGTTCGGCCGTCATTTCGCCGTTTTTCAGGCGTTCGACGGCTTCGGCAAACTCAGGCACGTAGTTGCTGGCCTGTGCCCAACCCAGCGAGCCGCCTTCTTTGGCGCTGCCTGGGTCGATTGAGTCGGCCTTGGCAGCATCTTCGAAGCTGATTTCGTTGGCTTTGATTTTTTGGGTCAGTTCTTTGGCTTTGCTTTCGTCAGCGACCAGAATATGACTGACTTTGAATTCTTTGGCATCGGCCTGGGCCTTTTTGATTTCGTTGTACTCTGCCTGAACTTCTTGGTCGGTGACCGGATTTTTCTTCAGGTAGTCTTCCATCAGGGCGCGAACCAGAATGCTTTGGCGCGCCATTTCAAGTTCTTGCTTGACGTCTTCTTTGCGATCGACGCGTGCGCGTTCGGCGGCCTGAACGGCAACCATACGTCCGATCATTTCTTGTTTGACCTGTTCGCGCAACTGCGGGGTATCTTGGGCGCCCTGGCCGACCAACAAGGTAACGAATTGGTCAATTTGTGCCTGTGTGAGGGGCTTGCCGTTAACCGTTGCGACATTCTGTGCGTAAACGGGAACAGAAATTGCGCAGGCGGCTGCGAACATGACGAGCTTCTTCATAAACTTCCTTGAGCGTTTAGTTTGTGTTGGCCACGATGGCCAAAGCGTGAATTGGAAAAGGGATGAGGTCGCTGACTTGATCATACACGAGGCGATGACGTTGCAAGGCGCGTAACCCCTGGAACTGTGGCGAAGCGATAATGACGCGTAAATGGCTGGCCCCCGATTGGCTGCCGGCATGGCCGGCATGCAAGTGCGACTCGTCGATGATTTCGAGTTGGCTGGGTTCGAGGGCCTGAAGGCGGGCGTGAACCAGATCGATACGTTCTTTGTTCATTTGAGCGAAATAAAAGGGTTCAGGAGGGGTCGGAGCTATCTTTGATGTGACGGCTGAGCCAGATGGATTGAGCCACGACAAACACAAGCAAAAGCGCCATGAGACCGAACACCTTGAAATTGACCCATTGCGATTCGGTAAATTGGCCTGAGAACGCAACATACAGGTTCAGTGCGCCGGATGCAATAAAGAATGCAGACCAGCTGTAGTTCATTTTGTCCCATATGTTGGCAGGAAGTTCAATTTGGGTACCCATTACTTTTTGTAGCAAGTTACGACCAAACAACCATTTTCCGGCCAGCAAGATAACCGCGAAAATCCAGTACAGCACCGTGGGCTTCCATTTGATGAAGGCGTCGTTTTGCAAGACCAGGGTGGCACCGCCAAACAACACGATGACGGTCAGGTTGATCCAGTGGGTGGCTTCGATGGTTTTTTTAGTGGCCTTGAGCCATACAAACTGGGCAACACTGGCTGCGATGGCCACTGCAGTGGCGACATACATGCTGTCGGCCAGCCTGAAGGCGACAAAAAACAGGATCAGGGGGAAAAGGTCGAACAGAAATTTCTTCATGCCTCGGGCTCAAAAGAAAGTGACAGCGAGTTGATGCAGTAGCGCAGACCGGTAGGGGGTGGGCCGTCGGGAAACACGTGGCCCAGATGGGCATCGCATACTGCGCACATGACCTCGGTACGAATCATGCCATGGCTGGTGTCTTGCTCTTCGCGGATAAGGTCGTTGTCGATGGGTTCGAAGTAACTGGGCCAGCCGCAACCTGCGTCAAATTTTGTATCGGACCTGAATAAGGCTGTGTCGCAACACACGCATCGATACGTGCCGACTTGGGTGGTGTTCCAGTACTGTCCTGTAAATGCTCGCTCGGTACCTTTCTGGCGCGTGACATAGAACGCTTCCGGGCTGAGTTGCGCCTGCCACTCGGCCTCTGTTTTGATGACTTTATCCATGCTGCTTTCCTTCGAATGCGCGAATGTCTGTAATTTCTCAACCCGCAATGTTAATCGACTTTCCTGATTGATTTTGGTTCCTTCAGAGCAAAGATTCCGGCGTTTTACGGCTCGGTATTTTGGTGGTTTAAAGTCGAACAATAAGTCGATTTATGCAGGGAATCCCCTAGATTCCACACCCCCCAATCTATGTTAACTTTGCGGCTGTTTGTTTAAGTCCAAAAAGTCGGCCGGTTAACAATCGCGCTCGCTATAAATCTACTAATACGAGGAGTCAAAATGCACTTAGATGTTTTCCCGATGCGCTGATCCATTTTCGCCATTTCTGGCCTTCGGGATGCGCGTCCGGCGTTCCCCATCTTTATATTTATTGGTGTTTCGATAGATGGACTCAACAATCTTTTTCATTTTGCTCCAGGACGGCGTGCTTAACGGTGCAGTCTATGCGCTGTTAGGGCTTGCCCTGGTGTTGGTCTTCCTGGTCACGCGGGTCGTTTTCATTCCTCAGGGCGAATTCGTCGCCTATGGCGCGCTTACGCTGGCGTTCATGGTCAACGGCCAAATTCCCGGTACGGTAGCTTTGCTGCTTATTGTCGGTGTTGCTACATTCGCCCTCGAACTGTTTTCTGCTGTCCGTCGTAACGACTGGAAGCGTTTGCCCAAGGCGGCACTGGGTACGCTGGTGCTGCCCGTTGCGTTGTACTTGCTGGCTCCCTATGTGGTTAGTGAAAACACGCCGCTGTGGCTTAGCGTGGTTTTCGCGCTCGCCCTGGTCATCCCTTTGGGGCCCATGATCTACCGTTTGGCCTATCAGCCCGTGGCCGAGGCCAGCGTGTTGGTTTTGCTCATCATTTCGGTGGCGGTTCACTTTGCCCTGCTGGGTCTGGGGCTGGTGTTCTTCGGTGCCGAGGGTTGGCGCACGCCGCCGTTCATGGAAGGCGAAATCCAGTTTGGCGCAGTCATCTGGTCTGCACAGACATTCTTTGTATTGGCAACCTGCGCAATACTGATCATCGCCCTCTGGCTCTTCTTTGGCAAAACGTTGTACGGTCGCGCTTTGCGTGCTACCGCCGTTAACCGCCGTGGCGCGCGCCTGGTGGGTATCAGCACCAATATGTCGGGCAGCCTCACCTTTACGCTGGCTGCAGCTATTGGCGCGCTGTCGGGCATGCTGATTTCACCGGTCACCACCATTTACTACGACACCGGCTTCCTTATCGGCCTCAAGGGCTTCGTTGCCGCCATCGTAGGCGGGTTGGTCAGCTATCCGTTGGCTGCCCTCGGTGCATTGTTTGTCGGGATTCTCGAGGCATTTTCGTCCTTCTGGGCCAGTGCCTACAAAGAGGTAATTGTGTTTACGCTGATTATTCCAGTGTTGTTGTGGCGTTCGTTTGGCTCCGCCAGCCATCACGATGACGAGGAGTGACGCCATGAATCGACTTATTCTTGCTGTTTTTATTGTTGTTCTGGCGGTATTGCCGCTTATGGGGTCTACGCCAGAATTCTGGATTACCCAACTCAACTACATTGGCCTGGCTTCGCTGGTGGTTCTGGGGCTTGTGCTGCTCACCGGCGTTGGTGGTCTGACATCGTTTGGTCAGGCGGCATTCGTTGGTTTGGGGGCATACTCCACGGCGTATCTGACCACGGCTATGGCCTGGTCGCCCTGGCTGGCTTTGCTGTTTGGTCTGGTGCTTACCCTGTTGGTCGCCTATTTCTTGGGGGCTATCACGCTGCGCCTGTCGGGCCACTATTTGCCACTTGGCACTATTGCCTGGAGCCTTTCTTTGTTTTACCTGTTCGGTAACCTCGAAATGCTTGGGCAGTACGACGGTATTGCAGGTATTCAGGCCATTAATTTCTTTGGCATGAGCCTGTCCAGTGGCCGCGAGATCTTCTACCTGATCTGGGTAGCGGTCCTGTTGTCGCTGTGGGCTACGCACAATCTGCTTCATTCGCGTCCCGGTCGTGCCATTCGTGCGCTCAAAAGTGGGTCGGTCATGGCCGAGTCCTTCGGCATCAACATGGCCAATTACAAAATTATTATTTTTGTATATGCGGCCTTGCTGTCATGCGTGTCGGGCTGGTTGTATGCCCACATGCAGCGCGCCGTCAGCCCCAGCCCGTTCGGTCTTAACTACGGCATCGAATACCTGTTTATGGCGGTTGTCGGGGGTAGCAGCAGTGTTTGGGGCGCAGTTGTCGGTTCCAGCCTTATCCTGACGCTCAAAGACCAAATCCAGAACGTGTTGCCGGCGATTATCCACACAACCGCCAACTTCGAACTGGTGGTGTTCGGTATTCTTATGGTGCTGGTATTGCAGTACGCCCGCGATGGCGTCTGGCCCATGCTGGCGTCGGTATGGCGCACGGTGACAGGCCAAACGACTCAGCGCAAGCTGCCCCCGCCACCCGAAGCGGCCGAACTGCCGCGTCGCGCGCGCCCCGAGGTCGGCACGCTGGTGCTCGAGGTCGAAAACGCCCGTAAAGAGTTCGGTGGTCTGGTGGCTGTCAACAACATCAGCTTCAAGCTCAAGGCCGGCGAAATCATGGGTCTTATTGGCCCCAACGGTGCGGGTAAAAGTACAACGTTCAACCTGATTACCGGGGTGTTGCCTGCCACCAGTGGCCGTGTCGAGTTCCTGGGTAATCGCCTCGACAAACTTCCTTCGCGTGAAATCGCCAAGTTGGGTGTCGGTCGTACCTTTCAGCACGTGCAGTTGCTGCCCACCATGACAGTGCTCGAAAACGTAGCCATTGGTGCGCATTTGCGCCGCGATGTTGGCGTGGTTTCCGCGACGCTGCACACCGACCGTCGCAGCGAGGCCGAGCTCCTGCACGAAGCTGCCAAGCAGTTGCATCGCGTTGGTCTGGGCGACTATCTCTACGAGCAGGCCGGTAATCTGGCACTGGGGCAACAACGTATTCTTGAAATTGCCCGCGCCTTGGCCGCCGACCCCGTTTTGCTGCTGCTCGACGAGCCTGCCGCAGGTTTGCGCTACAAAGAAAAGCAGGAACTGGCCAAAGTGCTTGATCAACTCCGTCAAGAAGGTATGAGCATCTTGCTGGTAGAGCACGACATGGATTTCGTCATGAACCTTACCGACCACCTGGTGGTTATGGACTTCGGTACCAAGATTGCAGAAGGTCTGCCATCCGAAGTGCAAACCAACCCGGCCGTACTCGAAGCGTACCTGGGTGGTATTGACGATGATCTTGATATTGACGGCGAAGACGCAGCCGCCCCGTCGCCTGCAGCCGCCGGGGGAACAGCATGACGACAACAGAAAAAGCAGTTTTGCAGGTTAATGGCCTGGTAACGCAATATGGCAAGGTCACAGCACTAAGCGGTGCCAATATTCAGGTGGCGCCAGGCAGTATTGTGACGGTTATTGGTGGTAACGGTGCTGGCAAGTCGACCTTGCTTAACTCCATCATGGGCTCTTTGCCCGCCAACGGGCATAGCTCGGGCCAGGTCAGCTACCTTGGCCAAGACATTTCAAGCTGGCAGGTCGAACAGCGCGTGGCGGGTGGGCTGTGCCTGGTCCCCGAGTCGCGCGAATTGTTCGGCAGCATGTCGGTCGAAGACAACCTGTTGTTGGGTGGTTTTCGTTTGTATCGTGCAGGTGTTGCAGGCTGGCGAGACAAGATCGAAGAAGTTTTCGAGTTGTTTCCGCGCTTACGTGAGCGCCGCACCCAAGAAGCGGGAACGTTGTCAGGGGGCGAGCGTCAGATGCTGGCCGTTGGACGAGCCTTAATGGCACAGCCGCAGCTGCTGATGCTCGACGAGCCCAGCCTGGGCCTGGCGCCACGCATCGTACGTGAAATTTTTCACATCATCGCCCGACTGCGTCGTACTGGGGTCTCTATTTTGTTGGTCGAGCAAAATGCCCGTGCAGCACTGCAAGTTGCCGACTATGGGTATGTGCTCGAAACTGGCGATATCGTCCTCGAGGGCCCGGCCAAAGATCTGGCTGATAACCCACGCGTTATCGAAAGTTACCTGGGTTTGGGTAACAAGAAAGAGGCCGAAGAAGCCTGAGTGCGCGATTTCCAGCCCTGTCGCCCAGCACCCTAGGTGTTGGGCACAAAGGCTGTATGCAACCCGATCAAACCTGCTTGTTGCTCAGTGTGACAAGCAGGTTTTTTTTAGCCGGCGCGCCAGCCGGTTTGTACCACTTGCGGGGTACCGTCGGCCCAACCGGCGCTCGACACATAGTCATCGGCAAGAATGCCGTTTTTTATGACGTAATAATGGTCGGCAATACTGGCCGCAGCACCGGGAGTTTCGCCGGCCATGACAATAGTGTAGTGCTGCGCTTTAAGCATCGATAAGGCGCGGTGCATCGCCGACGCAATGACCGGGTTAAGGCAGTCGTGGATTTCGTCGAGCAGCAATACATTGGTGCCTAGCCGCAGGGCCCGGGCAACGGCCAGCAACTGGCGTTCGGGTGTAGAAAGGTGCGCGATGGGCTGGTGCTGAAATGGCTTGAAGGCAGGGAAAATATCGTAGATGTCGGCCAGCGACATCCCGCCACCCAGTGTTGATTCGCCTTCGACAGGGAGTAAAAGGTTTTCTTCACAGCTCAGTTCGTCAACGAGGGCGTGTTCTTCGGGGCAGTAGCTCAGACCCAAGTGACGGATTTGGCTGGCTGGCATATGGATGGATTCGGTGCCATTGATGCGTATGGAACCACTGCGGGGCCCTGTTAGCCCCAGAATGGCGCGCAAGACGGTGGTGCGGCCGGAACCTGGGTTACCCAGAAGGCACACTACTTGCCCTGCGTTGACGGTCAGGTTGACCCCGCGCAGTACGTGGATTTGATCGTACCAAGCATTAAGCTGGCTGATTTCGAGAGCGGGGTGAGCCAAGGTTTCCCCCCTTTTTATTGTGCGTGGTTTTGAGTGTCAGGCCCTACAGCGCCCAGTTAAAGTATGTGTTTTACCGGCACAGTTGGCTATGGGGGTTTCTCATGACATGGAAATCCCCGACAGGGTCAGTACGGATTTGTTTTTTGCTTGTATTCGCACAAGTCGGCAATGCCGCATTGCGGGCATTTAGGCTTTCGGGCCACGCATATGTAGCGGCCGTGCAATAGAATCCAGTGGTGCGAATCCACCAGAAACTCTTTTGGGATGACGCGCTCCAAGCGCTTTTCGACCTCTAGTACTGTTTTTCCTGGCGCAATGCCCGTGCGGTTGGCGACACGGAAAATATGTGTGTCAACGGCGATGGTCGGGTGCCCGAAAGCGGTATTAAGGACAACATTGGCTGTTTTTCGACCCACGCCTGGCAGGGCCTCGAGTGCCTCGCGCGTTTCAGGCACCTGACCGTGGTGTTGTTCGATCAGGATGCGGCATGTTTCGATAACGTTGCGTGCCTTGGTTTTGAACAGGCCTATTGTTTTTATGCGTTCGGTCAGGCCGTCGAGCCCCAATGCCAGAATGCCCTGAGGTGTGCCATGGGTAGGAAAGAACCGGGCAGTGGCAATATTGACCGACTTGTCGGTCGCCTGCGCCGACAGCATGACTGCAATAAGCAGTTGAAACGGGTCGTCGAAATTCAGTTCGGTGGTAGGGGCAGGGTTGGCCGCTTGCCAACGGCTGAATATTTCGTGTCGTTTGGCTTTGTTCATGAGCTTTGACGGCGTCGTTCAC
Source organism: Pusillimonas sp. NJUB218 (assembly GCF_003788685.1). Classification (NCBI taxonomy): domain Bacteria; kingdom Pseudomonadati; phylum Pseudomonadota; class Betaproteobacteria; order Burkholderiales; family Alcaligenaceae; genus Pusillimonas; species Pusillimonas sp. NJUB218. The sequence continues at coordinate 106,894 of NZ_NQMK01000008.1, forward strand.
GAGCGCGCGCCAGCGCCTGTGCAATGGCGGCCTGGCGGGCTTGAGCGTCGCTCTCGGCGGCCGACGTTAGCGCGGCTTTGTTGCTAAGAGTGCGCGCTGCCAGGGACTGGCTTTCTGGGTGCTTGCGCTTCAGGCGGGTTTGACGTTGATTATGCCGTTCGCGTGCCGTGGCCGCATGTCGCGGTGTCCAGTCGTATCCGGCAGGCGTCATCTGGATGCAGTCGACCGGGCAGGGTGGTATGCAGAGCTTGCAGCCTGTGCACAGGTCGGGGACGACGGTATGCATTTTTTTATTGGCGCCGACAATCGCATCGACGGGGCAGGCCTGCAGACATAGCGTACAGCCGATGCAATGGTCTTCGTCAATGACAGCCAGCATCAGGGCGGTGTGTGTACCGCAATCGGGGTCGAGCGGCACCGCCGGCTGGTTCAGCAGGTGGGCCAGCGCTGCAATGCCGGTCTCGCCACCGGGTGGGCAGCGATTGATGGCCTCATTTCCAGTGGCTAATGCCTCAGCGTAGGGTCGGCAGCCTTCGTAGCCGCATTGAGTACATTGCGTTTGCGGCAGTATGGCGTCAATTTGGTCCGCCAGAGCAGCGCTCTGGGGGCCCTGTAAAACAGCGTCAGCCATGGATGCGTATGAAGTCTGCGAGTTGGGGGGCGATAGTTTCGCGCCAGCGCCGCCCCGAAAAAATACCGTAATGCCCGCAACCGGGCGCGGTGTAATGTTGCTTGTGCCCTTTGGGGATACTGCTGCACAGGTTTTGCGCCGCTCGTGTTTGGCCCTGGCCCGAGATGTCGTCAAGCTCGCCTTCGATAGTAAAGAGCGCTACGTTTTTGATGGCGGCAGGGTCGACACGCCGGCCGTCAACATACCACTCGCCACGGGGCAACAGGTGGCGCTGGAAGACGACGTCGATGGTATCCAGGTAAAACTCGGCGGGCAGGTCGAGTACAGCGTTGTACTCGTCGTAAAAGCGCCGGTGGGCTTCGGCGTCGCTGTTATCACCCTTGATCAGATCAAGGTAGTAATCGTAATGCGATTGCGCGTGACGGTCTGGGTTCATGGCGATGAAACCCGCGTGTTGCAAAAACCCGGGGTAAACCTGGCGCCCGAAGCCGGGGTATTTGGCCGGTACGCGATGAACTAAATTGTTGGCAAACCAGCCATGCGACTTGTTAGTGGCCAGCTCGTTTACCTGGGTAGGCGACTGCCGGGTGTCGATTGGCCCGCCCATGAGCGTCATGGTTTTGGGCAGACAGGGGGCGTTGTCGGTGGCCATCAGGGAGACGGCCGCCAATACGGGCACAGTGGGCTGGCAGACGGAAACCACATGCAAGCCTGCACCCAAAAACGTCATGAACTCGCGAATGTAGGCGATATAGTCGTTTAAGTGGAACGGGCCTTCGTGCAGCGGCACCATGCGAGCGTCAACCCAGTCGGTGACGTAAATGTTGTGGTTGGGCAGCAAGGCTTTGACCGTATCGCGCAGCAGGGTGGCATGGTGGCCCGATAGCGGTGCGACCAGCAATACGACCGGGTCGTTGGGTCGAAGCGTATCGCGTTCGAAGTGCACTAGATTGCAAAAGGGTTTGTGCAACACAACGCGATCTTGAACAGCGACATCACGGCCATTGATTTTGGTTGTGTGCAAGCCCCAGGCCGGCTTTTCGTATTCTTTGCCCAGCCGGTGTACCAACGAATAGCTGGCCGCGATTTGGCGCGATACAGGGGTGTAGGCTAAAGGGCTATACGGGTGTGAAAACAGTTGGGACCCGTGCTCGGTAAACGCAGCCAGCGGGTTTAAAAAAGCGCGCTGAAATTCGTGCAAGTCGTAGAGCATGGAGTTATAGCCTTTATGGGGTTACCAGTAGTTTTCGACAGCCAGATTACCCGGCACGCCCCGACGCCCGACCGCGAAGCCCTTTTCTTTAAGCAGGGCGCGTGCATCTGTAACCATTGCAGGGTTGCCGCACAGCATGATTTTATTTGTGGCTGGGTCGAGATTCACCCCAGCCAGTGTTTCGAGCTGACCGTTGTCGATGAGCGTGGTAACACGCGCCTGTGGCATGCCCGGCAACGTGTCTTGGGTAGGGATGGGCAAATAGGTAAAGCGCGCCGTGAACGGAGCCGTACCTGCCTGGGCCTGCCACCGTGCGATGTCGTCGCGGTAAGCGAGTTCGGGGCAGGTGCGTACACCATGTACCAAAATAATGTGTTCGAAGGCCGCCCAGGTAGCCGGGTCGTTCAGCATAGATAAATAAGCCGATAACCCTGTACCGGTCGCGATCAGCCATAGGGTGCCGCCTGGCTCGAAGCGGTCGATGGTCAGAAATCCGAACAGTGTGCGATCAATGTAGAGGGTGTCTCCGGCCGCCAGTTCGGCAAGCCTGGGGCTGAACTCGCCGCCCGGCACCACAATGGAGTAGAACTCGAGCGGTGATTGATCGGGGCCATTGACCAATGAGTAAGCACGCCAGACCGAGGGCTCAGCACCGGGTTGGTCGATGGGGGGTAAACCAAGGCGAGCAAATTGCCCGGCCTTGAAGTTAAAGCCTTCTGGGCGGCTGACGGTAAACGACAGCAGCTTGCCTGGCACCCATTCGCGCAGACCCAGTACGGTTACCTTGGCGTATTTGCTGTCGGTCATGCGTTAGCGTTCGAGGTACTTTTCTTTGTCGGGCACGCCATTCCATTGGTCGGCGTCTGGCAGCCCGCCTTTCGAGCGGCTAATTTGCCCGAACGACGGCGATAGTTCGGCGTTGATGGCGATAAAGCGCATCTGATCCTGAGGGACGTCTTCTTCGGCAAAAATAGCGTTGGCAGGACACTCGGGCACACAGACGGCGCAGTCAATGCATTCGTCGGGGTCGATGACCAGAAAATTGGGGCCTTCGCGAAAGCAATCGACCGGACAGACATCGACGCAGTCGGTGTATTTGCACTTGATACAGTTTTCGGTGACAACGTGGGTCATGGATACTCCAGCACACAAGCATGGCAACGTTTAAGGGCGCAAGGCTAAACCTGCGGGCCGTTAAACATTACAATGCTCACTTTTGATACATTGGGGAAAAGTTTCCCGGGTTCATTTTACCCAATAATTGGGTACACACTTTAATTGCCAAGGCGGCCGGCTGTCCGAATGATCATTACCTCTTTGCTCGATACCGATCTGTACAAGTTTTCCATGATGCAGGTAGTGTTGCACCAGTTTCCGGCGGCCCAGGTCGAGTATCGCTACAAGTGTCGTACGCCCAACATCAACCTCGCGCCTTACCTTGACGAAATCAGGGCCGAAATACACGCACTGTGTCAGTTGAAGTTCACCGACGCCGAGCTGGATTATTTGCGTAGTCTGCGCTTTATTAAAAGCGACTTTGTCGACTTCCTGGGCTTGTTCCACCTGCCCGAAAAATGCATTCATATCGGCCCCGGAGACGTCGACGGCGAAATCGCTATTTCTGTCAAAGGCCCGTGGTTGCACACCATCCTCTTCGAGATTCCGGTGTTGGCCATTGTCAACGAGGTGTATTTCCGTAATACCTGCACCGAACCTGGCTGGGAAGAAGGGCGTCAACGGCTCCAAAAAAAGATGCAGCTGGTTACCGACGACCCGGCGTTGGCCGATTTTCGTGTGGCCGAGTACGGCACGCGTCGTCGCTTTTCAAAGCAGTGGCACGAAGAGGTCGTGCGGACCATGAAAGCCGAAATGGGCGTGCATTTTGCCGGCACCAGTAATGTCATGATGGCCATGAAGCACAATGTGACGCCGCTGGGCACTATGGGTCACGAATATCTGCAGGCCTGCCAGGCGCTGGGCCCCAGGCTGCGCGACTCTCAAGTTTTTGCGCTTGAAGTTTGGGCCAAAGAATATCGGGGTGACCTTGGGATTGCGTTGTCCGACGTCTACGGGATGGACGCTTTCCTGCGCGACTTCGACATGTATTTTTGCAAGCTCTTCGATGGCGCTCGCCACGACTCTGGCGACCCGTTCTCTTGGGGCGAGCGCATGCTTGAGCATTACACGGCCAACCGGGCCGACCCGAGAACAAAAACGCTGGTGTTTTCCGATGCGCTCACGATACCGCGTGCCATCGAGCTGGCTCAGCGTTTTGCGGGGCGGTGCAAGGTATCGTTCGGTATTGGTACCAACTTAACCAATGACCTGGGCCACGAGCCTTTGCAGATCGTCATGAAAATGGTTCGCTGCAATGGTCAGCCCGTGGCCAAGGTGTCCGATTCGCCGCAAAAAACCATGTGCGACGATCCCGCCTATCTGGCTTATTTGCGGCAGGTTTTCCAGTTGCCGCCGGCCTGATACTTTTTCTGTTTATTTCACTTACTTGTTTCAAGAGGAAACTATGAGCGCCATCAAGCGTTTTAAAGTCGGTCAGCGTCTTTCAGAAGTAGCCGTTCATAATGGTGTGGCCTATCTGGCAGGGCAAGTGCCTACCGATGCAAGCAAAGACATTGTCGGCCAAACTCAAGAAGTGCTTGCTGCCATCGACGATCTGCTGGCCACTGCCGGTACCGACAAAACACAGATCTTGATGGCTCAGATTTTTATGGCCAATATGCAAGAGTTCGACGGTATGAATCAGGCCTGGGATGCGTGGGTGCCTGCTGGCAATGCGCCGCCCCGGGCTACGGTCGAGGCCCGTTTGGCCAACCCCGACCTCAAAGTAGAAATTGTCGTCAAGGCTGCCATTCCGCAGTAACTCGCTACGGTTATGTCAGACACCGCGCCGTTCGCCGATTGGGCCCAACCCTTTGATGCCGTCTGGTTCGAGGCCGCAAGCCAGGGCTTCGACGAGGCCGAACGTGCGCAGCTTGCCAAGGCTGTTGACCGGGTTCGAGCGCCTTTGCAAGGCCAGCTCGCCCTTACCGGTGAGCCATTAGATGCACACGCTGCGGCTGTCGCGCTGATTCTGGCTGGGTTGGGCGCCGACGCCGCTACCCGTATCAGTGCCGTACTGGCGGTGGTGCGCGATGAGTCCTTATTCGACCCGACGCCTAAAAAAGACCCTATCGCCAAAACGTTCGGCGCCGAAATCGCCACCATGGTGCAGGGCGTACGCGCGTTGCTGCGGCTCGGTTACGTGGCGGCTCAGGCCGCCGACCCCGGCAAGGCGGCTGTCGACCAAAAAGAAAAGCAACGAAAAATGTTGCTGGCCATGGCAGCCGACTTGCGCATCGTCATGCTGCGTCTGGCGTCCCGGTTGCAGTCGCTGCGGTGGTACGCCGCCAGTAAAACACCTTGCCCGCCCGAATTTGCCCGCGAAACCATGACGTTGTACACGCCATTGGCCAATCGGCTGGGCATCTGGCAGGTCAAATGGGAAATGGAAGACCTCGCGTTCCGGTTTATGGAGCCCGAGACTTATAAAGATATCGCGCGCCAACTTGAAGATAAGCGCGTCGAGCGTGAGGCCATGATAGAGCGTGTCGTTGCCGAACTTCAGGCAGCGCTGGACCAGGCCGGGATACCCGCTGAAGTTTCTGGACGACCAAAACATATTTACAGCATCTGGAACAAGATGCGTAATAAAAACCTGGCGTTCTCACAGCTCTACGATTTACGTGCCATGCGGGTAATCGTGCAAGACGAGCGCGCGTGTTACGCCGTGCTGGCGCAAGTGCACGCCATGTGGACACCTGTGTCCAACGAGTTCGATGACTACATCGCGCGGCCCAAGCCTAACGGCTATCGGTCATTGCATACGGTGGTCACGGATGCCGATGGAAAAACGTTCGAGGTGCAGATTCGTACCCGCGAAATGCATGAGTACGCCGAGTACGGTATGGCGGCGCATTGGCGGTACAAAGAGGCTGGCAGCAAGGGGGGTACGCAGGTTGCTGCGGGCGACTACGATCGCAAAGTTACCTGGATGCGTCAGCTGCTGGCGTGGGGCGACATCGAAGCGACGCAAGCGGCAAAAAATCTTTTCGACGACCGCATTTACGTCATGACCCCGCAAGCACGCGTCATAGAGTTGCCTGCTGGCGCGACGCCGGTTGATTTTGCCTACTATCTGCACACTGACCTTGGGCATCGCTGCCGGGGGGCGCGGGTTGATGGCCAGATGGTGCCTTTGCTGACGCGCCTGAAAACAGGGCAAACGGTTGAAATTATTGCGGCTAAGTCAGGCGGGCCCTCGCGCGACTGGCTCAACCCGCAGTTGGGTTTTTTGGCCAGTAATCGCTCCCGGTCGAAGGTGAGGGCCTGGTTCAATGCCATTGAGTTGCAAGAGCGCATTGCCCAGGGCCAGAACATGGTCGAAAAAGAGCTGCAGCGGTTGGGCAAAACCGCAGTCAATCTCGAGCAGTTGGCCAACCAGCTGGGGTTCGCCCGTGCCGACGATATGTATGTGTCTGTCGCCAAAGACGAGTTCAGCCTGCGTGCGCTCGATCAGCATTTTCGTGAGCCCGTGGCGGGTCAGGGCTCGGCATCCGAATCCTTGCCCGAGCGGGGCATGGTGTCGTATGCGGCGGGCAACGATAACGTCGTGCGCACGGGTAAATCGGGGGTGCTGGTGGTGGGCGTCGATGCGCTTCTGACCCAACTGGCCCGTTGTTGCCGGCCTGCGCCACCCGACGTTATTGCGGGTTTTATTACCCGGGGGCGGGGCGTTTCCATACATCGCGCCGACTGCAAAGCGTATGCCGAATTGGCCATGAAGCAACCGGAGCGGCTGATTGACGTCGACTGGGGCGAGACCGGTGATGCGTTGTATCCGGTTTCTATCAGCATTCATGCGCCCGACCGCATGGGCTTGCTTCGTGACCTTACCGATGTGTTTGGCAAGCTTCGACTGAATGTGGTCAGCGTTAATACACAAAGCCGTCGCTCGTTGGCTCACATGGTCTTTACGATCGAGGTGCGCAATGGCGACCAGATAACGCGAGCGCTTACCGCACTGAATGAGTTGTCGGGCGTAACAGCGACCCGTTCGTAGGGGCGGTGTGCGCTGCGGGGCTGGGTCGGCACTGTTAAAATGACCTGATTCTTTAATGCTGGCGGCAAATCCGGTCGCCTGCGCAACCAGAGAGTATTTACTTGAAACCGTATAACTTGCCTGATGAACAGGGTCATTTTGGTCGTTTTGGCGGTTCTTTCGTCGCCGAAACCCTGGTGCATGCACTTGATGAGCTCAAGGCAGCCTACGATAAATACAAAAACGATCCCGAATTTCTTCAAGAGTTCGAGTACGAGCTTAAGCATTTTGTCGGGCGTCCCAGCCCTGTGTATCACGCACGTCGCTGGTCCGAAGAGCTGGGCGGGGCACAAATCTGGTTTAAACGCGAAGACCTCAATCACACCGGTGCGCATAAAATCAATAACTGTATCGGCCAAATCATGTTGGCGCGCCGCATGGGTAAGCCTCGTATCATCGCCGAAACCGGCGCTGGACAGCATGGTGTGGCCACTGCAACCGTTGCCGCGCGTTACGGGCTCGAGTGCGTCGTATATATGGGCGCCGAAGACGTGCGCCGGCAGGCGTCGAACGTGTACCGCATGAAGCTGCTGGGGGCCACTGTCGTCCCGGTGGAATCTGGCTCGCGCACGCTTAAAGATGCCCTGAACGAGGCAATGCGCGACTGGGTCACCAACGTCGAGAACACGTTTTACTGCATCGGCACTGTGGCCGGCCCGCACCCGTATCCTGCCATGGTGCGCGACTTTCAGTCTGTTATCGGCACCGAGTGCATTGAACAAATGCCCGTCAATACCGGGCGTCAACCCGACTACGTAGTTGCGTCGGTAGGGGGCGGTTCTAACGCCATGGGTATTTTTTACCCTTATATCGACTACCCAGAAGTAGCGCTGGTAGGTGTCGAAGCCGCTGGTGAAGGCCTCGATACCGATCGCCACTCGGCCTCATTGAATGCGGGTGTTGTTGGCGTTTTGCATGGCAATCGTACGTATATTTTGCAAGACCAGCACGGCCAAATTCAAGAAACCCACTCTATTTCGGCGGGTCTCGATTATCCGGGCGTAGGCCCCGAACATGCCTGGCTTAAAGATTCGGGTCGTGCGCAGTATGTAGGCGTTACCGATGCCGAGGCACTGGCGGCGTTTCACAAGTGCTGCCGCACCGAAGGCATCATGCCCGCGCTCGAGTCATCGCACGCCATTGCGCATGCCGTTCGTCTGGCGCCGACGCTGCCTAAAGATAAAGTCATTCTGGTCAATCTGTCGGGCCGGGGCGATAAAGACATGCATACCGTTGCCGAGTTCAGCGGTATTACCCTTTAATAGGTTATCAACATGAATCAACAAGATCGGCTTGCGACCGTGTTTGCCAATAAGGGCAAGCGTGCCGCACTGATTCCCTACGTTACGGCTGGCGATCCCTCACCGCAGGCAACCGTTCCGCTCATGCATGCGCTGGTCGAGGCCGGGGCCGACGTCATCGAACTGGGCGTGCCGTTTTCCGACCCGATGGCCGACGGCCCGGTCGTGCAACGGGCGACCCAGCGTGCCATCGAAAAGGGGGTTGGGCTGGTGCATGTTCTGCATATGGTCCAAGAGTTCCGTCGCACCAATGCGGTTACGCCCGTAGTACTTATGGGTTACGCCAACCCCATCGAGCGTTTTGGCCAGGAAGTGTTCGCCCAGAAGGCCGCCGAAGCAGGTGTTGACGGTGTTTTGGTGGTTGACTACCCCCCCGAAGAAATGATCGATTTTGCGCGCTACCTCGAAGCCGCCGCTGTTGCCCCGATTTTTCTGCTGGCGCCTACGTCAACCGAAGATCGCGTCAAGAAGGTTGCCAAAATTGCACGCGGCTATGTGTACTATGTCTCGCTAAAGGGTGTTACCGGTTCCGGCAACCTGGACATTACCGACGTCGAGCAACGTCTGGCCGCTATTCGACAGCATCTCGATATCCCGCTGGGCGTTGGGTTTGGCATTCGCGATGCCGAAAGCGCTCGTCGGCTCGGGCAGGTCAGCGATGCGGTCATCATTGGCAGCAAACTCATCGAAACCATGGAAGAGGCTGTTGCTGGCGCATCAGCCAGTGGTCAGGATGCCGACATGGCTGCGGTACAAGCTGCAAAAGCGTGGCTCGGCGGTATTCGCCAGGCGCTTAACTAAAAACAAATATCACCAGGAAATACAACCATGAGCTGGATTGAGAAAATTCTGCCGCCGCGTATCAACAAAAACTCCGACGCCAACTCGCGGCGGGTACCCGAGGGGCTCTGGATCAAATGTCCGGGCTGCGAGTCAGTTTTGTATAAAGACGATTTGGCCGCCAGTCTTAACGTGTGTCCCAACTGCAGCCATCACATGCGGATCGGGGCTCGCGCCCGTATCAACGCATTGCTCGACACCGAGGGTCGTGTCGAAATCGGTGAAAATACCCGTCCGGTCGATCCCTTAAAGTTCAAAGACTCCCGCAAATACCCCGAGCGCGTCTCCGAGGCCACCAAATCAACGGGCGAGTCCGAGGCCATGGTGATCATGAGCGGTCGTATGCTTAACATGCCGGTGGTTTTGGCGTGTTTCGAGTTCGAGTTCATGGGCGGTTCGATGGGTTCGGTTGTTGGCGAGCGTTTTGTGCGCGGCGTTCAGGAAGCCATCAAAAATCGTTGCCCGTTTATTTGCGTTGCAGCTTCGGGCGGCGCACGTATGCAAGAAAGCTTGTTTTCGCTGATGCAGATGGCTAAAACCAACGCCATGCTTACGCGTCTTGCTGCCGAAGGTTTGCCGTTTATCAGCGTGCTTACCGACCCGACCATGGGTGGTGTTTCGGCTAGTTTTGCTTTCATGGGTGACGTCGTCGTCGCCGAGCCTAAGGCGCTTATTGGCTTTGCCGGGCCCCGGGTTATCGAGCAGACCGTTCGCGAAAAACTGCCCGAAGGTTTTCAGCGCGCCGAGTTTTTACTTGAAAAAGGCGCCATCGATTGCGTTATTGACCGCCGTGAAATGCGTAGTGAACTGGCACACATGCTGGCCTTGCTTACGCGTCAGCCTATCGACGTGGTGGGCGCCGCAGCCTAGACATAAACGCCAAGGTGTCGTGGCCTTCTTTTAAGGCCCGGCACTTTGGCCTTGTCACGCCCGTTTGCGTTCTTCGCGATGCGGTCGGCAACAGGCAGTACAGGTTTATTGTCGGCGCTTTGTCATCAATGCAAAAAAAACCCCGAAACAACGTTTCGGGGTTTTTTTACGGCTGTCGATCAGCGCTGGTGAGCAGATCAGCTGTTTTGCGTTTCCACCTGCTCGAGGGGCGCTTGTTCGACTTTAGGCGCGGGCTTGCGTGCACGACCTAGGCGTGGCGCGCTGGCGGGCACTTGAGTCGTTGGCACATCGGCGCGGGTTTCGACCAGCTGCAAGCCGGATGACGCAATGGCAGCTTGAACGCTGTCGCTGGACGAAGCTTGAGGGGCTTGCTGAGCTACTTGCGTTGCGGGTGCTGTCGCTGCCTGCTGGGTGGTAGCTACAGGCGCTGGTTCGACCGGGGTCGGCTCAGTGGATGAAGCTGGCGCAGGTACTGCATCATCGGCCTGGGTCGCTGTGGACGCTGCCGAGGCCGTTTCTGCGGCTTCGGTAGCTGCCATCGGCGCTGTTTCAATAGCATTGGAAAGCGATGGTGCAGCAACGGCGACGGCCGCTTCTGATGCAACCGCTTCTGTGGCGACAGGCGCTATGGTTGCCGGCGCTTCGGCAACCTGCGTGGTTTGAGCCGGTGTTGCCGAAGAAACGGCCTGTGCTGTGACAGCTTCGGCCGCCGCTTTGGCAGCTTCTGCCTGTTCGGCTTCGCGGGCGCTCAGGTCGACCAGTTCTTTGGCTTGGATAGTCTCAAGGTCAGCGCCGAATACGGGCTCGATGTAGGTTGCAGCGGCTACCGTTGCAGTTGCTCCGGCCTGGGGGCGTGAGGCGACCAGGGCGTTGGCTGCAATTTCGGCCGGTGCTTCGTCGTCGGCTGAATCGTCATCGGCGCTATTGTCGGCGTCTGTACCAGTTTCGTTGCGACCGGCTTCGTTGCCACGGCGACCACGGCGGCTGCGACGGCGACGGCGTTTGCGTTCGGTTTGCTCCCCTTCAGCCGCGTCGGCATCGGTATCCGATGAAATGGCTTGGTCTTCATCGGCATCGTGCATCTCGGGGGCTTCTGCGATTACCGTAGCAGCCGGAGCGGATGACGTGACAGGTGGCGTCGTCTCGGTCGTTTCGACATCGGTAGCCGTTTGGGCCGCGATATCGTCTGTTGCAACATTACCTTCGGTCGCACGATCGCGTCGGTTGCGCCCACGACCACGTCGGCCACGACGTGCGCCTGTACGCTCTTCTTGGCCTTCAACTGCAGTTGCGGGTGCCTCGGAGACGGCAACTACAGCAGCGGTTGTTTCTGCCACAGCCTTTTCACGAGGCTCTTGCGGTTGACGTGGCTTGCGCTGCTGGCCTTCGGCGACCACTTCGTCGGCGTCGCGGTTGCGTCCGCCGCGTCGGCGATTGCGATTGCGATCTTGGTTGCCTCGATTGCCGCGTTGACCGCCATTACGATTTGCCGAAGGTTTTTCTTCGGTTGCGGCTGGGGCGGTCGAGGCCTCGGTGGTTGCGCTGGCGCCTGTCAGCCAGTTCATGAAGCGCTTGAACAAGCCAGTAGCTGATGCTGCGCCTTGAGCTGCAGCGGGTGCTGCAACGGGTTCAGGTGCGGCAATAACCGGCGCAGGTTGTGCGTGCGTAATGCTTTTGACAATCGCTTCGGGGCGGGCCTTGGCTTCGGCGGCTTTGCTGGGCTGCCAGGTGACGTCGGTTTCGGGCGTCTGGACCAGGTCGAGGCTGCTGGCTGACGATTCGAGGCGTGGATCGTCGTGACGCAGGCGCTCGATGTGGTGGTGTGGCGTCTCGAGGTTTTTGTTGGGGATCAGGACCAGATTGACCTTGAGCCGGCTCTCGATCTTGGTGATGTCGTTGCGCTTTTCGTTGAGCAGGAACGTGGCCACCTCGACGGGCACCTGCGCATGCAGGGCGGCCGTGTTTTCTTTCATGGCCTCTTCTTGCAGCAGTCGCAAGACGTGCAATGCGCTGGATTCGGCGTCGCGGATGACGCCGGTGCCGTTGCAGCGCGGGCAAGTAACGTGCGAGCCTTCGTTCAGGGCAGGACGCAGCCGTTGGCGAGACAATTCCATTAAGCCGAAACGCGAAATTTTGCCCATTTGGACGCGGGCGCGATCGAAATGGAGCGCATCACGCAGGCGCTGTTCGACGGCGCGCTGGTTCTTGTTGTCTTCCATGTCGATGAAGTCGATGACGATCAAGCCGCCCAGGTCGCGCAAGCGCAACTGGCGGGCTACTTCGTCGGCCGCTTCAAGGTTGGTACGCAATGCAGTTTCTTCGATGTCGGCGCCGCGCGTTGAGCGTGCGGAGTTGACGTCGACGGCGACGAGCGCTTCGGTGTGGTCGATAACGACAGAGCCGCCCGAGGGCAACTGAACCGTGCGTGAATACGCAGTTTCGATTTGATGTTCGATTTGAAACCGCGAAAACAGGGGTATGTCGTCGCGGTACATTTTGACGCAACCGACGTTGTCGGGCATGACCACGCTCATGAAGGCGGTGGCTTGCTCGGCAATTTCTTCGGTGTCGATGAGGATTTCACCGATGTCCGGGGAGAAGTAATCGCGAATGGCCCGAATGACCAGGCTGGATTCGAGATAGATAAGAATGGGCGCAGCGTTTTCGCGTGCGGCGGTGTCGATGGCGCTCCAGAGCTGCAGCAGATAGGACAGGTCCCATTGCAGTTCTTCGACGGTTCGGCCGATGCCGGCGGTACGGGCGATGATGCTCATGCCCTGTGGGACATCGAGCTGGTCCATGGTGTCGCGCAGCTCTTGGCGGTCTTCACCCTCGACACGGCGCGACACGCCACCACCACGGGGGTTGTTAGGCATGAGCACCAGGTAACGGCCGGCCAGCGAAATAAACGTGGTCAAGGCAGCGCCTTTATTGCCGCGCTCTTCTTTCTCGACCTGAACGATCAGTTCCTGGCCTTCGGTCAGTGCGTCTTGAATACGCGCAGTGCGTACATCGACCCCTTCTTTGAAGTAACTGCGGGCAACCTCTTTGAAGGGCAGGAAGCCGTGGCGATCTTCGCCGTAGCTGACGAAGCAGGCTTCAAGGCCGGGTTCGATGCGGGTAATAACCCCTTTGTAGATGTTGCCTTTGCGCTGCTCGCGCCCGGCGGTTTCAATGTCGAGGTCAATGAGTTTTTGACCATCAACAATCGCAACGCGTAACTCTTCTTGGTGCGTTGCGTTAAATAACATGCGTTTCATGAGTGTGTTTCTCCGTAGTCATGACGCGTCTTGTCAGGACGCGCGACCTTGGACCACTCGGTGTGAGACGCTGGAATTTGCTTTAAGGGGGCCGGGCTGAACAAATGTCAGAGGGTACCCACCTTGGTCATCAGGCAGGCACAGCGTGCCATTGGGCACGAGGTTCAGTCAGCAGGGAGGTCAGGTTCACAATGGTGTGTGGTTGACGAATAGATTGCTGGGAACAGCAGGCGCAGATTTGTACTTGCGCCTGGTGCATTTAAACTTTATGACTAGACTTAGCAAAGACGACAGCGTCGCACGCGGTTGGCAAGCACCCCCGGGGTGGCAATGGGTTTTGTGCTGCACCATTGTTCCGGTGGGAGATTGCCCCGGCGACCAAATGGCCCAGAAGCTGAGTGTCAAGGCAGTACAATATGTTCTTCTATACCCACGGAGACGCATCCATTGCATCTCTACGCAGGTAGATACCCAGCTTCTACAGGCTGGCATGATTATATGCTGCTTTTCCATATGCGCAAACCCTCAGACACAAACGCTCCTGCCCCTGCTGTTCAAATGCTGCTGATCGACTCCGAACAGGTCGGCCAACGCGTTGATAATTTCCTTTTGCGTATATGTAAGGGCGTGCCCAAAAGCCACATATACAAAGCCATACGCGACGGTCAAGTACGCGTGAACAAAGGACGGATACAGTCCGACTACCGGCTTGTCGAGGGGGATACGGTTCGTGTTCCGCCTTTTCGGATGCCCGCGCCCAATGCGCCGCGGGCAGTACCGCCGTGTCAGTTTCCGGTGGTTTTCGAAGACGACGCCTTGCTGGTTATCGATAAGCCTTCAGGTGTGGCTGTGCACGGGGGCAGCGGGGTGTCGTTCGGGGTTATCGAGCAACTGCGGGCCGCGCGGCCCGATGCGCGCCTGCTTGAGTTGGCGCACCGTCTCGATCGCGAAACCTCCGGGCTGCTGATGATCGCCAAGAAGCGTTCGGCGTTGGTGGCCCTGCACGAGATGATGCGTGAGGGTAAAGGCCGTAAACGTTACTTGGCGCTGGTGTCAGGCGACTGGGTCAACGATCGGCAGCACATACGTCAGCCTCTGCTCAAGTGGTTGACCGCATCGGGCGAGCGGCGGGTGCGGGTCGACCCAGCCGGAAAACCGGCGCACACTATTATTTCGTTACAAAGGCGCTTGGGTCGTTATTCTCTGCTCGAAGCTGAACTTAGAACTGGCCGTACCCACCAAATTCGAGTGCACCTGGCATCAGCAGGCTTTCCTATTGTGGGCGACGATAAATACGGGCCCGACGAGGTTCGCGATAAGTTCACCCGTTTGGGGTTTGGTCGCATGTTTCTACATGCCTACAGGTTGGACATCCCCCACCCGCTAACCGGCGAGTTGCTGGCCCTGTCCTCGCCGTTACCCCCTGAGTGTCAGCGAATTTTGTCTTACCTGGAGCAACAGTCGTGAAGCAATATGATGCCGTGATCTTCGATTGGGACGGCACCCTGATGGATTCGACCCACGCCATTGTCAGTGCCATTCAATTGGCGTGCGCCGATATGCAACTGCCGGTGCCCGACCGCCGCCAGGCCAGCTGGGTGATCGGGTTATCTATTGAAAGTGCGCTCTATCATGTGGCGCCCGATCTCTCCGCCGATGACCTGCCGCACTTTGTCGAGCGTTACAAGCATCACTTTTTTCAGCACGACCGCGAAACGCCTTTGTTTGACGGGGTGCCTCAGCTGTTGAACGTTTTGCGTGAACAGCGGGTCAAACTGGCTGTGGCGACCGGAAAAGGTCGAACAGGGCTCGATCGGGTTCTTGCTGCTTCGCGTTTGGGCGAGTATTTTGATACTACGCGTTGTGCCGATGAATCGCATGGCAAACCCCATCCAGGCATGTTGCACGACATTATGGGATTTTTGTCGCTCGATCCCGAGCGTGTGCTGATGGTTGGCGATACAACGCACGACGTTCAAATGGCGCACAACGCCGGGGTCGACAGTATTGCTGTTAGTTACGGGGCGCACGATTTGCCCACGTTGCAATCGGCGAATCCCACGGTGCTCGTCCATAGTGTTACAGAAATGCACGACTGGCTCTCCGGCCGAGTCGTTCCAGCGATGCGGTGTGACTAGTGAAGCTCACTGCCGCGTCCTCACGAGGTAGTGATCATGTCCAAATTCAAGATTCCTGTTGTTCCTTCCAGCGAAATCACACCCGAGTCGGTATGGCGTGCTAGACGTGAATGGCTGAAAAAGGCCGGGGGCCTTGCTTTACCTGCGCTGGCGGGTTCGGCCTTGCCGGGCCTGGCTTTGGCAGCGCCGCAGTGGGGGAAGCGCAACCCCGACTATGCCGTCGACGCCGAGCTGACTTCCGAGACCGCCGTCACCACATACAATAATTTTTACGAATTCGGGACGGGTAAAGGCGACCCGGATGCGCGCGGCGGGGCCTTCAAGTCCGCGCCCTGGACACTGACTGTTGAGGGCGAAGTCTTGCGCCCCAAGACATTTGACCTCGATGCCTTGATGGCGCTGGCGCCTCTTGAAGAGCGGGTTTACCGCCTGCGTTGTGTCGAGGGGTGGTCTATGGTGATCCCCTGGAATGGTTATTCGTTGTCAGCATTGTTGAAACAGGTTGAGCCGACAGGGAATGCCAAGTATGTCGAGTTTGTGACGGTCGTTCAACCCGAGACTATGCCTGGTCTGGCCGATCGTATTATCGATTGGCCGTATGTTGAGGCTTTGCGCCTGGACGAGGCGATGAACCCGCTGTCTATGTTGGTGTTTGGGGTATACGGCAAAGCCTTGCCGACGTCGAACGGCGCGCCCGTCCGGCTGGCAGTTCCCTGGAAGTACGGATTTAAATCCGGGAAGTCTATTGTCAAGATTCGTTTGGTTGAAAAGCAGCCGGTGACCAGTTGGGTCAAGATCGCGCCTCACGAATACGGCTTTTATGCCAACGTGAACCCCGAAGTAGCCCATCCCCGCTGGAGTCAGGCGACTGAACGTCGAATTGGGGCGGGCTTCTTTGCGCCGCGCGTTCCCACGCTCATGTTTAATGGTTACGCCGACCAGGTGGCCAGCCTGTATGGCGGGATGGACCTTGCGCGCAACTACTAAACGGTTCCGCCGCGATCTTAAAAGCGCGCCGTTGTGCATAGGTGTTCCTCTGCAGTGTTCAACCTGGTACCTTGAGGGCTGAAGATGCCGCTGTCCCGTATCCTGGTGTTTTTGTTTTGCCTGTACCCGCTGGGGTTTTGGGTCGTCTTGGGCTTTGTCGATCGCCTGACGGCCAACCCGCCCGAATATCTGACCCGGTCTTCCGGAGAGTGGGCATTGGTCGGGTTGTGCCTGGTTCTGGCCGCGCCGCTGGCGCAGCGGTGGTTAGGGTGGTCCTGGCTATTGCGCCATCGTCGCATGCTGGGCCTGTTTGCCTACTTTTATGCAGTGCTGCATGTGCTGGCTTGGGCGCTGTGGGAGCAGGGGTGGTCGTTGTCGGCGATGTGGGCTGATATCGTCACCCGTCTGTTCATTACGGTCGGGGTCGTGGCTGTCGTGTTATTAACGCCTTTGGCGTTGACCTCGACCAATGCCTGGGTTCGGCGCCTGGGGCGCAACTGGCGACGGCTCCATTGGTTGGTGTACCCGGCCGTTGCGCTATCCCTCTGGCACTTCTGGTTGGTGCGTGCCGGCAAAAATGATTTTGCCGACGTATGGGTTTACATCGTCGTGTTTGTCGTGCTGCTGGCAACACGTTTTGTGGCGATAAAAACCACGGGAACCAGCCGTCGCCGGCCTTAACGTGGGTGCCGTTGCGGCTTGCCCTAGGCCAGATAAAGAAACAGTGTCGGTTGACGGTTCAGCTCGGGTTTGGGCGACGATTTCCAGTCGGCAATGGTTTTGGTCCTGATCCATTCATGGTCGGTGGATACCGAGCGCGCAACACACAGTCGTGTCGACCCCTTAAGTGTCTGGACCAGTGTTTCGAACATGGCGTCGTTACGATACGGGGTTTCGATCAGTAGTTGGGTCTGGTGTTGTTTTTGTGACTCTGATTCCCATTGCTTGAGCTGACGGGCGCGTTGCCCGGCGTCGACAGGGGCGTAACCATGAAACGCAAAGCGTTGGCCGTCGAGCCCGCTGGCCATTAACGCCAGCAAAATAGACGATGGCCCCGTCCAGGGCGCGACGCGCATGCCTATGGCATGGGCAACAGCCGCCACCTGCGCGCCGGGGTCGGCGACGGCAGGGCAGCCCGCTTCCGAGACCAGGCCAATTTCCCCATCTTCGGGCACGGCCTTGAGCCACTGGCGGATTTGATCCGCGCTGGTGTTCTTGGCCAGTGTGTGAATAGTGATGTCTTGCAGTGGGCGCTGTGTGCCCACCTGTTTCAGAAAAGCGCGTGCTGTTTTGGCGTTTTCTGCAATGTAGGTGTCGAGTCGCCCCGCCAGCGCTTGTACGTCGTTGGGTAACCAGCGTGAAGTTGGCGCTTCACCCAGGCTGACCGGGATTAGGTGCAGGGTGCGTGTTGTAGTCACAATGTGGCAGAAGTTAAAGGGTTGATGTCAAAAGAGCGTAACATGCGCGTCAGCGCAATAAGCGGCAGCCCGATAATTGCGGTGGGGTCGTCTGATTGCATGCTGTCCATCAGGGCAATGCCCAGGCCCTCGGCCTTGGCGCTACCGGCAGTGTCGTAAGGTTGTTCGTGATGCAGGTAAGTGTCGATTTCGGTGTCGGTCAGGGTTCGGAACTTACAATACGTGACGATATCTTCCAGTAAGACGCGATGGCCGTCGGTGACGCACAAGGCGCTGTGAAACTCGACAGTTTTGCCGCTAAGCAAGCGCAACTGTGCTTGGGCGTTATCGAATGAACCGGGCTTGCCGATAGGGTTGCCATCGAAGGTAGCGACCTGGTCGGCGCCAATAACAACCGACCCAGGCATCTGTTGAGCAACGGTTTGCGCTTTCACTTGAGCAAGGCGCAGGGCCAGCTCGGCGGGCGGCTCGCCTGGGTGTGGCGTTTCGTCGACGTCGGGAGAGCGCGTTTCGAAGGGTAGGGCCAGTCGGCCAAGCATTTCTTTGCGGTAGGGCGAGCTTGATGCCAGAATAAGACGCATAGTGAAGTCAGGCCTGCGAAGTGTTTGACGCTAATAGCGGTAAAGCGGTATTATCTAATGTTTTCTTGGCAGGCAAAAGTATTGGCAACAAAACTGCGGCAAAAACGGGTGCTACAAGCTGGCACCAAAGTTAATGCTGCGGCGATAAGGCCAAACGTAATTTTGTCGGCTGTTTAGGTACAGATTAATTGCCTGGTAGCCAGGGTGAACACAGCATGGTAAACACGTTAAACGCTGGCGAAGCTGGTCGGTATATCGACACCGCCGAGTTTACTCGCCTGGGTACCGAGCTTAGCGGGCGTACCAGCCTTGGGGCCTTTGGTCGGTTTGGCGAGGGTCTGCCGCAGCAGCCAGATGGCTGGGTGACGTGGTCTTTGCAAGGTGCGCGCGATTCTGGTGGCCAGTCGTTTTTATTGGTTACCCTTAAGGCGCAGCCTGTTTTGCAGTGCCAGCGCTGTCTCGAGCCCTTTGTGTTCGATGTCAATGTGAGTAACCGCGTGCAGGTTGTGTCGCGCGAATCTGACCTCGATGACGACGAAGGTGACGATGACGCTCCCGAGCGTGTGCTTGGAGGGCGTCGTTTCGATGTCTTGTCGTTTATCGAAGATGAGCTCATTCTGGCGGTGCCCTACGTGCCTCGGCACGAAATTTGTCCGTCGGCAGTGGCTGTTCCTGTAGCGCCCGAGCCTGTACCAGAAGATACCCGCCCATCACCGTTCGCGGTGCTTGAGCAGTTAAAACAGAAACACTAGTTTTGAAACCAACCCTCGAGGGTTCAATTTTGCGGTCCCTCGCTTTCAGGAGTCATCATGGCCGTTCAGCAAAACAAAAAGAGCCCGTCCAAGCGCGGTATGCATCGTTCGCACGATTTTCTTACCAACCCGCCTACCGCCATCGAGCCGACAACGGGCGAACTGCACTTGCGTCACCACATCAGCCCCAACGGCGTTTACCGTGGTCGTAAAGTGCTCAAAACCAAAAACGACGAATAAATTAAGTTGATATTTGCGATCTGTTCCAGATTGCGAGCTTAATGTCGATATCCAATATCCGAATCGCCATCGATTGCATGGGCGGTGATGTCGGTTTGCCGGTAACTGTCGCAGCCGCGTATCAGTTTGCCCAACGCTACCCCGACACCCGCTTTCTGCTCGCTGGCGATGCGTCGGCTATCCAGTCCCAGCTTGCGCACATGGGTTGTGCCCAAGCCGACTGGTACCAAATTTTGCCGGCCTCAGAAGTCGTTCTTATGGACGATCCCGTCGAGGTCGCGCTACGACGCAAGAAAGACTCCTCGATGCGGGTTGCGGTCCAGGCTGTTAAAGACGGCCTGGCTGATGCCTGTATTTCAGCGGGTAACACGGGCGCCTGGATGGCGATTTCCCGGTACGTGCTCAAAACGCTCGACGGTATCGATCGGCCTGCAATCGCCACCTCTATCCCCAATCAAAAGGGTGGGGCGACGACCATGCTCGATCTGGGTGCAAACGTCGATTGCACGGCCCAGCATTTGCTCCAGTTTGCCATTATGGGTTCTGCGCTGGTTAGTGCGCTTTACGGTCGGCCGCAGCCTACCGTCGGGTTGCTCAACATCGGCGAAGAGGTCATTAAGGGCAACGAAGTCGTCAAGCAGGCTGCCGAGCTGTTGCGTAACAGTGGGTTGAACTTCTACGGCAATGTCGAAGGCGACGATATCTGCAAAGGTACTGTCGACGTGATTGTCTGTGACGGTTTTGTGGGCAATGTCGTGCTCAAATCCATGGAGGGCCTGGCCCGCATGGTCAGTGCGATGATGCGAGCCGAATTCAAAAGCGGGCCGCTGTCTATGTTTGCCGGCTTGCTGGCGTCACCAGTGCTTAACCGCTTTCGTGGCAAAGTCGATAACCGCCGTTATAACGGTGCGGCGTTGCTCGGTTTGCGGGGCATCGTCATTAAAAGCCATGGCTCTGCCGACGTCTACGCGTTCGGGTGTGCGCTCCAGCGTGCGCGCGAGGCCGTGCACAATCGGTTGCTCGACGGTACTACAACGGCTATCCACGATTTGCGCCGTAGCCTTCAAGAAGCCGAAGCCCTTCAGCGCGCGACATCCAGCGATATTCCGGGTCGCGCTGCCTAGTATTTCCTCATGGAAGCCAATATGCCTTTTGCCAAGATTACGGGTTCGGGGGGCTATTTGCCGCCCCGCGTGGTTACCAACAACGATTTGGCCGCCGAGCTCGCGACCCGGGGGGTCGAAACCTCCGACGAGTGGATCATCGAGCGCACCGGGATTCGCCAGCGTTATTTAGCTGACGCCGACACGCGCACCAGCGCGCTGGCCACCCGTGCGGCACAAATGGCAATGGACGATGCAGGCATTTCGGCCGGCGATGTCGATCTCATTATTCTGGCAACCTCAACGCCCGATTTCATTTTTCCCAGCACCGCGTGCATTGTGCAAGCCAACCTCGGCATTCGCCGGGGCGCGGCGTTCGATGTGCAGGCCGTGTGCAGCGGGTTTGTGTATGCGTTGACTACAGCCGACGCCTTTATCAAGGCCGGGCGGGCCAAAACTGCCCTGGTTATTGGTGCCGAGGTCTTTTCAAATATTCTTGACTGGAATGACCGGAAAACTTGTGTGCTGTTTGGCGACGGCGCTGGGGCTGTTGTGCTGCAGGCCTCCGACTCCCCTGGGATCATCGGCGCCGAACTGCATGCCGACGGTAGTCAGGCCGGCATCCTCAATGCCAGCGGGAATGTCTGTGGTGGCAAAGTGGTGGGCGACCCGTTCTTGCGCATGGACGGTCAGGCGGTCTTTAAAATGGCTGTCAATGCGCTGTCGAAGTCTGCACAAGACGTATGCGTACAATCGGGTGTGCAATTGTCCGACATCGACTGGATGGTGCCCCATCAGGCCAACATCCGTATCATCAATTTTCTGGGCAAAAAACTTGGGATTGCGCCTGAAAAAGTGGTGGTTACCGTCGATCAGCACGCCAACACGTCGGCCGCCAGCGTGCCGTTGGCCCTTAATACAGCACGTCGCGACGGCCGCATCAAGTCGGGCGATCTCGTCCTGATGCAGGGCGTCGGGGGTGGGTTCACCTGGGGTTCCGTGCTGGCCCGCATGTAAAATTCCGCCCAAATATTTCAAGAACTCCGAGACAACTCACATGAAAGTCGCATTTGTATTTCCAGGCCAGGGGTCGCAGTCGGTTGGCATGATGGACGCCTGGGCGGGTAACGCCGCGGTCGAATCGGCGCTTGCCGAAGCATCCGATGCACTGGGTCAAGACCTGGCCGCGCTTATTGCGCAGGGCCCTGCCGATGCTCTTAATCTGACAACCAATACGCAGCCCGTCATGTTGGCTGCGGCTGTTGCCGTTTACCGGGCCTGGCAAGCGGCCGGCGGTATTCAACCTGCCGTTGTCGCTGGCCATAGTCTGGGCGAATATTCCGCCTTGACGGCAGCCCAGGCGTTGTCGCTGCCCGATGCCGTGCGTTTGGTGCGTGTTCGTGCCGACGCCATGCAGGCTGCAGTGCCGGTGGGTACCGGCGGCATGGCTGCCGTGCTGGGGCTTGACGACGACGTCGTTCGCGATATTTGCCAGCGCGCCGCGCAGGGCGAAGTCGTTGAAGCCGTCAACTTCAATGCCCCCGCGCAGGTCGTCATCGCCGGCCACAAGGCGGCTGTCGAACGTGCATGCGAATTGGCCCGTGAAGCGGGTGCAAAGCGCGCGCTGGTGTTGCCTGTGTCCGCACCGTTCCATTCCAGCCTGCTTCGGCCGGCGGCTCAGGTGTTGCAGTCGGCCCTTGATGGCGTCACAGTTAACGCCCCAGTCATTCCGCTTATTAATAATGTTGACGTAGCTATGCCTGCGCAGCCTGTTCAGATCAAAGACGCACTGGTTCGCCAGGCATGGCATCCCGTACGATGGGTTGAAACTGTCCAGGCGATGAAAGCTCAGGGCGTGACCCACGTTGTAGAATGCGGTCCGGGCAAAGTGCTTAACGGGCTGACCAAACGTATCGATCGCGATCTGATTGGGTTGGCCATTACTGACCCTGCTTCGCTCGAAACTGCGTTGCAGACACTACAAGGATAATCATCGTGACCCAATCACTCGAAGGCAAAGTCGCACTTGTTACCGGCGCCACACGCGGCATTGGCAAGGCCATTGCCCTTGAACTCGCAGCGCGCGGTGCCATTGTCGTTGGTACGGCAACGTCCGAATCCGGTGCTGCGTCCATTTCCGAGATGTTGTCGGCCTCGGGGGGGCGTGGTGTTGCGCTCGACGTGAACGATGTTGCGGCCTGCGACGCCTTGCTGGCCGATCTGGCCGCAGACGGCGGGCCTCATATTCTGGTCAATAACGCTGGCATTACGCGCGATACGCTGGCCATGCGCATGAAAGACGACGATTGGGCTGCCGTCATCGACACCAACCTGTCCTCTGTGTTTCGTTTGTGCCGCGGCGTCATCAAACCTATGATGAAAGCGCGTTGGGGACGCATCATTAATATTACGTCGGTCGTGGGCTCAAGTGGTAACCCGGGTCAGGCCAACTACGCGGCCGCGAAGGCGGGTGTGGCGGGTATGACTCGCGCCCTGGCACGCGAGCTGGGCAGTCGCGATATTACAGTTAACTGTGTTGCTCCCGGCTTTATCGAAACCGACATGACTCGTGCGCTCAGCGAGGCTCAAACGGCGGCTTTGCTCACGCAAATTCCGTTGGGACGGCTGGGTTCCGCGGCCGATATCGCTAATGCGGTTGGCTTTTTGGCGGCGCCCGAAGCGGGGTACATCACGGGTACCACGCTGCACGTCAACGGCGGCATGTACATGTAATTACCCGAACAGGGTAAAATCCTGTTCCTGTTAGAGGTGTTCCCTATATGACAACCCGCAGCATGCATTGCATAATGCGGCCTTAGTCCGGAAACACTGTTTTTTTTGTCATGGTCACAACGTATTTCCTAAACGTTTGGCTATAATTCGCGGGACTTTTTCCCCACTTGGAGATCTGCATGGAAAGCATCGAACAGCGCGTCAAGAAGATCGTCGCTGAACAACTTGGCGTCAACGAAGCCGAGATCAAAAACGAATCTTCCTTCCTTGACGACCTCGGTGCCGATTCACTCGACATGGTCGAGCTCGTGATGGCACTTGAAGACGAATTCGAAACTGAAATTCCAGACGAAGAAGCTGAAAAGATCACGACGGTTCAGCAAGCTGTTGACTACGTTACGTCACACAGCAAAGAATAATTTCAACGAGTCGGCAAGGTGTCGTTCAAGCGCGCATTGCCAGGGCGGTTTCTAGAAAACGTGTTGTACCGACATATCCCTACAGGGCATGTTCAGTGCTGCAATGCGTTGCCTTTAAACCGCTTTTTTATTTTTAGGAGTCATCCGTGAAGCGACGTGTCGTCATTACCGGCCTGGGCATTATTTCGCCTGTGGGTAACGATATCGATAGCGCATGGGACAACATTGTCAATGGGCGTTCCGGTATCGGCCGGGTAACGCGTTTTGATGCCTCGAACCTGAACGCGCAAATTGCTGGCGAAGTCAAAGACTTCGATATCACTCAATACATGACGGCCAAAGAAGCCAAGCAAATGGATACCTTCATCCATTATGGCGTGGCGGCCGGCGTGCAGGCCTGGCAAGATGCCGGACTCGAAGTCACCGAAGCCAATGCCGACCGCATTGGTGTCATTGTGGGTTCCGGTATCGGCGGGTTGCCCCGCATCGAAGAAACGCAAGCCGAATACCTGGCACGCGGCGCACGCCGTATCTCGCCATTTTTTGTCCCCGGCTCCCTTATCAATCTGGTGTCCGGCCAGTTGTCGATCATGCTTGGGCTCAAAGGTCCAAGTTATGCGGTCGTGTCGGCGTGCACCACAGGTTTGCATTCCATTGGCGATGCGGCCCGTCTTATCGAATACGGCGACGCCGACGTCATGGTCGCTGGCGGTGCCGAATCAACAGTATCTCCGTTGGGCATTGGTGGCTTTGCCGCCATGCGTGCGCTGTCCACTCGTAACGACGACCCCGAAACGGCTTCTCGCCCCTGGGATGTCGACCGTGACGGTTTCGTGCTGGGCGAAGGGGCGGGCGTTCTGGTCCTCGAAGAATACGAGCACGCACGCAAGCGCGGCGCGCGCATTTACGGCGAGTTCTCCGGTTACGGCATGAGCTCCGATGCGCACCACATTACATCGCCCGACAGCGACGGTCCTCGGCGTGGCATGGTCATGGCGCTGCGTAACGGCGGTATCAACCTCGACGAAATCAGCTACGTTAATGCACACGGCACCTCAACGCCGCTAGGCGACAAGAATGAAACGGTCGCACTGAAACTGGCTTTCGGTGATCACGCCAAGAAGCTGGTCGTCAACTCCACCAAGTCCATGACGGGTCATTTGCTCGGGGCCGCAGGTGGTATCGAGGCCGTGTTCACGACGCTGGCTGTGTATAACCAGGTTTCGCCACCCACAATCAACATCTTCAATCAAGATCCGGAATGTGATCTCGATTACTGCGCCAATCAGGCTCGCCCGATGCGTATCGATGTTGCGTTGTCCAATTCGTTCGGGTTTGGCGGCACTAACGGGTCCATGATTGTTCGCCGCGTCTAACGTCTTTATGGCCCAAGGCCCGCTGTCATGGCGGGTCCGGCCTTCGGCCGGGCTATTGTCGTTCGCTGCGCTCATGATCGGGACAGCCA
This sequence comes from Pusillimonas sp. NJUB218, assembly GCF_003788685.1. Taxonomy (NCBI): domain Bacteria; kingdom Pseudomonadati; phylum Pseudomonadota; class Betaproteobacteria; order Burkholderiales; family Alcaligenaceae; genus Pusillimonas; species Pusillimonas sp. NJUB218. Next base: position 132,021 of record NZ_NQMK01000008.1, read on the forward strand.
CAATGGCGTTGGGGCTTGTGCATTGGGCCTTGATGTCTCTTGTGGCTGTTTTTTTACTGGTCTGGCGGCGTACGCGGGCAGCACATGCCTTGCTAGCCCGAGGCCAGCTGGCTTACACGCCTGCTGGGTGGTCTTATCAGGCGGGCGCTGGCGCACCTTGCGCTTTGTCATTGTCCCGTGCTTGGCTTGGGCCCGCTTTTTTAACGCTGGGCTTTCACGGCCTGTCGCCTACTGGGCCGTCACAGGCCCTCGAAATCACCCTGTTCAAGGCTACTTTGGGGCCGCATTCGTGGCAACGCTTATGTCTGCTGGTCGCCCAAGATCTTCAGTTTTCTGAACCCAGGAGTTCTGTGTGAGCGAGCGAGATGTCGATGCCGATCTTGTCGCCCGTGTGCAACGGGGCGATAAACGTGCGTTTGATCTGCTGGTCCTGAAATATCAACGCAAAATCATGCGTTTGTTGTCGCGCATGGTTCGCGAACCCTCCGAAGTCGAAGACGTTACCCAAGAAGCATTTATCAAGGCTTATCGGGCCTTACCGCAGTTTCGTGGGGACAGCGCTTTCTATACTTGGTTGTATCGTATTGCTATTAATACGGCGCGTAACTGGCAGGCCGCCAATCACCGGCGTCCAATGGGGTCGAGCATAGTCGAAACCGAAGACAATGAAACTTTTGACCAAATCGACAACCTAACCGATATCAGTACGCCAGAATCTTTAATGGCTAGTCGTCAGGTGGTCGATACAGTTAACGCCGCCATCGACACGCTACCCGAAGATCTGCGTAAGGCAATTGTGCTTCGCGAGATTGAAGGCATGACGTACGAAGACATTGCCCAAACCATGAATTGTCCGATAGGTACGGTGCGTTCGCGTATTTTCCGCGCTCGCGAAGCAATCGCGGCGCAATTGCGCCCCGTTCTAGAGGCCGGCGGCGACCGGCAACGGTGGTAAGGAGTTGAATATGCAAGTTCAGACGCGCTCTGATAACGAAACAGTCTGGGAAGAGAGTATTTCGGCCTGGGTAGACGGCGAGGGCGAAATTCGTCCCGATGATATCGATACCCCTTATGGCCGTCAGGTTTGGGATACCTATCATCTCATCGGCGATGTCATGCGAAGCAAAGAGCTTGCCGTACAGCCGTCCGATCTCTTCTATGCGCGGCTGTCAAAGGCTATCGACGAAGAGCCGCCTATTGTCGCGTCGCGTCGTAAAGTCTCGGGCGCTCGTCTGGGTTTGTCGGGTTTTGCGGTGGCTGCAGCCGTTGCGACCGTCGTCTGGGTCACCATCCCTTATTTCGTTGGTCAGCAGCCGGCTACGTCGGTGCCTGCGGCGACTGTGCTGGCTTCTACCGACGACGGCAGTCTGGGCGACTACGTCGATGCACACAGGCAGTTCGCGGGTGTCAATCCTATTCGTCAGGTGTCGTTCGACGGGGGGGCTCACTCCCGATGACTGCGTGCATGATGCGACATCCCGTTCATTGGTTAAGGGCTTTTTCTGTAGTGTTGGCTAGCTTTTGCATGGTCGGGGTTGCTGCAGCTCAGTCGACACCAGCCAGCACAGACGAAGTCATCGCGTTGCTTAAGCAAGCCCAAGAGGCTGCCCGAACCACCGACTACGCGGGCGTATTTACCTATCAAGATAATGGTGCGATGCAGTCGTCACGTATCACGCATGTGGTCGACGGCACGGGTGAGCGCGAACGTCTTGAGGTGCTCGACGGCAAGCCGCGCGAGTTCATTCGTCATAACGATACCCTGTATTGTCTTATTCCCGAAAAGCAATTGGTACTCGTCGAAGAGGCGCGTACCGATCGTTTCCCCGGGATGTTCTTGGGCGACACCGGTCATCTTATGGGGCACTACGACTTCATGCGCGATGCCCTTCCCAGTCGGGTTGCTGGCCGCGATTGCACGGTTGTGCACGTTAATCCCAAAACGCCCGATCGCTATGGGTATAAATTTTGCGTCGATCGTGAAACTAATTTACTCGTCAAGGCTCAAACGGTAAACGGCTTGACGATTGTGGATGAAATTGCATTCACCATGCTGCAGGTGGGCGAAAAAGTATCTTCCGAACACTTGCATTCTTCCTGGAACACGGGCAACTGGAAACAGGTTGAAATCGCCACGCACAATATCGATGCGTCCCAGTTGGGGTGGCGGATCCACACCCCTCCGGGATTTCAGTTTGCCACCCAGATTTCCCGTCCAATGAAGTCCGGCGAAGCAGTAAAGCATTTGGTGTTGTCCGATGGCCTGGCTGCAATTTCGGTCTTCATCGAGCCGTTCGAAGCTGCACGTACAACACGCAGTCTGTCAAAAGGCGCACGTAAAAACGGGGCTATCAATGTTTTTGCTACCCGTATCGGCGATTACTGGCTGACCGCATTGGGTGCAGTACCCGTTGCCACTTTGCAAGCCGTCGCCGAGCAAACACAGTTTATTGCGCCGGCCGGCGGGCAACAATAAATCAAACTTCAAAGGAGTTTCCATGATCCGTTCAACTACTGCCGACAGTTCGTTGAAGCGATTCGTGTTTGCTGCAGCAACCGCTTGCGTTGTTGCATTTGCAGGTCATGCCGTTCAGGCGCAAGCGCAGGCGCAATCCAATGTGCCGGTGCTGTCCGTTCCAGATTTCACCGAGGTCGTCGCCAAGTCCGAGGGCTCGGTCGTTAATATCCGCACTACAGAAAACGTAGCGGTGCGTTCTTCGCCGATGGGGCCCGGTAACGACCCCTACGAAATGTTCCGCTGGTTTTTTGGCCCTGACGTCGCTCCTCCGGGTGGCGGCCGGCAGCGCAATGCGCCCGCACCTGCACCCGAAGGGCAGCAGCGCGAGGTGCCGCGTGGCGTAGGTTCCGGGTTCATTATTTCCCAAGATGGTTATATTCTGACCAATACGCACGTAGTTGAAGGCGCCAACGGTATTTTTGTAACCATGACCGATGGCAAAGAATACAAGGCCAAAGTCGTCGGTACCGATGCACGCACCGATGTGGCCCTGATCAAAATCGAAGCCACCGGCCTGAAGCCATTGCCTATCGGCGACTCTAAAACCCTGCGCAAAGGTCAGTGGGTGTTGGCCATTGGTTCGCCGTTTGGCCTCGAATCGACAGTAACATCGGGTATTGTCAGCGCGATTAACCGCGATACTGGCGATTACTTGCCCTTTATTCAAACCGACGTTGCCGTCAACCCCGGTAACTCAGGTGGGCCGTTGCTCGACCTGGCCGGTAATGTCGTTGGCATCAACTCTCAAATTGTTTCGCAAAGCGGCGGCTTTATGGGGATCTCCCTGGCCATTCCTATCGACGAGGCCATGCGCATTGTCGAGCAACTCAAAGCCGATGGCAAAGTCACGCGTGGCCGCATTGGTGTACAAATTGGCCCGGTCTCCGAAGAGGTTGCCAAAGCCATTGGCCTGCCTAAAGCCGAAGGCGCAATGGTCAGCAATGTTGAAGAGGGAGGCCCTGCCGCCGAGGCGGGTGTCCAGCCTGGCGACGTCATCACACGTTTCGAGTCTACGCCAATCACGCAGTGGTCTGACCTGCCGCGTGTCGTCGGTAGCATCAAACCGGGCACACGCGCCAACATGCAGGTATGGCGCAAAGGTAAAGAAGTCACATTGCGTGTGAAGGTTGGCGAATTCGAAGCCGAAGCGCCAGCACCCGATCAGGCGGCCGCCAAGTCCGATGCCGTTGCTGCTGACGCGCTAGGTCTGAAAGTCACTGCCGTCCCGGCCAATGTCAAAGAACGAGAGAAAGTACGTTCGGGTGTACTGGTTACCGACGCAAGTGGTCCTGCTGCTGCTTCCGGCATTGCCCCAGGAGACGTCATTCTTACCCTCAACGACGCCGACGTCAAAGATCCAGAGCAGTTTGCCAAACTGGTGTCTGGGCTCGATAAATCGCGTGCTGCGGCGTTGTTGGTCCAGCGTGGCGGGCAATCGCAGTGGGTGGTTGTGACCCCGGCAAAATAAAGCGCATAAAACAGCTAAAATGCGTTAGTGGTACCCAGAGGGGCGCAACATGCGCTCCTCTTTTACTTATTATTTCTTCAAACCTTTGCCTCAAGGCAACTTCACTTTCTGCTGGTTTATGGATCACATCCGCAACTTTTCAATTATCGCCCACATCGATCACGGCAAATCCACTCTGGCCGACCGCCTGATCCAGCGTTGCGGGGGGCTCCAAGACCGCGAAATGTCTCAGCAAGTGCTCGACTCAATGGATATCGAGCGCGAGCGTGGGATCACCATCAAGGCTCAGACGGCATCGTTGCAGTACAAGGCGCAAGACGGCAAGGTCTATGCCCTGAACCTCATCGACACCCCGGGCCACGTCGACTTTTCCTACGAGGTCAGCCGCTCCCTGTCGGCGTGCGAGGGTGCGCTGCTGGTCGTCGACGCGTCTCAGGGCGTCGAGGCGCAAACGGTGGCCAATTGCTACACGGCGATCGAGCTTGGCGTCGAGGTCTTGCCCGTTTTGAATAAAATGGATCTTCCTTCGGCCGACCCTGAATCGGCCCGTCAAGAGATCGAAGACGTCATTGGTATCGACGCGTCTGAAGCCGTATTGGCCAGCGCTAAAACCGGCGTGGGGATCGACGAAATTCTTGAAATGGTTGTGGCCAAGGTGCCGCCGCCAAAAGGTAGCGCGTCCGAACCTCTACAGGCACTGATTGTCGATTCTTGGTTCGACAATTACGTGGGCGTGGTCATGCTGGTGCGTATCATCAACGGGGTGCTGCGCCCGAAAGACAAAATTTTGCTCATGGCCAGCGGCGCCACCCATTTGTGTGAGCAGGTGGGTGTCTTTACGCCTAAATCGTTGCCCCGTACCGAGCTTTCGGCGGGCGAAGTGGGCTTTGTCATTGCTGGCATCAAGCAGCTCGAAGACGCCAAGGTGGGCGATACCGTCACGCTGGCTGGCCGTCCGGCTGCGTCACCGTTACCGGGTTTCAAAGAGGTCAAGCCTCAGGTTTTCGCGGGGCTTTACCCTGTCGAAAGCAGTGAATACGACCAATTGCGTGACTCCCTCGAAAAGCTCAAGCTGAACGATTCGGCCCTGATGTTCGAGCCTGAAGTGTCGCAAGCCTTGGGCTTTGGTTTCCGATGCGGCTTTTTGGGCATGTTGCACATGGAAATCGTGCAAGAGCGCCTCGAACGCGAGTTCGACATGGACATCATCACCACCGCGCCGTCGGTGGTTTACGAGGTCGAGCAGCGCGACGGTTCAGTCACCATGATCGAAAGTCCGTCGCGTATGCCCGAGGTCGGCAGCATTGCCGAAATCCGCGAGCCTATCGTCAAAGTCACTTTGTTCATGCCGCAAGACTATGTTGGTCCGGTCATGACGCTGTGCAACAACAAGCGGGGTATGCAGCTCGACATGACCTACCATGGTCGGCAGGTGCATCTGACATACGAAATTCCGTTGGCTGAAATCGTGCTCGATTTCTTCGATCGTCTTAAATCGGTATCACGCGGCTATGCCTCTATGGATTACGAGTTCAAAGAGTACCGGGCGTCCGATGTCGTGCGTGTCGATTTGCTGATCAACGGCGACCGGGTAGATGCCTTGTCCATGATGGTTCACCGCAGTAATGCGCGTTATCGCGGCCGTGAGGTCTGCAGCAAAATGCGCGGCCTGATCCCGCGGCAAATGTTCGACATCGCTATTCAGGCGGCCATTGGCTCCGAAATCATCGCCCGGGAAAGCGTCAAGGCGCTCCGTAAGAACGTGCTGGCCAAGTGTTACGGCGGCGATATCTCGCGTAAAAAGAAATTGCTCGAGAAGCAGAAGGCTGGCAAGAAACGAATGAAGCAGGTGGGCAACGTAGAAATCCCGCAAGAGGCCTTCCTGGCCATCCTTCAAGTCGAAGACAAATAATGAACGCAAGGGTAGCAGGTCAATGAACTGGGATTTCGCACTAATTTTATTTGTGTTGCTGGTGATTACCGGTGTGGTCTGGGCAACCGACTACTTTTATCTTCGTGCCCGTCGTCGGCGTCGTGCCGAAGCTGAAATGGCGGTATACGATGCGGCCCCCACAGGAGTGGGCTCGATCGAGGCGGCCCGTTTGCGTCAGGCGGCTTACGACAAGGCGCACCGGGTGCCCTGGTTTATAGAATATTGCGTCAGCTTTTTCCCGGTTATTCTGTTCGTGTTTGTACTGCGCTCCTTCATCGTCGAGCCGTTTCGCATCCCCTCCGGGTCGATGCTCCCGACGCTGCAAAACGGCGATCTCATTCTGGTCAACAAGTACGAATACGGCATTCGCCTGCCTGTCGTCGACAAAAAGGTCGTCGAGCTGGGATCTCCCCAGCGCGGTGACGTCGTTGTTTTCCGGTATCCGGTAGACCCGAACATCGATTACATTAAACGTGTGGTGGGCTTGCCCGGTGATGAGGTGGTCTACCAGAACAAAACCTTGTTCATCAACGGGCAAGAAGTACCGCTGGTCCGTGATGGCGACTACTACGAGCCTGATCGTTCGGCCTATATCAGCCAGTTCATCGAAAAACTGGGTGCCAAAGACCATAAAATCTTGTTAAATAAAAGGGCATACCAAGATTTGTCCGCCATTTCCGACTACCCCTATCGCGACCAGTGCGGGTATTTTCCGGGTGGCATGCGCTGTGTGGTTCCCGAAGGGCATTACTTCATGATGGGGGATAACCGTGACAACAGTCTCGACAGCCGCTACTGGGGGTTTGTACCCGACGAGAACATCGTGGGCCGAGCCTTCTTTATCTGGATGAATTTCGGCGATCTAGCTCGCATTGGCCGGTTTAACTGATGACATCTCTGGCTAACCTCGAATCGGCGCTGGGTTATCGTTTCAACGACCAGGCGTTTCTCGATCAGGCGCTGACGCATCGCAGCCATAATGCGCGCCACAACGAGCGCTTCGAATTCCTGGGTGATTCGGTGCTCAACTTTGTGGTGGCGGCCTTGCTTTTCGATCGCTTCCCCAAAGTCGACGAAGGCGACTTATCACGTTTACGCGCCAATTTGGTTAAGCAGTCGTCCCTGGCCGAAATCGCTCAATCACTGCATTTATCCAATTTCTTGCGCTTGGGCGAGGGCGAGTTAAAAAGTGGCGGGTTTCGCCGGCCGTCGATTCTGGCTGATGCACTCGAGGCGATTTTTGGCGCGGTGTTTCTGGATGGCGGGTTTGACGCCGCACAATCAGTGATATCGCGGCTTTACACCCCTTTGTTGGCCAAGGTTGACCCCAAAACACTGGGGAAAGACCCCAAAACTTTGCTACAAGAGCTGTTGCAAGGGCGCAAGCTCGACCTGCCGCAATATACCGTTGTGGCCACGCGCGGTGCGGCACACAGTCAAATGTTCGACGTCGAATGCGCCGTCCCCAAGCTCGACCTGAAGGTTTCAGCTTCGGGCACCAGCCGTCGAGCTGCTGAACAGTTGGCCGCTACCGAAATCATCGCGCTTATCCAAGCCATGGGGCCGGCCAAGGGCGGTAGTCGACGCGCTCGTAAAAATACACAATTGTCGTTGCCCGTTGCCGTACCACAGGAAAATAAATGAGCACTCCCTTTCGTTGCGGCTTCGTCGCTATTGTCGGTCGCCCGAATGTCGGTAAGTCGACGCTGGCCAATGCCCTGATCGGCAGCAAAATTTCCATTGTCTCGCGTAAGGCGCAAACTACGCGTCACCGCATTAACGGTGTGCTAACGCGCGAACAAGAGCAGTTCGTTTTCGTCGACACGCCCGGCTTTCAGACGCGTCATGGCGGCGCCATGAACCGGATGATGAATCGTGTGGTTACCCAGGCACTGGCCGACGTTGATGTCGTATTGCACGTCGTCGAAGCGGGCAAGTGGTCAGAAGGTGATGCACAACTTCTACCTTTGTTGCCCAAAGGCAATAAAACGATTTTGGTCATCAGCAAAGTAGACAGCCTCAAAGACAAAAACGCGATGTTTGCGTTCGTCAGTCGTCTGACTGCGTTGTTCCCTTATGCGGCGGTGGTGCCGGTCAGCGCAGTAAAGTCCGTTCAGCTCGACACCTTGCTCGATGAGATCGCTACGCGTTTGCCCGAGGGCGAACCCATGTTCGAAGCCGACGCCCTGACCGATCGGCCAGTGCGCTTCATTGCAGCCGAACTGATTCGCGAAAAGATATTCCGCTTGGTGGGTGACGAACTGCCTTACGGTTGTACTGTCGTCATCGAGCAATGGGAAGAAGAGGGCCGCGCGGTCAAGGTGGCGGCCTGTATCGTCATCGAGCGTGAAAGTCATCGTCCTATCTTGCTGGGTGCTGGCGGCATGCACATGAAGCGCATCGCAACCGAGGCCCGTCAAGACATCGAAAAGCTGCTCGATAAGCCCGTGTTCCTCGAAATCTACATCAAAGTGCGAAAGGGCTGGTCTGATCGCGAAGCCGCTCTGCGCGACCTGGGGTATGAGTAAGCGAAGTACGCGGGTCAACGAGACCGTTGCGTATTTATTGCACGCCGCACCGTGGCGTGAAACGTCTTTATTAATACAGGTTTTTTCGCGAGACCATGGTCAAGTTGCCCTGGTCGCAAAGGGTGCGAAACGACCTTATTCGACATTGCGTTCCGTATTGACGGGGTTTCAACCGCTGCTGCTCTCCTGGACGGGCGCTGGCGAGGTTAAAACACTGACGCGGGCCGAGACGCTGGGTATCAGGCCGTTGGCCGGTCGCGCCTTCATGTCGGCCTGGTACTTGAACGAATTGGTGCTTAGGTTGTTGCCACGCGAAGACCCTCATCCGATGCTTTACGATGCCTACGATGCTGCGCTGATTCAGTTGGCCGCCGGTGGCGGCGCAGCTGCCGCTTTGCGTCGGTTCGAATGGGTGCTGTTGCAAGAAACGGGTTATGGCCTGGATGAATCTCCTCCCGATTTCAACGACCCGGCGCTCGAGCCCGAGCTGCGCAAAAGTCTGCGAGAACGGCTGGATGAATTGTTGTCAGGCAGGCCATTGCGCACGCGAAAAGTACTGATGGAGCTGCAGCGACTGTGAGTCTTTCAGTTTCAAATGTGTCGCCCGCTTTGGCCAAGCCTTTGCCTGACATTATTGTCATTGATACCTGCGTACTCATTTCCAACGTCGTGCGTCGTATGCTGCTCCGTTTGGTTGACAGCGGATTGTTTCGACCCGCGTGGAGTCCGGTTATTGGGGACGAGTGGTGCCGTAATGCGGCGCGTTTGTGGGAAGCCAGCCTCGAAGATATTCAGGCGCAGTGGGGCGACTTGCAAGTGGCGTATCCCGATGCCGATCAGGGTGACGTCAGCGAGTTTAAAGAGGGGTTAAAGCGTAGTGACCCTAAAGACTGGCATGTTGTGGCGGCAGCCCGTAAAGTGCGTGAGCGTACCGGCCCTGTCAATATCGCCGTCGTGACGCGTAATATCAAAGACTTTAACCGGGCCGAACTGAGGGGGTTTGGGTTGGCATTGCTCGACCCAGATGAGCTGTTGACTCGATGCTGGCAGCAAAACGCCGACGCTGTGGCGTCGGCGTTGCTGAAAATAGAAGGTGACTTCGAGGCGGTGGGCCGGGTGTCCGGCCCGATTGACGAAGTGCTTAAGCGTGAACGCTTGTTTCGGCTAAGACGGTTACTCGCGATCGCCGCCGACAATGCCCAACAGCATGAGCAAGTTGGCGAAAATGTTATACAAGTCTAGGTAGACCGCCAGCGTGGCTGAAATGTAGTTGGTTTCGCCGCCACGAATGATGCGTTGCAGGTCGACCAGCAGCAAGACCGAGAACAGTCCGATTGCCATGACTGAAATGGTAAGAACCAGCGCTGGCAACTGCAAAAAGATGTTGGCCAGCGAGGCAACCAGCAGCACGACGACACCAATGAACAAGAACTTTTGCAGGTGGGAAAAGTCGCGTTTGGTAGTGCTGGCTACCGAGGCCATGGCGCCGAATACAACGGCAGTACCGCCAAACGCCAGCATAATGAGCTGTGCGCCATTGCCCATGCCTAATACAAAGCCGATAAGGCGCGACAGCATGATGCCCATGAAGAATGTAAAGGCCAGCAACAGGGCAACGCCCATGCTGTTGTTCTTGTTGCGTTCGATAAGGAACATGAGCCCGAATGCGCCTACCAGGAACAAGATGGCGCTCATGCCGGGGCTGGCCGCCATGACGCTGTTGATGCCGGTAGTCAGGCCAACGAATGCACCCAGTACGGTGGGGATTAATGACAGCGCGAGCAGCCAGTAGGTATTGCGCAACACGCGATTACGCACAACCTCTGCGGCTGCGCCGTATTGCTGCTCGGCGTATGAGGGTTGACGAAAGTCGCTCATGGTTGATCCTTTAAGGTAAACAGATAAAACAATTACAGCCCTTAGATTACTGACATACAGCTGAATAATCAAGCGGCAGGGCAGGGTCTTCAGGTCATTATGACTATGGGCGCGATGACTTTGCGCGGTGTGTGCAAATCAGGATGCCGGCACGGTGTTGGACACGTCGTGGGCAAAAAGTTCGTGCCCCTCTTGCTTGTAGGCGCGCCAGCGCTGGCGCGCTGCGGCGACCTCGGCGGGTTTGTTGTCGATGACTTCGAGAATGCGCGGGAAGTGGCTGGCCGTGGGTGGGATATCGGCGTCGAGATTGATTAGCCAGACGGGTGCTTGCGCATGCCGGGCGTGCATGTCGGGCATGGGAGCAGCTGTTGTAAAAATGACCGCTGTTTGCGGCGCGAGTGGGTCAGCCGCATCGACATGGGGTATGAAGGCATCGGGCTCGAATGACCATAGCAGGCGGTCGAATCGGCCCATAAGTTGGTTGTTTTGCGTATAAACCACCAACGGCCGACCGGCCGCATAGTGCTTGCGCACGACCTCGCAGGCCATGCGCAAGCGGTCGGGAGCGCCAAAGGCGAAGTCGACCCTGGACATCGTGGTCATCAAGCCTGGTTTAGCAGGAACTGGACCAGCAGAGGGACGGGGCGGCCTGAAGCGCCTTTGTCTTTACCACTGCGCCATGCTGTGCCGGCGATGTCGAGGTGAGCCCACTTGTAGGCCTTGGCAAAGCGCGACAAGAAGCAGGCAGCCGTTACAGAACCGGCCGGCATGCCGCCGATGTTGGCCATATCGGCGAAATTGGACCGCAGCTGCTCTTGGTAGGCGTCGTCGAGCGGCATGCGCCATGCGGGGTCGCCCGATTGCTTGCCGGCCGCAAGCAACTGGTCGGCCAAGGCGTCGTCGGCCGAAAACAAGCCGGTATTGACGTGACCCAAGGCGACGACGCACGCGCCGGTAAGGGTCGCGATATCAACGACGGCGGCGGGCTTGAAGCGCTCGGCGTAGGTCAGGGCATCGCACAAGATGAGACGGCCTTCGGCATCGGTGTTAAGAATTTCGATGGTTTGACCCGACATGCTGGTGACGACGTCGCCTGGCTTGTTGGCGCGCCCGCTGGGCAGGTTCTCGCATGCGGGAATAAGGCCGATAACTGGCTGGCTAATGCCCAGTTCGGCCACCGCCTGCATCGTGCCGACAACGCTTGCAGCACCGCACATGTCGTATTTCATTTCGTCCATGTTGGCGCCGGGCTTGATGGAAATACCACCGGAGTCAAAGGTGATACCCTTGCCAACCAGGACAACCGGCGCTTTGGCCTTGGCGCGCGCTGCTTTTGCGGCTGCCGCTGGGGTGTACTTGATCACAATAAATACCGGGGGCTCGTCAGAGCCTTTGGCGACCGACAGGAACGAGCCCATGCCCAGTTCTTGTAGCTGCTTCAGCCCGAGAACCTCGACCTTAAGCGTTTTATGGGTCTTGGCCAGTTTTTTGGCGGTGTTGCCCAGATAGGTTGGCGTGCAGATATTGCCGGGCAAGTCGCCCAGTGTGCGTGCCAGTTGCATGCCATTGGCCATAGCGCGGCCAGACTGCAGGCCGGCATTGGCCTCGTCGGCTTCGGCACGGGTGACCCAGGTACTGATTTTTTTAAGTTTGGGTGCGGTTTTTTTAGAGGCTTTGCCCAGCGTGGCGTCGTACTGATAAGTGGCCTGGCCAACAGCAACGGCCAATGCCTGCGTACGCTGTTGCAATGTGCTGTCTTTGCAATCGGTGCGGGCTAGTGTCGATACGCCCTCGGTAAGCTGCGCCTGAACGCAGTATTTGGCGAAGGATTGTTCGGCGGCGGCGTGAGTTTTGGCGTTGTAGGCCTCTTGTTTGCCTAACCCGATTAAAATAACGCGTTGAGCACTGATGCCTGCCAGGTTTCGCAGCACTAACTGCGTGCCAGCGGTGCCCGGGAACTCGGCCTTCACAGCGTCTCGGACAGCGCCGTTGCTGGCGTCGTCGATAATTTTGGCAGCGGCAGTAAGTTGTCCTTCGGCAAATACGCCAACGGCCAAGGCTGCAGTTTTCAGGGTATGAAGTGTTGTTGTGGTATTGGTACTGAATTCCATGGTGGTCTCGGTTAATGTCAGTAAAGTGCTACTGATTATCTCCCATTTTTCTTTATGTCTCTATTCAAACGCTCGGTAGTTTCCGAAATTCTCAGTCACGCAGGGGTAGTATTCTCTACATTGCTTGTTGTGTGGCTCAGCGTGCTGCTGGTGCGTTTGCTGGGCGAAGCGGCTAACGGCAGTATTGGGGCCGATGTCGTTTTCGGTCTTGCCACGTTTTCAAGCATTACGGCATTGCCAGTCATTTTATCGGTGTCGTTGTTCATCGCAGTCTTGACGACAGTCACCCGAAATTTTCGCGAATCTGAAATGGTGGTGTGGTTTGCCAGCGGGCTGTCGCTTAAAGACTGGGTGGGGCCGGTTATGCGCTGCGCCGTTCCGGCTGCGCTTATCATTGCGTTTCTTACCCTGTTTGCCTCGCCCTGGGCCTATCGGCAAATTGCCGAGTACCGTCAACGTTACGAGCAACGGTCCGACTTGTCCAAAGTCTCGGCCGGCCAGTTCATCGAAACGCAGGGCGGTGCACGGGTATTTTTTGCCGAAGACCCCGTCAACGAAGGCGACGAACTGGGCAAGGTGGTTGCCCGTGTGATCGACGATCAATGGCTTAGTGTCGTTACAGCCAATAGCGCGCGTGTCGAGACACAGGCTAATGGCGATCGCTTTCTGGTACTTACCGAAGGTCATCGCTACGATTTGAAGCCAGGGCAGCCCGAATTCCGTCTGCTCGACTTCGAGCGCTATGGCTTTCGCCTCGAACGAAGCGCCGATGCGACAACGCCGGCAGCCATGCGTGAAATCGCCGAGCGGCAAATCAAAGCGCGGCCTACCGAGCAGCTATTGCGTGACAACACCGAGCATGCCAATTCGCAAATTATGTGGCGCCTGGCACTGCCGCTGGCGGCCCTCAACCTGGCGCTGTTGGCCATACCTCTTGGCGCGGTCAACCCGCGGCTGGGGCGTTCGGGCGATATTCTTATCGCCGGCCTGGTTGGCCTGCTTTATATGAATCTAATCAACCTGTCGCGTGGTTGGATCGGAAATGGACAGCTCCCTTTTTCTGTGGGTGTCTGGCTGGTTCATGCCGTATTTTTAGGCTTGATGGTGTTCATGATGTGGCGTAAGTTGCGTGTCAAGGCGCCCCGCAAAAGCTAACTGTTAGGTTATTGCTTATATCCAAAAGCTATTTTGTGTAGGGTCTTTATTACATATAATTGTGTCTCTATATCGGGACACATCATGAACCTACAGCAATTTCGTTTCGTTCGCGAAACCATTCGTCGCAATTTCAACCTGACCGAAGCCGCTCGCGCGCTGTTCACGTCGCAACCGGGCGTGTCCAAGTCAATTATCGAATTCGAAGATGAGCTGGGGATCAAGATTTTCGAGCGTCACGGTAAGCGCATCAAGGGTTTGACCAAGCCCGGCACGGCGGTGGCCCAAGTGATCGAGCGCATCATGCGCGAAGTCGACAATCTTAAAAAAGTCAGCGACGAATTCGCCCAGCGTGATGAAGGCGGGCTGGTCATAGGTTGCACGCACGCACAGGCGCGATACCTACTGCCTAAGGTCATTCCGGGCTTTCGTGAGCGGTTTCCCAAAGTTCGTGTGTCGTTAGCCGAAGGTAACCCTCCGACATTGGCGCGTATGGTCCTGCACGAGCAAGCCGACCTGGCCATCGCGACCGAGTCTTTGGCACATACCCCCGGCTTGGCGGCGTTGCCTGTTTACGCCTGGGAACACGTCCTGGTACTGAAGCCCGAACATCCGTTGGCCGAGCTTACGTCCAGTCAGGCCCGTGAGCTGTCGTTAGCGCATTTGGCGCAGTATCCGCTGGTAACTTACGATCGCCAGTTTTCTGGCCGCCGTGCCATCGACGAGGCTTTCGCCAATGCCGGCATTACGCCCGATATCGTGCTCGAAGCGATTGATGCCGATGTGATCAAAACCTATGTCGACGTCGGGCTAGGTGTTGGCATTATTGCCGGTATGGCTTTTGATCCCCGCCGCGACAAGGGGCTGGTTGGTATTCCGGTGGGGCACTTGTTTGGCGAGCACGTCACGCGTGTTGCCATCAAGTCGGGTATTTTCCTGCGCGATTATGTTTACGTGTTTTTGCAGATGCTGTCCGAGAGCCTGACGCGAGACGTTGTCCAGGAAGCGATTGATCGGGAGTCGAACATTGACGCCTAAAAAATCAAATGGGAATTATTCTCATTGACATATTAAATGATAATGATTATCGTTAAGTGGTTCAACGTTATCCGCGAGAGGAAATCATGTCAGGATCTGTTAATGCTGTTGTTGTGGGGGCCGACCGGCTGGGAAATATCCCCGACCTGCTGAAAGGGCACAACATAGCCATCATGCAGCACATCAGCGGCCGTCACAGCGCGCATCAAAAGAAAACACCTCAGCTCCCTTCGGGCACCCAGTTATTAATACTTTTAACTGATTTTCTGGGTCATAACGTTATGAAAACGTTTCGTGCCGCAGCGCAACGCGCCGGCATCAGGGTGGTGGCTTGTCGTCGCTCGGTATGCTGCATGAAGCAGGCCCTGAGCCAGTGCGGGTACTGCGAGGCGTGCCCTGCGCGCAAATCCTGAAGCGGATTTGCTATTTATTCAGGGTGAGGGCGGTGGTTGCGTCGTCGAGTTGGCCTGGGTCGAGGCGACGCGCGCCGTTATAGCGCTTCTTCCAGTAAGCCATGTCCATGTTTTCGATGCGCACTACCGAACCGGCGCGAGGCGCATGAACAAACTGCCGGTTGCCCAGGTAAATACCTACATGTGAAAAACGGTGGCCGAGTGTATTGAAGAACACCAGGTCACCTTTTTTGAGTTCGGACTTGTTCACGGCCGTGCCCAAGCGCGCAATTTCGGCCGAGCGGCGAGGCAATTTAAGGCCTAATGATTTTTCGGCCGCATAAATAACCAGCCCGCTGCAGTCGAACCCTGTGCTTGGTGCGTCGCCGCCAAAAGAATACTTAACGCCTAGATGCTGCAGTGCAGTTGACGCCATGGCCCGTGGGCCTGTGGCAGGCTGGTCGTAGCCCAGGTTGCTGCCGCGGCTAAGGCCGTAGTCGTTTTGCGCCAGGTAGGCGCCAAGCGGGTCGGAGGTGGCTTGCGCCTGGTAAGCGTCGCGAAGCGATGTGCCGGCGCTTTGCTGGCCTGTGGTGGCGCAACCAGACAACAGCCCGACCACGAGGGCGGCGCATAAAGCCCCACCGAATCGGCGGGGCAAAATTGAATTAAAGATACGATGTGCGGGTGTAATCGATAGTGATGTCATGGGCTAGAACGGGCCGCGGATGCCCGGACATTTTTTCGCGTGCCCGAGTTTAACTAATCTGCTCGATCAGGTAAAGTCTGGGTTTTGTAACTTCCACGAGATTCAGAGTTAAATCATGAAAACAAAACCCGTTTTAAGCGCAGAAGACGTCAAAGCCATTTTGGCTGCAGCTGAAAAGCACGCCGCCGAAAACCAGTGGGCGGTGTCGATCGCCGTGGTGGACGATGGCGGGCACTTGCTGGGTTTGCTGCGACTTGATAACGCCGCCCCCATTACTGCTCATATGGCACCCGCCAAAGCCAACGCGGCTGCGTTGGGGCGTCGCGAGTCAAAAGTGTACGAGGACATCATCAATCAGGGGCGCATGTCGTTCCTGACCGCGCCAGTGCTCGAGGGCTTGCTTGAGGGTGGCGTGCCCATTATTGTTGACGGGCAAGTCGTCGGCGCCGTTGCAGCAGCCGGCGTCAAATCCAGCGACGATGCCGCTATCGCCCGTGCGGGTATTGCTGCCGTTACGGCATAAGCCGGCGCCGGTTTATGTCTGCACCAGACGCAGTCGGGTCCGCTCCGACACAGTCCCCTGCCCAGCGGGGGCTGTCTGGCGCGCTGGCCCCCGGGGTCAAGCGTCGCGAGTTCTGGAGCTGGGCTTTTTATGATTTTGCCAACTCCGGCTACACCACCGTTGTACTGACGACGGTATTCAATACTTATTTTGTCGGGGTGGTTGCCGCAGGTAAAGACTGGGGCACGCTGGCACTTACGTCGGCGTTGTCATTGTCTTACTTGCTGGTGATGTTCACGATGCCCGCACTGGGTACCTATGCCGATGCCCACCGCCGTAAGCGCAGGGTACTTTTTTTAAGTACGGCAGGTTGTGTGCTCGCGACGTGTTTGCTGGCCGGCATCGGGCCAGGCATGGTGCTGGTAGGGCTGCTGGTGCTGGCCGTTTCAAACTATTGTTATTGCGTGGGCGAATCGGTTATTGCCGCGTTTTTGCCCGAGATCGCACGCCCGGGCAGTCTGGGAAGGGTGTCGGGCTGGGGTTGGGGTTTTGGCTATTTTGGCGGCATGCTGGCGCTAGGGTTGTCATTGCTGCTGGTGTCAGTGCTGTCCGGCAAGGGTTACGACGCGCCTGTCTATGTGCCCTGGGTAATGCTCCTGACGGCCGTGTTGTTTGGCCTGTCTGCCATTCCCTCATTTGTCTTTTTACAAGAGCGTTCGGTGCCCAGTCGTCGGCGGCGCGTATCGCCGTTGCGTCATCTGGTGGGCGCGTGGCACGAAGTCAGTCATTTTTTCCCCGATTTTCGCCTGTTGCTGTTGTGTGGTGCGTTCTACCAGGCGGGTATTGCGGTGGTCATTACCTTGGCTGCGGTCTACGCCACCGAGGCTATGGGCTTTGGCATGGCACAGACCATGGCGCTGGTTTTTGTCGTCAATATTGCGGCGGCTGCCGGGGCCCTATTGTTTGGTCACTTTCAAGACCGGGTCGGCCATAAACCTGCGTTGGCCATTACGCTCGTGGGCTGGATGGTCATGGTTGTTGTGGCTTATCTGGCCGTCGATGTCCGGGTGTTCTGGGTAGCCGCAGTGCTTGCCGGCTTGTGCATGGGCACCAGTCAAAGCGCAGGCCGGGCCATGGTCGGGGCGCTTGCGCCTTCTGGTCGTCTGGCAGAGTTCTATGCATTATGGACGTTTGCCATTCAACTGGCGGCTGTTGTCGGTCCGTTCAGCTATGGACTGGTTACCTGGTTAACCAGTGGCAATCATCGTCAGGCTCTGCTGTTTACGGGTTTGTTTTTTATCGTCGGTTTTGTCATATTAATGCGCATCAATTTTGCGCGCGGCGTTCAGGTGAGCGATACTTATCGTGAATTGGGTTATCCAGACGAACAAGAAGGAGTCAACCATCGTGTCCACACAAATTAAGTCAGTGCTGGTAGAAAACCGGGTGTTTCCTGCCTTTCCCGAGCTTGTCAAAACGGCAAATATTGCCGGGATGGAGGCCTACAAAGCGCTTGTCGCCGAGGCGCAAGCTTCCCCCGAGGGTTTCTGGGGGCGGTTGGCCAAAGAAAACTTGAACTGGACAACGCCCTTTACGCAAGTGCTCGACGAATCGAACCCGCCGTTTTACAAATGGTTTGGCGACGGCGAGCTTAACGTCTCCGAGAACTGCCTCGACCGTCATTTGGGTACGCCGGTCGAGCACAAAACCGCCATTATTTTTGAAGCCGATAACGGCGATGTCACGCAAGTCACCTATCGCGAACTCTACGATCGAGTGTGCGCGTTCGCTAACGGCCTGAAGGCGCTGGGGTACAAAAAGGGCGATCGCGCCATTATTTATCTGCCCATGTCCGTCGAAGCCGTTGTCGCCATGCATGCCTGCGTGCGTCTGGGTATCACGCACTCGGTGGTGTTTGGCGGTTTTTCCTCCAAAAGCATCCACGAGCGTCTGGTCGATGTCGGCGCCTCGCTGGTCATTACCGCCGATGAACAAATGCGCGGTGGTAAGGCAATCACGCTTAAGCCTGCGGTCGACGAAGCTATTTCTATGGGGGGCTGCGAGGCGGTACGCCATGTGGTCGTGTACAAGCGTACAGGCGGCGCCGTTAACTGGGTAGAAGGGCGTGACCTCTGGATGCACGACGTTGCCAAAGGACAGTCGGCCGATTGCCCAGCCGTGCCGGTTAATGCCGAACATCCTTTGTTCATTCTTTATACCTCGGGCTCTACGGGCAAACCTAAAGGGGTGCAACACGCGTCGGCTGGTTATTTGCTATGGGCCATGCTCACGGTTAAGTGGGCATTCGATGCCAAGCCATCCGACGTCTACTGGTGTACGGCCGACGTGGGCTGGATTACGGGCCATACCTATATTGCCTATGGCCCGTTGGCCAATGGCCTGACACAGGTCATGTTCGAAGGCGTGCCTACCTATCCCAATGCCGGGCGTTTCTGGGAAATGATCCAGCGCCATAACGTGACGGTGTTCTATACCGCGCCTACTGCTATTCGTTCGCTGACTAAAGCGTCCGAATCCCAACCCGATGTTCACCCGCGCAAGTACGATCTCAGTTCATTGCGTCTTATTGGTTCGGTGGGCGAACCCATCAACCCCGAAGCCTGGATGTGGTATTTCAAAGAAGTGGGGGGTGAGCGCTGCCCGGTTCTGGATACCTGGTGGCAAACCGAAACGGGCGGCCATATGATCACGCCCTTGCCTGGCGTGACACCGCTTAAGCCCGGTTCGTGCACCTTGCCGCTGCCGGGTATCGAGGCTGCCATCGTCGATGAAGTTGGTGGCGATGTCGAAAATGGGACCGGCGGGTTTCTGGTGATCAAGCGCCCATGGCCGGCCATGATCCGTAATATCTGGGGCGACCCTGAACGCTTCAAGAAAAGCTATTTCCCGCCCGAGCTCAAAGGGTACTACCTGGCGGGTGACGGTGCGCAGCGCGATGCCGATGGTTATTTCTGGATCATGGGCCGTGTCGACGACGTTCTGAACGTCTCTGGCCACCGCCTGGGTACTATGGAAGTCGAGTCGGCCCTGGTGTCGCATCCCCTGGTGGCCGAGGCCGCTGTGGTTGGGCGCCCCGACGACACCACGGGCGAGGCCATTGTGGCGTTTGTCGTGCTTAAACGCGACTTGCCTGAAGGTGACGAAGCCGTGCAGGTGGCCAAACAACTGCGTGACTGGGTAGCCAAAGAGATCGGCCCGATAGCCAAACCCAAAGATATCCGTTTTGGTGAAAACCTGCCCAAAACACGTTCAGGCAAAATCATGCGCAGGTTGTTGCGTATTGTGGCCAAGGGCGAAGAGGTCACGCAAGACGTCTCGACGCTCGAAAACCCGGCAATTCTTTCCCAGTTGTCGAAGTCGGTGTAAAGGCGTTTGTGTCTTGTTATGCGGCCCTTGGCGGCATAACAAGACCACCGCACATTGCAAAAACAAAAGCCCGCAATTACTTAACCGACAAAAAATAAACCCCGCTGCAAAAAACAGCGGGGTTTATTTTTAGCCTGGGGGCAGCCTTTTATAAAGGCTGCTTTTTTATGGCGACATAAGGGCGCAGAAGGCCGGCGGTATTACATGCCGTTATAAACCGGCCCTTCGCCGCCTTGCGGGGTGACCCAAACAATATTTTGTGTGGGGTCTTTGATGTCGCAGGTTTTGCAATGAATACAGTTTTGCGCATTGATTTGCAGGCGATCGCTGCCCGCGTCGTCTTTAATGAACTCGTAGACGCCGGCAGGACAAAAGCGCGCCTCGGGGCCGCCGTATTTGGCCAGGTTGACTGACACCGGCACTGACGCGTCTTTCAATGTCAGGTGGACAGGTTCGTCTTCTTCGTGGTTGGTGTTTGAGATAAACACCGAGCTGAGACGATCGAATGTCAGCTTGCCATCGGGTTTGGGGTAGTCGATGCGAGCGCATTCGGCTGCAGGTTGCAGGAAGGCGTGATCCGGCTTGTTATTGCGCAGTGTCCAGGGCATTTTGCCTTTTAAAAGCAGCTGCTCTATGCCAGTCATGACGGTACCTACGGTACGGCCTTTTTTGAACCATTGTTTGAAGTTGCGGGCTTTGTTCAGTTCGTCGTGGAGCCAGGAGGCTTCGAATGCCGTCGTGTAGGCCGTGAGTTCGTCGTGGCTGCGGCCGGCCATAATGGCTTGTACTGCAGCTTCGGCCGCCAGTGCGCCGGTTTTGATGGCGGCGTGGCTGCCCTTGATGCGCGATGCATTAAGGAAGCCGGCCTCGCAGCCCACCATGGCACCGCCGGGGAACACGAACTTAGGCAGAGACAACAAGCCGCCCGCAGTCAGGGATCGCGCACCATAGGCGATACGCTTGCCGCCTTCAAAGATGGGGCGGATGGCCGGATGGGTTTTGTAGCGCTGGAATTCTTCGAAGGGCGACAGCCATGGGTTGGCGTAATCGAGCCCGACAACCAGACCCACGACAACAATGTTGTCTTTCAGGTGGTACAGGAATGAGCCGCCATAGGTGTCGGCGTCGAGGGGCCAGCCGGCCGTATGCATGACCAGACCGGGCCGGGATTGCGCCGGGTCGACTTCCCACATTTCTTTGATGCCGATGGCATAGCTTTGGCTGTTGCGGCCTTGATCGAGCTTGAAGCGTTCGATGAGCTGGCGACCCAGATGGCCGCGTGACCCTTCGGCAAACAGCGTGTAGCGAGCGTGAAGCTCCATGCCAGGCTGGTAATTCGGGGTGTGCGAGCCATCGCGCGCCACGCCCATGTCACCCGTGGCAACGCCTTTGATGGCACCGTCGTCGGTGTACAGGATCTCGGCGGCGGCAAACCCGGGGAAAATCTCGACGCCTAGAGCTTCGGCCTGTTCGCCCAGCCACTGGGTGACTTCGCCAAGACGCACAATGTAATTACCGTGGTTCTGGAAGCATTCGGGCAGCATCCATGCTGGCGTAGAGCGCGAACCGCTTTGGGTCAGGAACAAGAACTTGTCTTCGGTGACCGGGGTGTTCAGTGGCGCGCCTTTTTCTTTCCAGTCGGGGATCAGTTCAGTCAGGGCTTTGGGGTCCATGACGGCGCCGGACAGGATGTGGGCGCCGACTTCAGCGCCTTTTTCCAGTACACAGACACTGATCTCCTGGCCCTTTTCGGCGGCAAGCTGTTTGATACGTATTGCGGCAGACAGCCCGGCAGGGCCGGCGCCAACCACCACGACATCGTATTCCATCGATTCGCGTTCAGTCATGGATGTAATTCTCCGTGTTGAATTATTCTGTTGTATGTGGGGATTGTAGTGCAGCTCGAGTCAGCCGTTCCAGCCTTGTACTGTTATCCTTTCGTGGCGCGTGCGGTCGGTATGCCGGCCTGTGCGTTTTTTTAAATAAACAACAGCTTCGTCAATAAGCCAACTATGTCAGAAGAATCAAGCGTTTGTCCGTTGAAGGTAGGTGGGGTATTCCGGTGCGTCATGCCGGTGCGTTGGGGCGACATGGACGCCGTCGGGCACGTCAATAACACGCTGTATTTCAAATATGTCGAAGAGGCCCGTGCTCAGTGCTTCGAAGCCGAGCAGGTCTATTTCCCGCATGGCCGTGTGCCGTTGCTGGCGCACGCTTCATTCGATTTTTTGAAGTCGGTGGTTTACCCGGCGACGGTAGCCGTGCTCATGACCGTGACCCGAATTGGTCGATCCAGTCTGACTTTCGATGTCACCATCGAGGTCGAGGGCGAGCCGGGTGTGCCCTACGCCAAGGGTAAGAATGTGGTTGTGGTAGCCGATCGCGAAAGCGGGCAATCGTCGCCCTGGACAGCCGCCGAGCTTGAGCACCTGGCGCGTTTTTTTGTGTAGGCGAGTCGGCTAAAGTATAGTTTGCGGTGGTCCGGGGCCGGTCGATACCGGTAGTGGCCGCCACGTTTTTAAACTCAGGGTGGAGCATTAATGAACAAAGTGTATGCAAGTGCCGCAGAAGCACTAAAGGGCATTGTGGCCGATGGCCAAATGATCGGCGTCGGCGGTTTCGGTCTGTGCGGTATTCCAGAGGCCTTGATCGCTGCGTTGCGTGATTCGGGTGTTCAAAACCTGACGTGTGTCAGTAATAACGCAGGGGTCGATGGTTTTGGGCTAGGGCAGTTGCTCGAGACCCGTCAAATCAAGAAAATGATTTCGTCTTACGTAGGCGAAAACAAAGAGTTCGAGCGTCAGTATCTGGCCGGCGAGCTCGAGCTCGAGTTCACGCCGCAGGGTACGCTGGCCGAGAAGTTGCGCGCTGGCGGGGCCGGTATTCCGGCGTTTTATACGCGTACCGGGGTAGGCACGCTGGTGGCCGAAGGCAAAGAAGAGCGCGAGTTTGATGGCGAGCGCTATATTCTCGAGCGCGCGCTCAAGCCCGACGTGTGTTTGGTGAAAGCCTATATGGCCGATCGTAGCGGGAACCTGGTTTTCCGTAAGACCGCGCGTAATTTCAACCCTGATGTCGCCATGGCCGGGAAAATTACGGTTGTTGAAGTTGAAAAACTGGTTGATATCGGTGATATCAACCCCGATGACGTCCACTTGCCCGGTATTTACGTACACCGCATTGTGCTGAACACCAGCCCCGAAAAACGCATTGAAAAACGCACCGTACGTAACGCAGGAGAATAACCATGGCATGGAATCGTGACGAAATGGCCGCGCGTGCGGCAAAAGAGCTTCAAGACGGCTTCTACGTGAATTTGGGCATTGGCTTGCCCACCCTGGTAGCCAATTACGTACCGCCGGGCGTCGAGGTCTGGCTGCAGTCCGAAAACGGCTTGCTGGGTATTGGCCCTTTCCCTGAAGAAGACGAGGTCGACGCCGATATGATCAACGCCGGCAAACAAACCGTCACCACTTTGCCGGGGTCGTCAATTTTTTCTTCGTCTGAGTCGTTTGCCATGATCCGCGGTGGCAAAATCAATTTGGCTATTCTGGGGGCTATGCAGGTGTCCGGAAAGGGCGACCTGGCCAACTGGATGATTCCGGGAAAAATGATCAAAGGCATGGGCGGCGCGATGGATTTGGTCGCCGGCGTTAGTCGTGTGGTGGTCTTAATGGAGCACGTGGCGCGTAAAAAAGACGGCACCGAAGACCTGAAATTGTTGCCTGAGTGCACGCTGCCGCTTACCGGTGTTGGCGTGGTTAACGTCATCATTACCGATCTGGGCGTCATGGAAGTCACTGAAAACGGCCTTAAGCTTACCGAAATGGCGCCGGGTGTTACCGTTGACGAGATCCTGTCCAAAACGGCAGCCAAAATCGATGTGTCAGCGTTTGCCTGAACTTTTTTGTTTGCGTGCGGCTTGCTCCGGTTAACGGGGTAAGCCGTTATTTTTTTGCATTTTTGATTGAGTAAACTCGTGGCTGATTTGACCCCCGGTTCCACCCCCTCGTTTCGCCTGCAGGCCTTGCGGCAGGCCATGGATGCGCATGGCGTCGACGCTTGTGTTGTCTTGTCGGCAGACCCGCATTTGTCCGAATATCTGCCCGATCATTGGGCGGCTCGCGCCTGGCTGTCGGGGTTTGAAGGGTCGGCGGGTACCTTGGTGGTAACGGCTGGTTTTGCCGGCCTCTGGACAGACAGTCGCTACTGGGAGCAGGCGGTCAATGACCTGGAGGGCAGCGGAATCGAAACAATGCGGGCGGGTGCCGAAGGCGTACCGACGCCGGCCGAGTGGCTGGTGGCGCATTTGTCTAAAGGCGCCAAAGTGGCCGTCGATGGCAATACGCTGGCCGTTTCTGCACATCGTCAATGGCAAAGCACATTGTCGGGCGGCGGTTTACGCCTGCATACCGATCTTGACCTGGTAGGTGAAGTCTGGACTGAGCGCCCGTCTTTACCGTCGGCGCCTGTTTTTGCGCATAAGCCACCGCATGCTTGCCGGCCGCGCGCAGCCAATATTCAGGCCGTACGCGACCGCATGCTTGCGCAGGGCGCCGGCTGGCACTGGCTGTCGTCGCTTGACGACATTGCCTGGTTACTGAATTTGCGTGGCGCCGATGTGTCGTATAACCCGGTTTTTCTGGCGCATGTTCTGCTGGGGGCCGACACAGTCACATTGTTCGTCGAACCCTCGAAACTGTCGCCCGAACTGGTTGCAGAACTTGCTGCCGACGGGGTGGGTATCGAATCCTATGACGCCATCGGCGGGGCGTTGTCTTGCCTGCCCGAATCGGGTACCTTGCTGTTCGATCCGGCTCGCACCACGGTGGGCTTGCTGTCGGCTGCAGCGTTCGTTAAACACATCGAGGCCGACAACCCCAGCATCTTGCTTAAGGCGTGTAAAACGCCGGAAGAAATTGCCCATGTTCGGCAAGCGATGGCCGAGGACGGCGCAGCCTTATGTGAATTTTTTGCCTGGTTCGAGTCTGCACTGGGTAATGCGCCCATCACCGAACTGACTATCGACGAAAAAATTACCGAAGCGCGGGCGCGTCGGCCTGGTTTCGTATCCGCCAGCTTTTCGACCATCGCCGCTTATAACGCCAACGGCGCTATGCCGCACTATCACGCTACAACGCGCTCACATGCGCGCATCGAAGGCGATGGTCTGTTGCTTATCGATTCGGGTGGCCAGTATCTGGGCGGTACAACCGATATCACCCGGGTCGTGCCGGTGGGCACGCCAACGCCCGAGCAAAAACGCGACTTTACCTTAGTGTTGCGCGGCATGATTGCCCTGTCCCAGGCGCATTTTCCAAAGGGCATTGCCGCACCCATGCTCGATCCGATTGCCAGGCTGCCCTTGTGGCAGGCAGGTATTGAATTTGGTCACGGTACAGGTCATGGTGTGGGTTACTTTTTGAACGTTCACGAAGGGCCGCAATCCATCTCGTACCGCACGCCCATCAAGCCGGCCATGGCGATGGCAACCGGCATGATTACGTCCAACGAACCGGGGGTTTACCGGCCGGGCCAATGGGGGGTGCGCATCGAGAACCTGGTGGTGTGCCAGCCTGCAGAGCAAACTCAGTTCGGTGAATTCATGAAATTTGAAACCCTGACTTTGTGCCCGATAGACACGCGCTGTATCGACGCAAGCTTGCTGACGCCTACCGACTTAACGTGGTTGAACGACTATCACGCCTGCGTACGTCAAACATTGTTGCCTCTGGTCAACGGTGCGGCGCGCGACTGGTTGATTGCGCGTACCGAACCGCTGTGAAACCGGTTGCGTCGGCTATAATTTCAATTTCCCGCTACCGCCCGGCTACACCGGGCGCAGATTTATGACCAAATATGTATTTGTAACGGGTGGGGTAGTGTCCTCGCTGGGTAAGGGCATTGCCGCTGCTTCATTGGCCGCCATTCTCGAGTCGCGTGGTTTGCGTGTCACCATGCTCAAGCTCGACCCCTACATCAACGTCGACCCCGGCACCATGAGCCCGTTTCAGCACGGCGAGGTGTTTGTCACCGAAGACGGCGCCGAAACCGACCTTGACCTGGGCCACTACGAGCGCTTTATTTCGACGCGCATGCGTAAGGTCAATAACTTTACCACCGGTCAAATCTACGAATCGGTGTTGCGTAAAGAGCGTCGCGGCGACTACCTGGGTAAAACTGTTCAGGTTATCCCGCACATTACCAACGAGATCCAAGATTTCATTGCCCGTGGCGCTAAAGCGGCCTATCAGGGCGAGGCCGATGTCGCCATTGTCGAGATCGGCGGTACCGTCGGTGATATCGAATCGCTGCCTTTCCTCGAGGCCGCACGTCAAATGAGCCTGCGCCTGGGCCGTAATAACGCCGCGTTTGTGCACCTGACGCTGGTGCCGTTCATTGCCTCGGCCGGCGAGCTTAAAACCAAGCCTACTCAGCACTCGGTACAAAAACTGCGTGAAATCGGTATTTATCCGCACGCCTTGTTGTGCCGTGCCGACCGCCGTATCCCCGACGACGAGCGCGCGAAAATTTCGTTGTTCTCCAACGTGCCGCTCGATGCCGTCATTTCGGTCTGGGACGTCGATTCGATTTATAAAATCCCGGCCATGCTGCACGCACAAGGCCTCGACAACCTGGTCTGCGATGCGCTGGCATTGTCGCCGCCACCGGCCGACCTCACCGTCTGGGACCGCATGGTCGATGCCATCGAGCATCCCAAGAAAACCGTCACTATCGGCATGGTCGGCAAGTACGTCGACCTGACCGAATCGTACAAGTCGCTTACCGAAGCCTTGGTTCACGCCGGTATCCACACCAGCTCCCACGTCAACATCGAATACCTCGACTCTGAAGTCATCGAAGCCGAAGGTACGGCATGTCTTGAACACCTCGATGCCATCCTGGTGCCGGGCGGCTTTGGCAAACGGGGCACCGAGGGCAAGATTGCTGCTATTCGCTACGCCCGCGAAAACAGCGTGCCGTACTTGGGTATTTGCCTGGGCATGCAGTTGGGGGTTATTGAGTTCGCCCGCAACGTCGCCCAACTGGGCGGGGCCAACAGCACCGAATTCGATCCGGCTACGCCGCATCCTGTGGTGGCCCTCATCACCGAATGGCAAGACCGCGAAGGCAAAGTCGAGCGTCGCGATCAAACGTCTGATCTGGGTGGCACCATGCGCAAAGGGGCACAGCGTTGCCCAGTTCGCCCGGGTACCCTGGCTCATAAAATTTATGGCGACGAAGTCAACGAGCGCCATCGCCATCGTTACGAAGTCAACAATGTCTACGTGTCGCGTCTCGAAGAGTCCGGCCTGGTCATTAGCGCGCGTACCCCCACCGAGCAACTCCCCGAAATCATGGAGCTGCCTTCGCACCCTTGGTTTATGGGCGTGCAGTTTCACCCCGAGTTCACCTCAACACCGCGCGATGGCCATCCGTTGTTCACGGGCTATATCAAGGCCGCGCTCGAACACCAGGCCAATCGCCCGGTTAAGGGTTCGGCATGAAGCTATGCGGGTTCGAAGCCGGGCTGAACCGGCCGTTTTTTCTGATCGCGGGCCCCTGCGTTATCGAGTCACGCCAAATGGCTTTCGATACGGCAGGCCGCCTGCAAGAAATCACGCAGCAGCTGGGCATCCCGTTCATATACAAAAGCTCGTTCGACAAGGCTAATCGCAGCTCGGGCAAGTCTTTCCGGGGGCCGGGCATGCACGAAGGCCTGCAAATTCTGGCCGATGTGCGCGCCCAGTTGGGTGTGCCTGTGCTTACCGATATCCACGATCAATCGCAGGTCGACGATGTCGCTGCGGTGGTCGACGTGCTTCAAACGCCTGCGTTTTTGTGTCGCCAAACCGACTTTATCCAGGCTTGCGCCGCCACACTCAAGCCCGTCAACATAAAAAAAGGGCAGTTTCTGGCGCCCCACGATATGCTTCAGGTGGTGAACAAGGCGCGCGATGCTGCTATTGCCGCCGGGGGCGACGGCAGTAATATCATGGTGTGCGAACGCGGCGCATCGTTTGGCTATAACAATCTGGTGTCCGATATGCGTTCGCTGGCCATCATGCGCGAAACCGGTTGTCCGGTCGTGTTCGATGCCACCCATTCGGTACAGTTGCCGGGTGGGCAGGGCACATCGTCCGGCGGTCAGCGCGAGTTCGTGCCCATCTTGGCTCGTGCTGCGGTGGCGGTGGGTATAGCCGGGTTGTTCATGGAAACCCACCCCAATCCCGATCAAGCCCTGTCCGACGGCCCCAACGCCGTCCCGCTGGGTCAGATGCCGGGCTTGCTTAAATCACTGGTCAGCATCGATCGCTGCGTCAAAGAAAACGGCCTGTTCGAACTCGACTGATCATCACCTGGCGGAGGAGCCATGGAGTTATCGTTTCTGGGTGCGGCGGGCACGGTTACCGGGTCGCGTCATCTGCTCGAATCTAATGGGCAGCGTATTTTGGTCGACTGTGGCCTGTTTCAGGGGCTCAAGTTCTTGCGTCAACGCAATTGGGCGCCGTTCCCGGTCGATCCGGCCAGCATCAATGCGGTTGTGCTTACTCATGCCCACCTCGATCACTCGGGCTATTTGCCCCGACTAGGGCGAGACGGCTTCAAGGGCCCCGTTTTTGCGTCAGAGCCCACTATCGATCTGGCCGAAATCCTGCTGCTCGACAGCGCACACATTCAAGAGTCTGACGCCGAGTTCGCGAATCGCCACAAGCTTAGTTCGCACGAACCCGCCCTGCCGCTCTACACCACCAAAGAGGCTCAAAAAGTCCTGCGTCAGTTTCAGCCACTGGCGCGCGACGCCTTTCACGCCATTGACCACGACCTGAAAATCAAGCTGCATCGCGCCGGGCACATTTTGGGTGCTTCTATTGTTGAAGTGCAATGGGATGGCCGAAAGCTTGTGTTCTCGGGCGATTTGGGCCGCTACAACGATCCTGTCATGCCCGATCCTGACACCATCGAAGATGCCGATTACCTGGTGCTCGAGTCAACCTATGGCGACCGCAGTCACGATAACAGCCCTCCCGAGGCGGTGCTTGAGGACATCATTCGGCGCACGGCCGAACGCGGCGGCACAGTGGTTATACCGGCGTTTGCCGTGGGGCGTGTACAACTGCTGCTGTACTACCTGCACAAGCTGCGAATCGAGCGCCGACTGCCCGAGAACATGCCGGTTTACCTTGACAGCCCCATGTCATTAAGTGCCGTCAAAGTGCATCGTGACCATCCGGGCGAGCAAAAGCTCACGCGGGCGCAAGTCTACGAGGTCAATCAAGTGGCCGAGTACATCGAAAGCGTTGAGGAATCCAAGGCGCTGGACGCCTCGGTCATGCCTAAGATCATTATTTCGGCCAGCGGCATGGCCACAGGCGGCCGGGTTGTGCACCACCTTAAGCGGTTTGCACCCGATCCGCGCTCATCGATTTTGTTCGCTGGTTACCAGGCGGCCGGCACCCGCGGGGCAAAAATGCTTGCCGGTGCCCAGACGATTAAAATACACGGCGAATATATTCCCGTTAAAGCCGAGCTCAACAACCTGTCGATGTTGTCGGCACATGCTGATGCCGACGAAATCATCCGCTGGCTTGGTGGTTTTCGGCGCCCGCCGCGCGAAACCTTTCTGGTGCACGGCGAGCCCGAAGCGGCCGACGCTTTGCGTTGCCGCATCAAAGACGAGCTGGGCTGGCGTGTGCGCGCCGTCGAACACCTTGAAAAGGTGTCGCTCAGGTAGGGGCGTGCGTCTGCTCGAAGTACAATCCATTATTGTTATTTAACGCTATTCCATTTTTTTCACAGGACATTCAATGAGTGCAATCGTAGATATCATCGGGCGCGAAATTCTAGATTCGCGTGGCAACCCTACCGTCGAGTGCGACGTGTTGCTCGAGTCGGGTGCCATGGGGCGTGCCGCCGTACCGTCGGGGGCCTCGACAGGCGCTCGCGAAGCCATCGAACTGCGCGACGGCGATAAAAGCCGCTACCTGGGCAAGGGCGTACTCAAGGCTGTCGAAAACCTCAACACCGAAATTTCCGAAGCGCTCATGGGGCTCGACGCACAAGAGCAAACCTTTGTTGACCGTACCCTTATCGAGCTTGATGGTACCGAGTCAAAAAGCCGCCTTGGCGCCAACGCCATCCTGGCTGCCAGTATGGCTGTAGCGCGCGCTGCTGCCGACGATTCAGGCCTATCGTTGTACCGTTACTTTGGTGGCAGCGGTCCTATGCAAATGCCTGTGCCCATGATGAACGTGATCAACGGCGGGGCACACGCCAACAATACGCTCGACATGCAAGAATTCATGATCTTGCCTGTGGGCGCCACCAGCTTCCGCGAATCGTTGCAGATGGGCGCCGAAGTATTCCACGCCCTTAAAAAACTGATTCACGACCAGGGTATGTCGACTGCGGTGGGTGACGAGGGCGGCTTTGCCCCTAACGTTGCCAATCACGAAGCGGCCATCCAGCTTATTTTGCAAGCCATCGAAGCCGCAGGCTACGAAGCAGGTTCGCAAATCGCTCTGGGTCTCGATTGCGCCAGCTCCGAGTTCTACCGCGACGGTAAATATCACTTGGCCGGCGAGGGCGGTGTGTCGCTCGCAGCCGCCGATTTCGCCAATTTGCTGGCAACTTGGTGCGACAAGTACCCCATTATCACCATCGAAGATGGTATGGCCGAAGACGACTGGGAAGGCTGGAAGATCCTGACTCAGCAACTGGGTAAAAAGGTTCAGTTGGTGGGCGACGATCTGTTCGTGACCAACACCAAAATCCTCAAGCAGGGTATCGACCAGAATATTGCCAACTCCATTCTGATCAAAATCAATCAGATCGGCACCCTGACCGAAACCTTTGCTGCCATCGAAATGGCCAAGCGTGCTGGTTATACGGCTGTTATTTCGCATCGTTCGGGCGAAACCGAAGATTCGACGATTGCCGATATTGCAGTGGCCACCAACGCCATGCAAATCAAGACCGGTTCGCTGTCGCGCTCCGATCGTATGGCCAAGTACAACCAGTTGCTGCGCATCGAAGAAGAGCTGGCCGAAGTGGCCTCGTATCCCGGTCGCGACGCGTTCTACAACCTGCGTTAATTTTTGTAGGGCAGGCTGATGCGCCTTGTTCTGTTGATTCTGGTGATATTGGCTGCTGCCATACAGTATCCCTTGTGGTGGGGTAAGGGCAGCTGGGCTCGAGTCAGCGAACTAGAACAGCAGCTTGCCCGTCAAGAAGAGAAAAACGAAGCCTTGGCCGCGCGTAACAACGCATTGGCGGCCGAGGTTCAAGATCTTAAATCGGGTACGGCCGCTGTCGAAGAGCGCGCCAGATTCGAATTAGGTATGGTCAAAGAGGGCGATGTGTTCGTGCATATATTGCCCTCCGACGAGCCTTCCCCCTGATTGTCCCCGGGCGTGGTTCCCGCGTCTTCTGCTGCGCTGTGAGCGCCGCCTCCATTTTCGGTACTGCTTTCCGGTACCAGGCTGCCGCCTGATTCGTTACCCGGGTTGCTGCCTGTGTCTGCGTTATTTCCTAGCCCTTCGTTCTCGTTCAGGCCTGGCGACCCGGCATACTCGTTTGCGGGTGGGCTTGTGGCGTCGTGTATTGCCGGCGGCTGAGGTAGCGTGGTGTCGTGGTCGTTCCAGTGACGGTGTGCCGCGGTATCGCGTGTGCGCGTTACCCTGCCAGACGGGTCGTCGGGCCAGAGTACCGGATGTGATTGCATCTCGACTACGGCCTCTTGTGTAAGCGCCAGCGTGTTGCCTGCCATGGTCTCTAGGCCGGGCAGCAGGGGCTTGTAGCGGTAAGTCAATCTTAAGATGAGCGCATTGGCCTGGTAGATGGTCTGGGCCGATCGTGGGCCTGTGCCGTTGGGCTGGCCTTGTTGCCGGTACGCGGTATCTTGTTCAAATTGGTAGCTATTGTTGATGGTGGGTAACCCACTGTGGTGGCGTACGTCTGGTGCCAATGTCTTGAAGTCTTCGAAGACAGTTGCCGAGGGCGATACGATTTGAATGTGCCAGGGCAGTGTTGCGTGATGCAGATGGTGCCGTTCAAGCGCATGTTGTACGCGTTGGCTTGATGGTTGGCTGGCCGTGCCGGGGTACAGCGGCCCCAGCGCCGCCTCGAACGCGCGCGCAATAGCTAATGGGTTGGCGTGTTCTGTGCTCCCCGCGCGCCCTGCCTCGACGAGGGCCATGCTAATGGCTTGCCGGGTGAACATCCAGTGCGAAATTTCGATGCCGCCCAACGCGGTTACCAGCAAAGGTATGGCCACCAGCAAGAATTCAACCAGTCCGGTACCGCGTTGCCGTGTCGGGGCTTCAGGCAGCGAATGTCGCCGCCTGAGCAGTGCTCTGAAACCAGCAAGCGCTTTTTGCGACACGTAGCTAATACGCGCCCGTGTCGTGCGGGCAGCGACCGCTTTGGGCAGCAACGTATTTTGCCAAAGAACCGGAAGGTAAAAAAAACGGGCCATCAGGCATTGTGTGCCAGGGCCCGGATACTGTCGACGGCGGCTTATACGCCTGGGTTGATTAGTCTATGGTGTTGATTGAGCTAAATCAATGGACTGATTTAGGGTTGGCATGCCCGCTGTCCAGGTTTTCGGTGAAGAGCCCGGCGCAATCGACGGCATCGAACGCATAGGGTTTGCCGCAAAAATTGCACGATACGTCGATATTTTCGCGCTCGCCCAAAATGCTTTCGATTTCTTCGCGGCCCAGCATGCGCAGCATGTTGCCGACCCGCTCGCGGGTGCAGGGGCAAAACCAGTGAACCGTCTTGGGTTCGAAGGTCAGCAGCGCTTCTTCCCAGAACAGGCGCTTTACGATTTGATCGGATTCGAGGTTCAGGAGTTCGTCGGTTTGCAGCGTTTCGGACAAAATGACGGCGCGTTGCCAGGTGTCGTCGGCGCTTTGTGCGTCGGCCAGTCGATTGCCGCCATGGCCCGGTAGCCGCTGTAGCAGCATGCCTGTAGCGCAGCGCCCGTTGGCCGCCAGCCATAGTCGGGTATCGAGTTGTTCGGAATTGCGCATGTACAGTTCGAGCACTTGTGCGACAGTATCGCCTTCAAGCGGGACGATGCCTTGATAAGGTTGCATGTCGGTGGTGTCGCGGTTGGGGTCGAGCACCACAATAAAGCGGCCTTGCCCGTTGGCGTTCAGCAGCGATTGCAAGGTACCGTCTTCTGGTATTTCGTGCCCCTCGCGCAGGGTGGCGGTAGCCCGGATGTTCAGATTGACGTTGCACTCGACCACTATCAGGGCGACTGGGCCATCGCCCTGCAGCTGTAGCACCAGAGAACCGTCAAGCTTGATATTGGACGCCAGCAGCACGGCGGCGGCAGCCAGCTCGCCAAGTAGGCGCTCGACGCATGCAGGGTAGTGCTGATGCACGAGCCCGGTTTGCCAGGCCTCGGTCAGGCGCACGGCCTGCACCCGGACGGATTGGTCTTGAAATAGGTATTTTTTAAGTTCGTTGCTCATGCCGCTATTTTAGCCTAGCGCCGCTTTGACGCCTCTACTTCAGACGCTTCAGGTGCTGGGCGTATTCGCGACCGCGGTCGGCATAGTGCTGGCTGTTATGCGACAGGTTGTGCAGCTCTTCTTCCGATAGCTGGCGAACAATTTTACCGATGCCAATGACGAGTGAGCCATCGGGAATGTGACGGCCTTCGGGCACAATGGCGCCGGCGCCGATCAGGCAGTTTTTACCGATATGGGCATTGTTCAGGATAATGGCTTGCATGCCGATGAGGGTACCGTCTTCGATGGTGCACCCATGCAACATGGCCTGGTGCCCGACCGTGACGTTGTCGCCAATGGTCATGGGGATGCCTTCGTCGACGTGAAGCACACTGTTTTCCTGGATGTTGCTGTTAGACCCAATGACGATAGGGGCGTTGTCGCCACGGATGCTGACATTGGACCAGATGCTGACGCCAGCCTTGAGGGTAACGTCGCCAATAATGTCGGCACTGTCAAAAATGAAAGTATCGGGGTCGATGCTGGGGATGAGGTTTTTAAGCGCGTAAACAGGCATGGCAAACAATCGGCAATGGTTTTAAAGGCTTAATGATACCGGCCCTGCCTGGTTTTCGTGGGCTTGTGAATTGGCCGTAAGTGAATGTTGTCTGTGGCCGGCGAACCAAAAATAGCCGTCACGGTCTATTGAGGCCAAATCGCCGGTAAGAAACCAGTTGTGTCGGAAGCGCCTGGCGGTTTCCTCGTCTTGCTGCCAGTAACCCAAGAAGATGGCCGGGTCGCGAAAACCGTTAAGGTCAAAACGGTTGACGGCGATTTCGCCGACTGTGCCGGCAGGACAAACGCGTCCGGCCTCGTCTAGCACGCTGACGAGGTGCCCTGGGTAGGCGCGGCCCATGCTGCCAGGACGAGCTGGCCAGCGCAGGTGGCTGTGCCCAATAAGGTAAGCGGCCTCGGTGACACCATAAACATGGTTGGGGCTCAAGCCCAGAATAGCTTCGCACCACTCGTGAATGGCGGGGGTGGGGTGTGTGCCGGTGGCCATAATGGCCCGTAGTGAAAATTGTGCTGGGTTCAGGTCGGGCGACTCGACCATGACAGCCCGCAAGGACGACCAGGGCACGCTGATATTGGTGACTTTGTAATCAATAAGCGCACTGAGTGTGCGTTGTACCGAGTGGTTGCCTTGGAGGCCCACAATGGGCCGACCAAAATACAAGCAGGGCAATAGACCGTTAAGTAGGCCGTCGGGCGTGGTCCAGTCAGACTGGGTCCAGAAGACGTCGTCGGGCAGCGGAAACCAGTTTTGCGAGGCGACAAAGCCGGGCAACTGCCCAATCAGGGCGCTGTGTGACAGCATAATGCCTTGCAAGGGCGCGTCGGTGGCCATGGGGTAGATAAGGAATGCCGGGCTTTGCGCACTGGTAGGGGCCAGACGAAAGCTGCTGTTTTGGCGCGCCAGCAGGCTGGACCAAGATAGCGTGGCTTCGTGCTGGAACCCGAAACCGATGATTTGCCCTAAAGCCGGGTAGCGCGACTGCGCTTGTAGCAAACTGGGGATATTGGCTGAATCGACTATGGCGATCCGGGCCTGCGCATTGACCACCCGGGCAGTAACTTGCTGCGCCGTTAATATGGATGAGAGCGGTACAACAACGCCACCTACTCCGAGAATGGCCATGCAGGCGGCGACAAATTCGGGGCCTTGCGCCATGGCGACAACAACCCGGTCGCCTTGGGCAACCCCCATGCGCAGCAGGCCATTGGCCAGTTTGCAGGTGGTTTCGGCCAACTGGCCGTAACTGCACCGAATGCTATCGCCGAACTCGTCTTCGCCAAGTATCGCGGGCCGACGCCCTTCGAGGGGGTTGGTGGCCCACCGATGGATGCAAACCTCTGAGATATTGAACTGCGAGGGCACATACCACTTATAGGAAGCGTACAGCGCCGAGTACTGGTCGTTCATTGTCGTTGAAACACCTAACAGGTCATCGGAGACGATCCGGCAGTCTTTACCGATGCAAGCATGAACGACTCGGGCGTTATGTGCAATGTTTTGCGCGCACAATCGACGCGCTATAAGGGTTTATACGGATACTAGTCGCGTGCCAAGCAAGCGGTCGTGCAAAAACTGTTTGTCTTTATCAAACCAGGTCCAGATAAACAGTGCAAAAGGGGTGAAGATAATCAGCAAGTCGGTGGCGCCATAGCCCGTGAGCAGTCCCAGGCCCTTGACCAGCAATGCAGCCACCATCAGTACAGGCCAGATGAGCAAGTATCGCAAGACAAGCCGAGACAGGCGAGGCGGCTTGCCATCACGGTCAATAAGACGGACATTCCAAGTTTTCATGGGCAGGGTTTGCCCGCCGTAACGCCAGCAGGCCACGAAATACAACCCGATCGCCAGGAAAAGTACGAACTGCCGTCCATGTCTAAAGGTCAGCCCGCTGCGGCTTTGTGTCAGGGTGTCGAACAGGTAGCCGGCCAGAAAAACGACGGCAAAAAGCAAAACGCCTTCGTACATCATGCAGGCGAAGCGTTTAAGGCGGCTGGGTGTATTGAGAACTGGTGTGGCCGGCGTTGCGGGAGTGGTAGGCGTCTTTTTTGACATTGCTGGGCAGAAAAAATAAATCGGTGCCCGCATTATCGCCCATTACGTCAGGCATCGCGGTATGACGGACACAAAAGCAAAAAGCCGCAATATGCGGCTTTTTCTTCGACTGATCGCGTCGGCGGGCAGATTCTACCCGATAAGGGCGCGAATCAGCGGTTACTGCGGTTGACCTTAGGCAGCTGATTCGGCAGTGCGTACGGTAACAACTTTTGCAGGTGCGCTTTTTGCTGCCTTGCCGCTAAGTTTCACGAACAGATTTTTCAGCGCTTTACCGGGTTTGATACGCATTTGCTCTTCGATAGCCGCTTGCATAAGTTGGCGCTCGAGTTCATCGGTAAGACGGATGTCGCTGTGCAGTTGGTTCATGATTTAGCCTCTTTAAGTAAATTGAACGTTTCGTTCAGGGTTAACCCTATTATAGGGAAAACCCTAGGCCAATTGCAAGCTGTTTTGCTGCACTGCGTAAGAATGTTGTTTTTATGCGGGTTCAGTGCCAAAAAACTACAGCGTGTTCACTTCTTTTCTCGTCGGTAGCTTTCTTTGACCATGTCGAATACAAAAAGGCGGCAATCGAGGGCGCCATTGTGTAAAGGGATGCGACGGCGGGGCTTTAGACGTAATTTTTGGGGCAGCTCAAGGTCGCTGGAAATAATGTTTACATGCCAATTGCTGTAGTTTTGCTTCAAATTTTGCGACCACTGCCACCATAGGTCGTCGTCGCTATCTTCAAGGCGTTCGCCATAGGGCGGGTTGGTGACCAGCCAGCCGTGATCGGCCGGGGGCAGCACATTACGGGCATCGGCAACCTCAAGGCGGATGGTGTCGGGTGTGAGCCAGGCACGGTCAAGGTTTTGACGGGCGGCTTCAATGGCGGCAGGGTTCAGGTCGCAGCCCACCAGGGGGGTATCCAGCCGCGTTGCAATACGAGAGCGTGCTTCGGCCTTGATGTCTTTCCAGTGGCGATCGTCGTGATTGCGCAGGCGCTCGAAGGCAAATGGGCGCCAGATGCCTGCCGGCACGCCCAGGGCTATCCAGGCGGCCTCGATAAGAATGGTCCCGCTGCCGCAAAAGGGGTCGAGCAAGGGGGCGTTTGGGTCCCAACCGGAAAGCGCAAGCAGGCCAGCTGCAAGGTTCTCGCGGATCGGGGCTTCGCCCTTGTCGAGACGCCAGCCGCGCTTGAAGAGCGATTCGCCAGATGTGTCCAGATACAGGGTAGCGCTGGTTTCGTCCAGAAAGAGATGCACGCGGGCGTCTGGGCGTACTGTGTCGATGTCGGGGCGCTGGCCTTCTCTGTCGCGTAAGCGGTCGCAAATGCCATCTTTGGCGCGCAGGTTGCAGTACTGCAGACTTTGCATGGGGCTGCGGATCGCCGAGGTATCGACCCGCAGCGTTTGTTCAGCACCAAACCAGCGTTCCCAGGGCGTGTTGTACGCAAGATCGAGAATATCGTTTTCGGTGTTGACGGGCCGGTGGGCCACCTGAACGAGAACGCGCGTGGCCAGACGCGAATACAGGTTGATGCGCAAGATACCTGACCAGTCGGTGCTCAGACGGCATCCGGCTCGATCGGCAACGGCGTCGTCAAAGCCCAAGGCGTTCAGTTCGGCAGCAAGCGCCTCTTCGAGTCCGTGCGGGCAAGGGGTGAACACGCGAAATGTTTCGGCAACCCTGATGCGGCTCGGGCTGTTGCGTGCGTCTGATCTGGGCCGACGTACAACAGGGGCGGTGGCCGCTTGCGAGTGTGGGTCTTGGTCTGGGCGGCGTGCGCCCTTGGGACGCTCGGCCGTGCGGGACCGTTCAGGTCTTGCTGGCTTGGCCGTA
This sequence comes from Pusillimonas sp. NJUB218, assembly GCF_003788685.1. Lineage (NCBI taxonomy): Bacteria > Pseudomonadati > Pseudomonadota > Betaproteobacteria > Burkholderiales > Alcaligenaceae > Pusillimonas > Pusillimonas sp. NJUB218. Next base: position 169,556 of record NZ_NQMK01000008.1, read on the forward strand.
TCGAGCGATGTTTCGGCAACTGGGGCATCGGCCAGCTCGGCGTCGAAGGTGTCGGTTCTGCGTCGTGTTAGTTCGCGTTGTGCCACCAAACGTGCACGTGCGCCCGAGCGCTTGCGTGGCCCATCCGACGTGCTGGTTACGTCTGAGTCTGATGGTTTCTTTTTAAGAGTGAGCGTCTTTTTAGGTTGCGAGGTCGTCATGGTCGTTATTGTTTTAGAAGGGTCGAGTCACGACCAGGATGAGGATGATCAGCAACAGAATGACCGGTAGCTCGTTATACCAACGGTAAAAGCGGTGGCTGCGGGTATTGGCGTTTGCTTCGAAGTGACGCAAAATGCGGGCGCAACTGACGTGGTAAACCAGCAAAACAACAACAAGCAGCAATTTGGCGTGCATCCAGCCCTGGCCGCGGCCAAGACCATAGCCCAGGTACAGCCACAAGCCCAGCGCAATGGCCGGCACTGCCAGAATGGTCATGAAGCGGTACAGGCGGCGTGCCATTCCCACCAGTGTTTGATACGTTTCGCCGGCGGGGGTTTGCGCCAGGTTGACGTAGATGCGCGGTAAGTAAAACAGACCGGCAAACCACGAGATAACAAAGAGCAGGTGGAAGGTTTTTACCCAGAGCATGAAAGTGACGCCAAAACCAGAATAATGTATTTGAAACGCACGCTTAGCCGCGCAATTGGCCGTTACCCGTCAGTACCCATTTCAGGGTCGTCAGGCCTTCTAGCCCTACAGGCCCGCGTGCGTGCAGACGATTGGTCGAGATACCGATTTCAGCCCCCAGGCCGTACTCGAATCCATCGGCAAAGCAGGTGGGCAAGTTGATGTACACCGAGCTTGAGTCAACATGGCGCTGAAAGCGCGTTGCTGCATCGATGTTTTCGGTGACGATGGACTCGGTGTGGCCAGAGCTGTACTGCGCGATATGAGCCATGGCATCGTCTTGTGAGTCGACAATGCGTACGGCCAGGATGGCAGCGAGGTATTCGGTGGCCCAATCGTCTTCGGTGGCGGCGACGGCTTCGGGTACCAGAGCACGGGTACGGTCGCACCCGCGCAGCTCAACGCCTTTATCGAGCAGGGTGCGTGCAATGCGTGGCAGGGCGACAGGGGCGATGTCGGCGTGAACCAGCAGTGTCTCCATGGCGCCGCATACGCCGTATCGGTAGGTTTTTGCATTCACGGCGATATCGTGTGCCTTGTCGAGATCAGCCGCACGGTCGATATAGACATGGCAGTTGCCGTCGAGGTGCTTGATGAGCGGGACCTTGGCTTCTTCTGAAAGTCGTTTAATCAGCCCCTTGCCGCCACGCGGGATGATGACATCGATATAGTCGGTCAGGGTAATAAGGTGTCCGACGGCGGCACGGTCGGTGGTGTCGACGACTTGTACGGCATGTTCGGGCAAACCGGCATCGGCCAGCCCGGCCTGAATGATGCGGCCCAGTGCCCTGTTGCTATTGAAGGCCTCGCTGCCGCCGCGCAAAATGGTGGCGTTGCCCGACTTAAGGCATAACGCTGCGGCGTCGATGGTGACGTTGGGGCGGGACTCGTAGATGATGCCAATCACGCCCAAAGGCACGCGCATTTGTCCGACACGCATGCCATTGGGCCGCAGTGTGGATGCTGTCATGCTGCCGACTGGGTCGGGCATGGCTGCAATTTGCCGTAAACCGGTAGCCATGATGTTCAAGGCCTTGTCAGACAAGGTCAGGCGATCGAGCAGGGCGGGCTCAAGGTTGTTTTGGCGAGCCGCCTCTAGGTCGCGTTCATTTTCGGCTTGCAGCTCGGCGCGTTGCGACTCAAGGCGGCTGGCCATGGCCAGCAGGGCGGCCGATTTAGCCTGGTCGGAAGCGACCATCAGGTCGCGGGAAGCGGCGCGCGCGCGGCGCCCCAGTTCGGTGATGGCGTATGCGATGTCTTGTGTCATGGCTATGTTTGAAACTAATGTGTTCTTGGGGGGCGCGCCACGCGTAATGCCAGGCGTGCCAGTTCTTCCCAGGGGGCGTCGAGGCGGCCGGGCACCGGCAAGCCCTTGATCAGGCGGTCGATGTCGTGCGCGTGTTGCACCGCGGCGGGCCATGCCGTTGCAGGTAAACGGCCCAGGGTTTGGCGGATCAGGTTTTCGCGTGGGCCGAAAATACGGTAGTCGCGCATGAGCCCCTGCAAATTATGCCCTTGCGTTTGCGCTTGTGCCAGTCGAGCCAGCACGCGGACCTCTTCGCCAATGGCCCATAATACCAGCGGAAGGGCTTCGCCTTCGGCCTTCAGGCCGGCCAGTATGGTTAATGTACGAGCCGGATCACCGGCCAGCATCGCGTCGCGCAAACCGAATAGGTCGTAGCGCGCCACGTTAAGCACGGCTTGCTCCACGTCGTGAGCTTGTAGTGGGCCCTCGGGGTACAGCAAGCCCAGCTTCATGATTTCTTGGTGGGCGGCCAGCAGGTTGCCTTCGACGCGATCTGCAATCCAGGCCAAGGTGTTGGGGTCGGCGCTTTGTTTTTGGGCGGCCAGGCGCTGGCCGATCCAGTTTGGCAAGGCTTGGCGCGATACATTAGGCAGTTCAACCACGGTGGCGGCCTGCCATAGGGCCCCTGCCCATTTGCTGTTGCGGGTTGTTTTGTCGAGCCTGGGCAAGGTAACGACGGTGACGGTGTCGTCGCTGCCGTTTGCGGCATCGGTGGCCAGTGCTTGCAGCGCGTCTGCACCCGGTTTGCCCGGTTTGCCTGACGGAATCCTTACCTCGATAAGACGTCGGTCGCCAAAGAGCGAAATATTTCGTGCCGCGCCAGAGAGCTCCGTCCAGTCGCTGCGGGCATCCATAACCAGGCTGGTACGTTCGGTGTAACCCGCCTGGCGTGCCGCTGCACGAACGCCGTCACCGGCCTCGGTTAGCAGCAGCGGCTCGTCTCCGGTAATAACGTACAGCGGGTCGAAGCGCGCACCTGGTCGCGACAACTGATCAAGCAGGCGTGCGGCATCGATGGTTTTGCCCATGATTCTGCGCTTAGTAAAACGCCCCGGATGGACTCAGGTTGGGCATCCGCAAGATAGACGGTGTGGCACCGTCAGACCCCATTTGTGGTCGTTCGGGCACTTTGGTGGCGCTTTCGTCGACCGGCAGGTCTTCGGGGTTTTCGAAGGCCGCGCGAACTTCGGGCGCAGTCATGCGCCGCACAATACGGTCGACCAGACTTTGCTGCATTTCGATATACAGTGAGCCGATTTCGCCCTGTTTAGCTTGCAAGGCCCCCGAGTCGTAAGGAATTTCGCGGGTGGCGATCAGCGTGGTCGGTGGCAAAATCACGTGCCCTTTGTTGTCGGTCAGCTGAAAGACAAATTCAATGCGCAGTTCGTACTCTTCAACCTGCCCCTGCACGCTGATAGACACTTCTTCGAGCGTTTGGGTGTTGGAGAGTTCGGTCAGGCGCGCCTGCGCCTGGGTGACGTCGTTGGTGAAGCGGGTTTCAGGTGACGAGGCGATGATGGAGCGCCGTAACTGCGCGCCAAACGCCGAGTTTTCGGCAATATTGGTGTAAAGCGTATTGAAGGGCAACGGTGTTTGCCCTTTAAGACGAAAACCGCAGGCTGTGAGCAATGCCACCAGCCCCACGCAGGCCAGCAGGCGCAAACCGGTTGAAAAGCGGCCTGACAGGCCTGATTGAGTATGGTGGCTTTGCATGAGCAGGGTCATCCAACAATATTGACGAGTTTACCGGGTACCACAATGATGCGTTTTACCGGTCGGCCTTCGAGGAACTTGCCAACGGCCTCGTGTGAGCCGGCCTGGGCTTCGATGTCGGCTTTTGAAGCACCGTTGGGTACCTTCAGGCTGCCGCGCAGCTTGCCATTGACCTGCAGCATCAGTTCGATTTCGTCGGCTACCAGTGCAGCCTCATCGACTTCGGGCCAAGGGGCGTCGAGCAAGTCGCCGTACGTTTTGCTGTAGCCCAGGTCTTCCCAGAGCTTCCAGGTAATGTGCGGCACAACGGGGTAGAGCACGCGCAACAAGACGCCGAGCGTGTCTGCAATGGCCTGTTGGGCCACCAACGTATCGGGCAGCTGGGCTGACTCGAGCGTGTTGAGCATTTTCATGCATGCCGACACTACCGTGTTGTACTGGATGCGCTGGTAGTCGTAGTCGGCTTGCTTGAGCAGCCCGTATATCTCGCGGCGCAGGGTTTTGCTGGCCTCGTCGGCGTCTTTCCATACAGGGGTGGTGCCCAGGGCCGCGCTAACGGCTGTTTGATGAGCGTTGGCGTAGTTCCATAGGCGGCGCAAGAAACGATGGGCGCCGTCGACACCGGTGTCAGACCATTCGAGGGTTTGCTCGGGCGGACTGGCAAACATGACGAACAGACGGGCCGTATCGGCGCCCATGGTGTCAATAAGAGACTGCGGGTCGACACCGTTATTTTTGGACTTGGACATGGTGCCGATTCCGCCGTACTCTACCGGCGAACCATCGGATTTCAGGGTGGCGCCAGTGATGACGCCTTTGGCGTCGTACTGGTTCTCGACCTCTTCGGGCCAGAAGTACTCGATGCCGCCTTGGGCGTTTTTACGCGAATAGATATGGTTCAGCACCATGCCCTGGCACAACAGCCGGGTGAAGGGCTCGTCGAACTTGACCAGACCCAGGTCGCGCATGACGCGTGTCCAGAAGCGGGCATACAGCAAGTGCAGCACGGCGTGCTCGATGCCACCAATGTATTGATCCATTGGCATCCAGTAGTCGTTGCGCTGGTCGACCATGGCCAGGTCGTTGCCGGGCGAGGTATAGCGCATGAAATACCAGGATGAGTCGACGAAGGTGTCCATGGTGTCGGTTTCGCGACGAGCGTCGGCCCCGCATTTGGGGCATTTGCAGGCCAGGAAGGCTTCGTTTTTTGCCAAGGGGTTGCCTGTGCCATCGGGAATGAGGTCTTCGGGCAATACGACGGGCAGGTCTTTTTCAGGAACAGGTACCGGGCCGCAGCTGGCGCAGTGGATGATAGGGATGGGCGTACCCCAATAGCGCTGGCGTGAAATACCCCAGTCGCGCAGGCGCCAGGTGGTTTGTTTCTCGCCCAGGCCTTTGGCGGCCAAGTCGGCGGCCACGGCGTCAACGGCAGCCGTATAGGGCAGGCCGTTATATTTGCCGGAGTTGGTGGTGGCACCTTGTTGCTTGTCGCCATACCATTCTTGCCAGGCATCGGTCGAATAGCTTTTACCGTCGACCGCGATGACGTCGAGAATGGGCAGGTTGTATTTTTTAGCGAAAGCAAAGTCGCGTTCGTCGTGGGCGGGAACCCCCATGACTGCGCCGTCACCGTAGCTCATGAGCACATAATTGCCTACCCAAACCTCAATAGGCTCGCCTGTCAGCGGATGAGTGACGGTCAGCCCGGTAGGCATCCCTTCTTTTTCGCGGGTGGCCAGTTCGGCTTCGGTGGTGCCGCCCAGTTTGCAGGCCTCGATGAAATCGGCCAGCGCCGGGTTGCCCCGGGCCGCGTGAGTGGCCAGCGGGTGCTCGGGTGCAACAGCACAGAAAGTGACGCCCATGATGGTGTCGGCGCGTGTGGTAAAGACGTACATGCGGCCGTCTTGAATGAGGCTGCCGTTGGCGTCTTTGATGTCGTGCGTGAAAGCGAAGCGTACGCCTTCGCTTTTGCCGATCCAGTTTTCCTGCATCAGGCGTACGCGTTCGGGCCATCCGGGCAGGCCGTTCTTGACCTGGTCGAGTAGTTCGTCGGCGTAGTCGGTAATGCGCAGGTAGTATCCGGGGATCTCGCGTTTTTCGATGGGGGCGCCTGAGCGCCAGCCGCGGCCGTCAATGACTTGCTCGTTGGCCAGTACGGTTTGGTCGACCGGGTCCCAGTTGACGACTTGGGTCTTGCGATACGCAATACCTTTTTCGAGCATTTTCAGGAAGAGCCACTGGTTCCATTTGTAGTAGCTCGGGTCGCAGGCACACATTTCGCGCGACCAGTCGATCGCCAGCCCCATCGCCTTCATTTGCTTTTTCATGTAGGCGATGTTGTCGTATGTCCATTTTGCAGGCGGCACTTTGGACTTCATGGCGGCGTTCTCGGCCGGCATGCCAAAGGCGTCCCAGCCCATTGGCATCAGGACGTTATAGCCCCGCATGCGCAACTGACGCGCCATCATGTCGTTGATGGTGTAGTTGCGAACGTGACCCATGTGCAGCTTTCCGCTGGGGTAAGGCAGCATCGAGCAGGCGTAAAACTTGGGTTTGGCCGAGCCGTCGGGCAAGGTGGCGTCTTCGGTCACCAAATAGGCGTCGCGTGACTGCCAGTTGTGTTGGGCGGCGGTTTCGACTTCGTTGGGGCTGTAGCGTTCCTGCATGATGTCGTGTTCTTTTAGAAGGTAAATGCAAACCATACATTATAGGACGCCCGAGCAGGGCGTGCCGTGCATGCGTCGGCCAGGGGGCGGACATAAAAAAACCCCGCCGTAGCAGGGTTTTTTTATTTCAAAGCAACCAATTACTTCAGTTTGGTTTCTTTGTAGTCAACGTGCTTGCGAGCGACGGGATCAAATTTCTTGATCAGCATCTTTTCGGGCATGTTGCGCTTGTTTTTGGTGGTCGTGTAGAAATGACCCGTGCCAGCGGTGGACTCGAGTTTGATTTTCTCGCGGATACCTTTTGCCATGATGAGCTCCTTGTAGCGCTAGCGTTATTGATTAAGCGACTTCGCCGCGAGCACGCAGATCGGCCAGAACGGATTCGATGCCGTTTTTGTCAATTGTGCGCAGGGCGTTGGTGCTGACACGCAGGCGAACCCAACGGTTTTCGCTTTCGACCCAGAAACGGCGCGATTGCAGGTTGGGTAAGAAGCGACGCTTGGTTTTATTGTTTGCGTGCGAAACATTGTTGCCCACCATTGGGCCTTTGCCGGTAACTTGGCATACGCGTGCCATAATGTGTGCCCCTTAAGACTGTATTCTGCGGTATTCGGTTATGGTAATCAGCAATAAATTACCCGGTAAGCCAGCTATTCTAATACGAAAAGCATAATTGAATCAAGCTTTCGTCAATGCAATGCGTCCGAAAAGCCACGATAACACGGCGCACACTGCTAACAAGCCTGTCATGGGCAGGGCAGTTTCAGACTGCCAGGCGCTGACGGCAAGGCCGGCCAGTGTACCGCAAAGCATTTGCAGTGTCCCCATCAGAGCCGAGGCGACCCCAAGGCGACGGCCTTGCTTGTTAAGGGCCATGGCGGCCGAATTGGGCAAAATAAACCCTTGTCCGGCCATGAAGCCGACCAGGCAGATCATGAACAGTGTCAGGTTCAGGATGCCTGTCAGGGTTAGGGCGACGCCGATTAACGAGATAACCACGATGGCCCTTTGGGCAAACCGCAACAGTTTGTCGGGCGAGTGTCGATTAAGCAGGCGCGCACTGAGCTGCGACATTGTGATCAATGCCGCAGCGTTGATGCCGAACAAAACGCCGAAAGAGTCGGGGCCGACTTTGTAAACGTCCATGAGGACGCGAGGGGCGCCGGAGATATACGTGAACAGGCCTGCGGTACCAAAGCTGCCGGCCAGTGCGTAGAAAATAAAGTGGCGATCGCCTAGCAACCCCCAGTAATTTCGCCCGATGGTTTTGACATTGAGCGGAATTCTTTTTTCGGGAACCAGTGACTCGCGCATGTGGCGCCAAGAGGCGAACAGCAATACCAGGCCGCTGATGGCCATAAGGCCGAAGATGCCTCGCCAGCCTACAAAAGGAAGGATTTGCCCGCCAATAAGAGGGCCGAGAATAGGCGTAACGCCCATGATCAAGATGAGCAGCGATAGGGCTTTTGAGGCTTCGCGCGTGTCCATCTGGTCGCGGATGACTGCGCGGGGAATGACCATCCCGGCGGCGCCGCCAAAGGCTTGAACCACACGCCAGGCTGTCAGGTGCTCGATGTCGCTGGTAAGCGCACAGGTAATCGACGCTATGGTAAACAGCACCAGCCCGAAAATCAGCGGGGGGCGTCGACCGAAGCGGTCGGCCAATGGGCCATAAGCCAGTTGCGCCAGCGACAGCCCGAACAAATAACTGGCCAGAGTGCGCTCAACGTTGCCTTGCGACGTAGCCAAACCTTCGGCAATAAACGGAAATGACGGCAGGTAGAGATCGATGGCCAATGGGCCAAGCGCCGACAGCGCGCCCATGAGCAACAGCCAGCCGGGTATAGAAGAAGTTTTGGGAGTGGACATGCAACTGCGTAGAAATGGCCCGACGGGTCGGAAGCGACAGTGTATCGGATTATTGCTATGGTAATGCAAATAGCATTTAATTAGCATGGCCGCCTGTAAAAGGTCGATTCGCTTCAATTTGCATCTTTTGATGATAAATTGGCGGACAAATAAAAATGTGTCATCGGCATCACGACACCACGAGAGATGTTCAAGAAGTTTTTAAACATAGGGAGTGAAGTGTGAGTTCGGTATTGTCCACAGTAGAAAAAAAACTGGCGGCGCTGCCAGTGTCGGTGCAAATGCAGTTGCCCGACGGGGGGAAGATTGGTGACGCCAACGCCCGGTTACGGATGAAAGTCAATGACCGCGCCACGCTGGTCAACTTTGCAACCGGGCAGGCGGGCAATCTGGGCGAAGACTATGTCGAGGGGCGTTTTGAGGTCGAGGGCTCGATGCGCGACCTGATGAACGTTGCCGCTGCCATCTTGAACGAATCACCGATTGATGCTGCACGGGGTAACTGGCTCACTGGCCTGGCCCGGCATCTCGTGTCTATTTACCGGCACTCCACCGCGCGGGATGCCCGTCAAATTCAGTTTCACTACGATTTATCCGACGAGTTCTACGGGCTTTGGCTAGACCCGCGCCGGGTTTATTCTTGTGCTTACTACCGCACACCCGACATGACGCTTGCTCAGGCGCAAGAGGCCAAGCTCGATCACATTTGCCGGAAACTGCGCTTGAAGAGTGGCGAGCGTTTTATAGACATTGGCGCGGGGTGGGGCGGGCTCCTGCTCTGGGCTGCCGAAAACTACGGTGTCGACGCTACCGGCATTACGCTGTCTAAAAACCAGCATGCCCACGTTAATCGTTTGATCGACGAAAAGGGGTTGCGCGGGCGCGTGCGTATGGAGCTGCTCGATTACCGTCATCTTGACGAATCGGTAGCCTACGACAAAATCGCGTCTGTGGGTATGTTCGAACACGTGGGGCGGGCCCAGCTTGAAGGGTATTTTTCGAAGTTGCGCCGCTTGCTTAAACCCGGTGGCCTGATCATGAATCATGCCATTACTGCCGGCGGTGTTTACAACGCCGAGGTGGGGGCCGGCATGGGGCAGTTCATCGAAAAGTATATTTTCCCGGGGGGGGAGCTCACGCATATCAGTAACGAACTGGCCAAGGCGGCTATGGCCGGTCTTGAAGATGCCGACGTCGAAAACTTGCGTCCTCATTATGCGCGCACCTTATGGGCCTGGAGCGATTCGCTTGAGTCTCAGCTTGAAGCGGCCCGCGCCACACTGAAACCCGGTTTGCAGGGCGACAAATCGTTGCGTGCCTATCGTATCTATCTGGCAGGTTGTGCGCTGGGGTTCGAGCAAGGTTGGATCGCGCTGCATCAGGTGTTGTTTCAGCACAAGGCGACTGGCCGGCAAGACGAGCTCGACAACCCGGCCGACCTTACCTTTCCGTGGCGTCGCGACTACATTTATAAATAGGCTGATTTTTCGCGCTGGTACTGGGCCTGGGTGCGCCAGTACCAGAAGCGAAGCAGCAAGGCCGACATACCCAGGCCGAGCCCGGCCATGAGCCACAGCGTGGCCGCACCGGTCGGTGCGCCAGGCATTAGCGTGTTAATGACCGGCTGCAATGTGCCGGCCGCAGGTCCAAAGCCCAACACCCAGCCCCCCACCAGGCCAACCCCGATTAAGGCAAATATCTGCATAATCAAAGGGATAACCGCTACCTTGTATGCCCGCAGCAGGTACGTGTTGATGCATTGCATGGCGTCGCACAAATGGAAAAAAGGCAAAATTTGCAGCAGCAGTGCGGCCAGCGCGCCTACCTGGGCATCGCTGGTGTACAGGGCAATGATTTGCGGCTTGAATACAAGCAGCAGTGTCGCTGTCAGGGCTGCGCCGGCTAGCGCCAACAAAAAGCCCGCCTGCCCAGTGAGTTTGGCCCGCGCCGGGTCCTCGGCGCCAATGGCCTGCGCCGTCAACGATGCCGAGGCGATGCCGATGGCCATGGGCATCATGTAGCAAAGCGCTGCCAGGTTGGCCATGATCTGGTGGCTGCCGGTAACGAACATGCCTTCGCGGGCCACCATAAGGGCCATAAAGGTAAAGGCGCACACTTCAATCAGGTACGAGCCACCCATGGGCAGGCCCAGTCGAAGCAGTTCTTTTTGGGTGGGCCAGTCGATTCTCCCGAGCCGCAACTGGAACTGTTTGAAAAATGAGTCGTGTTTGAGCACCCATAAACCCATACCCAGCATCAACCAGCTAACCACTGCGGTAGCTAGCCCCGCGCCGGCCGCGCCCATGGCGGGAACGCCGAACTGCCCGAAAATAAAAATCCAGTTGAAGAGCACTTTGAATGGGATGCTGACCAGATTGATGGCCATGACGACCTTCGGGCGCGATACTGCGGTGCCCAGGCAGTAAATAGTGCGGAAAACCAGCGCGGCCGGCATGGCCACAATAAGTGCCAGCAGGTAGTTGCTGATTTTGCTCATGACCACCGGGTCAATGTCCCCCGAGAACATAAGCCATACATTGGGAAATAACAATGTCACGGCGCCGGCAGCCGACAGCCCCAGTGCCAGCCATACGCCTTGACCCCAGGCCTTGCCGGCGCTTTCAAGGCGCCGGGCGCCATAATGCTGACCAATAATGGGGATAAGCGCATGCACAACGCCCATCAGGCCAACAAACACTGTCAGGTATATCGACACCGACAGCGCCATGGCTTGCAGGTCGGCGGCGCTGCTATGGCCGGCCATGGTGGTGTCTGCCACGGCAAAAGCCATGCTGGCCCAGGCGCTGACCAGCACTGGCCAGGCTTGGCGCACGGTTTCTTTAAAATAGTGTCCCAGCGTTCGGGGTGGGACGGCGCGGGTGTTCATTGCGGCAAAATACGCAAGAGCAGGAAGTTTTCTTTACGCTCGGCTGGGCGTTTTCCTTGCCAGATCAGTTGTGTAGACTGACCGGGCAGGGGGGTGTAACCCTCTTCGAGTGCTTGAGGGCTGGTTTGTACTAGGACTACTCGGCACTCGCCAGACGGACTGAATTTGAGCCCATTGAACGCGTAAAACGCGGCGCGCTGGCCCAAGCCCAGGGCGAGCGGGCGTACGCATTCGTTGGGGCCCACTTGCAAATTGATGGCTTGCGCCAGTTCGGCCGATACGCTTCTGTAGCTGCGAACGAAGTCGAGGGCTGGCATCCAGAGGGTGACTAGCAGCAGCCAGGTGGTGACAATACCGCCGGCTGAAAGTACTGTGCCTCGCCACAGCGCGGCCGGTCGGTGTTTCAGGCGCCAGCGTACCAGTGCCACCCAGGCCAGTGTGCCCGCCACTGCAACGAATAGTGCCGGAATAGAAATGTGGGCTTCGTAACCTTGGGTTTGCCGTGCAATATTATTGGAAATTTGCTCGGGCCAGCCAGCGTGCAGCGCCACCCAGCCTAGCCAGACGGTTGCTGCGGACAGCGAAAAGCACATGACCGCAAACCAGTCGAGCGAGTTGACTGCCCCCCGGCGCAGGGTGGGCAGGGCAAACGCCGCCAAAACGGCAAACGGTACGGCCATCAGGCTGTATTCGGGCTCGAAGGGGTCGGCCAGAAACATAAGCGTCAGCAGTGGCCAGAGGGCGAACATCAGTGGAAACCAGATGTGCGGGGACTTAAGCCAGGATCGCCATTGCCAGACGGCCATGATTGCAAAGGGCCAAGTCGGCCAGAGAAACCAGGGTAGGTCGCGGAAAATATCTAGCAGCTGCGTGGGCCTGGGCAGGCTGAGCGACTCGGTATGCCAAAGCCACCAGTGCTCGACCCAGTAGGGGCCAAAATGACGGGCTGGCATCCACCAGAGCAGGGCAATACCAATAGCTAGCGCAAATGAAATGACCAGCCAGCGCAGTTGGCTGCGCAGCGCTGATTGCGGCGCGAAAGCGCACAAAACAGCCAGCGCAATGGGCAGTGCGCCAATAAACCCACGCGTAAGAAACGCGCCGGCCAGCGCCAGACCCAAGGTAACAGCGCCCGACATGGGGCGGTCTAGCATGCGCACGACCGAATAAAAGGCCAGCGCTTGAAACGCAACGATGGCCGGCACTTCGGAGGTTTCGTGCATGCGCCACATAATGCCTGCCGTAGCCAGAATAAGCAGTAGCGCGGCATCGGCAATCATGCGCCCGTAGGCTTTGACGGTAGGTTCGCCGCCAAAAGGCAGCGGTAGCGGCTGGGGCTCGGGTCGCCGCCCCAGCAAGTAGGTGGCATACCACACAGAGCCCGTCATGAGCCCGAACCACAGTAAATTGGGTAGGCGCGAACTGGCAAAGACTGCGTCGAGCGGCGTGGTGAATAGGGCAAATAGCGGGCTGAATACCCAGATAAAAAAGGCGCCTGTCCACATTGTTAACGGCCCGTCTTGTGCGTGGGCCAGGTTGCCCACTTGGGGCAGCCAAGCAGCCAGGCCGGGCTCGTTAAGGGCCGACATCATGGTGGCCAGGCCGACGACGTCATCGGTTTTCCAGGGGTCGCGGAAATACAGCCCCGCAAAAATGTAGACGAGGCACAAGACCAGCAGATACAGGCGGGGTAGCTTCGCAGTTGCCGGCGCGGTCAGGCGCGCGGGCGTGGAGCGATTTTCAGGGGCGGCCACGAGTTGGAAAAGGGTACGGGTAAAGGTGCAATCTTAAATTAAAAAGGCAGCCTTGAGGCTGCCTTCAGGGGCTGCGCAAAAAACGCAGCCTGACCAGTGCAAATAAGGGGCTTATGCGCCTTTTTTGACGGTGCCGGCGGTGCGGGCAAAACGGGCACGGAACTTCTCAACGCGACCTGTTTCGACGATGCGGGTTTGAGCGCCGGTGTAGAAGGGGTGCGATTCGGAAGTGACTTCACACTTGAACAGCGGGTAGGTTTTGCCGTCGAGTTCGATGGTTTCGCGGGTGTGCAGTGTAGAGCGCGAAACGAACTTGTTGCCGGTTTGCTGGTCGAGGAAAACGACTTCGCGGTATTCGGGGTGAATGCCTTCTTTCATGATAAGTTCCTGTAGGTAAAATTTTGGGTCGCCGGCTTGGCGCGCACCGCACCGGGTAATGTGTGTGGTGCAAAAGCGCAGGCTACGTATCCTGGGTAACCCCTAATATTAACACGCCGATAATTTTTCTAAAAGCTTGTTGTGTAGTTGCCATTGTGCGGTGCTACAGTTGCCCGCGCTCTGCCAATGAGACGGCCCCCGACCCGGTCACGACCAGGTGGTCAAGTAGCCTGATGTCTACCATAGCCAGCGCCTGTTTCAGGTGACGGGTCAGGTTCAGGTCGGACTGACTCGGCTCGGCCACTCCGGACGGATGGTTGTGCGCCAAAATAACCGCGGCTGCATGATGTTGTAATGCCGCCTTGACCAGTTCACGCGGGTATACAGACGCCTGGCTAAGCGTACCCTTGGACACTTCTTCACTGGTGATCAGGCGAAACTGGCTGTCCAGGTAAAGGGCAATGCAATGCTCTACCTTGTGGTGGCCAATGGTGGCGATGCAATAGGTGCGCACCCGTTGGGGTTGATCAAGCGCAACGCCGTGCGTCAACTCTTCGGTTAGCGCCCGTCGCGCAAGCTCGCTAACGGCAAGCAGCTCGCATGTTTTGGCTTGCCCAAGTCCGGGCGCACGCATCAGGTCAGCTGCATCTGCCGAAAGCAGGTTGCGCAAGCCCTTGAAGGCTTGCAGCAAATCGTGCCCCAGCATGACCGCGTTACGGCCTTTGGTACCGGTTCTTAATATGATGGCCAGCAGCTCTGCCGAGGTAAGCGTATGAGCCCCGTGCGTCAATAATCGTTCGCGGGGGCGTTCGTCGTTTTGCGGGTTGCTGTGAAGCGTCATGAGAAGCTCTAAAATAGGGGTCGGTAATGACCTCTACGGTGACAGATTTTGACTTCCTCTACAGATCCAGTGAATGCTTTTGTCCGTCCGGACTCCTACCTGACTTTGCACTATCGCATTACTTTGGTAACGGGCCCTGCGGCCGGTTCAGTCTTTGTCGATACGTTTTCTCAAAAACCTGCCACGCTGCAGCTGGGCATGGGGCAATGGGCGCCCACCATGGAGGCTGCGCTTGTCGGTCGCGAAGAAGGCACCGAGTTCGTGCTCGAGCTGCCAGCCGCACAAGCTTATGGTGACCGTAACCCCGAACTGATCCAGCGCGTCAGCCGCAATATGCTCGAGGCGCACTCCGAGCCGGGCGTGCAATACGAACCCGGCGATATCGTTGAGTTTGCAGCCCCTAATGGCGGCCGGTATTCGGGTATCTGTAAACAATGGGACGGCGATTCAGCCATTTTCGATTTCAACCACCCGCTGGCTGGGGCCGATTTGCGCATCGACGTCAAGCTTTTGGGGGTGTTGTAATGCAAGCCGAATATCCGGATTTATCCGCTACCGAAGTCGTTTTGGCGCAACCCAGGGGGTTTTGCGCTGGGGTTGATCGCGCCATCGAAATCGTCGAGCGTGCCCTTGAAATTTACGGCGCGCCTATTTATGTGCGCCACGAAATCGTGCACAACCGCTATGTGGTTAACGATTTGCGTGAAAAGGGCGCTGTTTTTATTGACGAACTCGACGATGCGCCAGCTGGCGCAATCGTGGTGTTTTCTGCGCACGGGGTTTCTAAAGCCGTACGTCGGCAAGCCGACGATCTTGGTCTGAAGATATTCGACGCGACGTGCCCGCTGGTTACCAAGGTGCACGTAGAAGTGTCCAAAATGCGTGGGGCGGGCCGTGAAATCATCATGATCGGTCATAAGGGCCACCCAGAAGTCGAGGGCACGTTGGGCCAGGTGCCCGACGGCATGTACCTGGTTGAAACCCCTGAAGACGTTGAGTCATTGCAGGTTAAAAACCCCGATAACCTCGCATTTGTTACGCAAACAACGTTGTCAGTCGACGATGCTGAAAAGGTCGCCAACGCTTTGCGAGTCCGCTTCCCCTCTATTGTCGAGCCTAAAAAAAGCGATATTTGCTATGCCACGCAAAATCGCCAAGATGCGGTCAAGTTCATGGCACCGCAGTGCGACGTGGTCCTGGTAGTGGGCAGTGTCAACAGCTCGAACTCCAACCGTTTGCGCGAAGTGGCCGAGCGTAAGGGCGCCAAGGCCTATCTTATCGACGATCCCGGTATGATTCAGCCCGAGTGGGTCGCTGGTGCGCGTCGCGTAGGGCTGACTGCCGGCGCGTCGGCACCCGAGGTGCTCGTAGAAAACGTTATTCAGCGGCTCAAGTCGCTGGGCGTTGTCTCGGTGCGTACCTTACCCGGGGCCGAAGAAAACATTGCATTTCCCTTGCCTAAAGGCTTGTCCGGAAAATCTGATCAGGAATAAAAATGAAAAAAAGCGTGAAGTTGGTGGGGTTGGTGGTGGTGTTGGCGGTTGCCTATGGTGCCTCCAGTTGGTATGTGGGCCAGCGTGCCCAAGACGTCATCGAAAATGCCGTGCAAACCGGTAATCAAAACCTTGGGCGTATTTTCGGTGCCGAAGCCAGTACGCAGCCCATACAACTGTCCGTCAGTCGTTACGACCGCGGCTTGTTCTCGTCCAATATTATTTACTCGTTGAAAATCGTCGGGCCAGGTGGCGTAGTCACCGAGTATTTGCTTGGCGATCGTCTCGATCATGGCCCATTCCCGCTGTCGGCCTTGCGTCAGGGCCAATTTGCCCCGATGCTGGCGCTAAGCCATGCCAGTCTGGTGCCCAATACGGCGACTCAAGCCTGGTTCGATAGCCTGAAGGGGGCGAATCCGGTCGACATCACGACTCGGGTGGGGTTCTCGGGTGCGGGGTCCACACAGGTCTCGTTTGCACCGGTCGAACACACGACGCCTGAAGACTTGAAGGTGTCGTTTGCCGGCGGCGACATGACCATCGAATTCAGCAGTGGGCTCGATTCGGCCACAACCCGGGGCGTGTTTCCAAAGCTGCAAATTACCAACACAACAAGCGACGAATCCGTGCTTGTCGACAATATGGTTTTCGACAAAACATACCAGTTTGCGGCAGCCGATCGTAATCATGTCACCCAGTTCAAACTCAACGTGCAGCGCTTTGGCCTGCTTGCCGAAAAGCAAGAGGTGCTTGGCCTGTCCGACGTGTCGGTATCGGGTAACAGCAGCGATCAAAACAATAGTTTCGATGGCGCTGCCCGTTACGACATCGGCAGTGTGGCGTTTTCGGGCAAGAACCTGGGTAAGTTTGCAGCCGGGTTTCAGGTTAACCGGCTCGACCTTCAGGCATTGGGTGCTTTAACCCGGCAATACGATGAGCTCCTGGCCGAGCAGGGGTTGTCAGAAGACGACATTCCGCAACTCGATCACGACGACTTGCTGCGTTTGCGTGAGCACCTCTTCGAGGCGTTAAAGTCCAAGCCTTCGCTGGGTATCGACCCTATTGTTCTGGATAACGGTGATGGTCAAAGTCAAATTTCGGTCAAGGCCGATTTCGTCCGGCCCGACATCGTCTATCTCGACGCGCCCACCGAAGACGTCCTTCTGCAAGCCATCGGCGCGCTCGATCTTTCGTTCTCGCTTAATAAATCAATGATGGCCAAGACCTACAGTCAGTTGGCCGAAGACGAACCCTCTGAGGCTCAGGCCAACGCGCGTGCACGCATGCTCTTTGATGCGTACGCCGGGCGTCTGCAGCGTGCCGGCCTGGCCGCTTACACCGACGGTGTATTGTCTTCAAATATCCGCTACCAAGATCAGCAGGTTGTGGTCAATGGCCAGACCTTGTCGGTGGCCGAATTCTTGCAGCGTGGTTCGTTGTTGCTGCTGCAGTAATGTGTTGCGATGGGCCGGCGCTGTCCGGCCCTTGATTTGTATCAATCCGGGCGCCGTTTTTTGCAGGCGCCCGTCGCATTTTGCATGTACGATCTCAAACAGAAATTCTAGTCTGGGGATCCTCATGTTTTTTCATAACAATACCGTCCTGATTATTTTTATTGTGGGCGTGCTCTTGCTGATCATCGGCGTAGGTTTTCGTGATCGCAACCCCGGCATGGTGCTGTTGGGCATTGGCTTAATGGCCACGCTATATGCGGTTGTCCAAAAGGCTATCGAACTCTTTTCATCCTGAACCGCGACCCAGGCAACGTCGTTGCCACCGGAGGGAGAATGCCTGTTTTACCCCCCGAAAGTCAAACCCCGCTGTGGCATACCTTAAGTGCCGACGAAGCTCGCGAGCGGGTTCAAACCAGCCCCGAAGGCCTCTCTGAAGACGAGGCGGCCAAAAGACTTGCCCAGTACGGGCCCAACCGGCTGGCGCCCCCGCGCAAGCGCGGGCCCATCAAACGGTTTTTGGCGCAGTTCCACA
Organism: Pusillimonas sp. NJUB218; assembly: GCF_003788685.1. Classification (NCBI taxonomy): domain Bacteria; kingdom Pseudomonadati; phylum Pseudomonadota; class Betaproteobacteria; order Burkholderiales; family Alcaligenaceae; genus Pusillimonas; species Pusillimonas sp. NJUB218. Next base: position 187,118 of record NZ_NQMK01000008.1, read on the forward strand.
ACATATTGCTTTACATCATGTTGGCGGCAGCCGTGGTTACCGCTTTGTTCGACCACTTCATTGACACCGGCGTGTTGTTGGCTGCGGTGCTTATCAACGTGGTTATTGGCTTCATCCAGGAAGGTAAAGCCGAATCCGCACTCGACGCCATCCGAAACATGTTGTCGCCGCACGCCACCGTGGTGCGCGCGGGGCGGCGTTACGAAATAGACGCAGGCCTGCTGGTACCCGGCGACATCATTGTGCTGAATCCGGGTGACAAGGTGCCCGCCGACGTCAGGCTCATGTCCGTCAAAACGCTGCGCATCGAAGAGGCCGCACTGACGGGCGAATCGTTACCTGTCGAGAAAGACATACACCCGGTTGGCCCGGACGAAGCCCTGGGCGACCGCACCGGGATGGCCTTTGCGGGAACGCTGGCGGTCAACGGGCAGGCCACGGGTGTTGTTGTGGCGACGGGGGCGCATACCGAGCTGGGCAAAATCAATCAGATGCTGGCGTCGATACGGCAGGTCAGTACGCCAATGATGCGCCAGATCAATCATTTTTCTTATGTGCTGGCGCTGGTCATTATGATCATTGCCGCCCTGACGTTTGCTTACGGCGTGTGGGTGCGCGGCGAGCCTGTTATCGACATGTTCATGATGGTGGTTGCGCTGGTCGCATCGGCCATTCCCGAAGGGTTGCCCGCCATCATGACGGTTACATTAGCGCTTGGTGTTCAGCGTATGGCGCGTCAAAAGGCAATTGTTCGTCGTTTGCCAGCGGTCGAAACTCTGGGGTCGGTTACTGTGATTTGCAGTGATAAAACAGGCACGCTGACGCGCAACGAAATGACGGTTCAGCGGGTGGTGTGTTCCGACGAGGCCGTTGACGTCAGTGGCGTCGGTTATGAGCCCGACGGCAAATTCAGTATCGATGGGCAAGGGGTCGATCCCGAACTGCATCCCGTGCTCGCGGCGGCCTTGCGGGTCGGTACGCTGTGCAACGACGGCGGCTTGTTCTTCGAGGGTGACCGTTGGCAGGTTGAAGGTGACCCGACCGAGGGCGCGTTACTGGTTCTCGGGCGCAAGGCGGGTCGGACCGAGACCGAGCGGCATGCCGATTGGCCACGGGTCGATTCTATTCCTTTCGAGTCCGAAAACCGGTACATGGCGACACAGCATCGCGACGCGCAGGGCCTGTCGTGGGTGTTTGTCAAAGGGGCGCCCGAACGCATTATTGATATGTGCAGCTTCGAGCTGACGCTGGATGGGCCGCGTCGTATTCAGGTCGATTACTGGCGTCGCATGGCCAACGATACGGCTGCCAGGGGCTTGCGTTTGCTTGCATTGGCGCAAAAGCAGACCGAGCCTGCAGGCGCTTGCCTTGCCCCCGAGGACGTCGTCGAAGGCTATGTAATGCTGGCTTTGGTCGGCATTATCGATTTGCCCCGAGACGAGGCGATTCGTGCCGTGGCCGACTGTCATGGGGCGGGTATTCGCGTCAAGATGATTACTGGTGACCACGCTGACACGGCCAAGGCGATTGGCGCGCAGCTGAATATCGGCCCGGGTAAGCCGGCGCTGACAGGGGCAGAAATTGCGCTGCTCGACGATGCCGCATTGGCGCGGGTGGTTGCCGATATCGACGTGTTCGCCCGGGCAAGCCCTGAGCATAAATTGCGTCTGGTTCATGCGTTGCAGCAGCAAGGTCATGTGGTCGCCATGACCGGCGATGGCGTTAACGACGCGCCCGCGCTTAAACGGGCCGATGTCGGTGTGGCCATGGGGCTTAAGGGCACAGAGGCCGCCAAAGATGCGTCTGATATGGTGCTGGCCGACGACAACTTCGCTACCATTGCGGCGGCGGTGCGCGAAGGCCGTGCGGTGTACGACAACGTCAAAAAATTCATTTTGTTCATGTTGCCCACCAACGGTGGTGAGGCTTTGATCGTGATTGCGGCATTGCTTTTAGGTTTGGCCTTGCCGCTGACGCCTGCGCAAGTGCTCTGGATCAACATGGCGACCGTTAGCACGCTGGGCTTGGCGCTTGCCTTCGAGAAACCCGAGTCGGGCATCATGCAGCGCGATCCACGTCCGCCAACCGAGCGCATTTTGTCTGGCTTTTTCGCTTGGCGGGTTGTGTTTGTATCGGTACTTATGGGCGGCGGTGCCTTGGGTTTGTTCGTTTGGGAAATTGCGCAAGGCACCGACCTGGCGGTTGCCCGGACCTTGGCGGTGAATGCTGTGGTGTTCAGCGAAATGTTCTACTTATTGAACAGCCGCCATATTTACGATTCGGTGCTGAATCGCGAGGGTATCCTCGGAAGTCGGCATTGTCTTGTGGCTATTTTGGTTTGTATTGGCTTGCAGTTGGCGTTCACGTATGTGCCGCTCATGCAGACTATTTTTGTCTCGGCGGGTTTGTCTTTCACCGACTGGCTGAAAGTTGTGGGTATCGGTCTGAGTGTCTTTTTTGTCGCCGAAGCCGAAAAGATGATTTCAAGAATTATTTTTTCCAGGGCGCGATAACCGCAGGGTTAGCAAGGGTACACTCGGGGCTGTGTCGCGCTGCGTCCGAACCTGACGTTTTGTTACAAGAACGAACTCATGCCCGAGAACAACTCATTGCCTTTGGCAAGCCCAGGTGTCAGCCCCGAAAAAATACACATTTTTGTGGTGTGCCTGGCCTTGATGGCCGTATTTTTGCTAGATCTGATCACCCCGTTGGGCCTGGCCATTGGCGCTTTGTATGCGCCAGTGGTGCTCTACACCATTCTTGTACGTCGGCCTCAATTTACATTGTGTGTTGCCGTCGTCGCGGTAGTCGCCATTGGTATAGGTTTTGTTGCATCTCCGCCCGCGCCGCTGACCTTTCCAATTTTGCATGTTTGGCTCAATCGCATTATTTCAGTCATTGCTGTAGGGGTTACCGGGTGGCTGGTTATTTACCGGGTAAATGCTTATGCGCAGCTAGAGGCCGTCAATAACCGTTTGCGCGCGGTTAGCCGCGAGCTCACCGAGCAGCAACAGCTACTCAAGGCCGCTTCTGCGGTGGGCGGTCTGGGCGGGTGGGCTATCGATCTAATTTCCGGTCGGGTCACATGGTCTGAAGACGTTGCGCGTATTCACGGGGCCGAGCCCGGGTACACTCCCAGCTCCATCGATGCCAGTTTCGGCTTTTATGTCGAAGAAGATCGGGCTTACGTTCAGGCTGTGTTTCATCGAGCGCGGGTCGACGGCAAACCCGTCGAGATCGACGCCCAGATCAACACGCTTGACGGGCGGCGGGTGTGGGTGCGCGCGGTGGGTAAACCCATAGTCGATGAAACGGGTAGGGTTGTACGGATTGAAGGCGCCATGCAAGATGTCACCGCCCGAAAGTTGGCCGATCAGGCCGTGCTTGTTAGCTTGCAGCGGTTCCAGCAGTTGGCCGAATCCATGCCTATTACGGTTTGGACAGCGACTGTCGATGGCGAGATCGACTATGTCACGCCCTTATTTTTCGAGTATGCCGGCATCCCTGGGCGTACTTTGAATGTTGAACAGTGGATGAACTGTATACATTCGGCCGACAAGGCCAAAGTGCTCGAAGCCTGGTCCCACGCAGTAAATACCGGCGAAAAATATGAAATCGAGATGCGTCTACGGCGCAATGACGGCGTTTATCGTTGGCATTTGGTGCGTGCCTTGCGGGTCAACGAGTCGGCTGAATCGCGTAGCAAGTGGTATGGGTCAATTACCGATGTACACGACCAAAAAGAGACGCTCGATCAAGCCTCACAACTGGCTGGACGTCTGACCGCTACGCTTGAAAGCATCACCGATGCATTCTTTACCCTAGATGCCCAATGGAATTTCACGTATTTGAATTCTCAGGCAGAGCGTTTGCTGAAACGTTCTCGCGAAGACCTGATAGGCAAATGCGTATGGGCGGAATTCCCTGCCGCAGTTGGTACAACCTTTGAAATTGAATATCGTCGCGCCATGGTCGAGCAATGTCCTGTGGTGTTTGAACAGTTTTATGCGCCGCTCGATTTATGGTTTGACGTGCATGCGTATCCCTCGCCCGAAGGGCTTGCTGTTTACTTCCAGGACCTGACTGAGCGTCGTGCCGCCCAAGCGCAAGTCAGGCTGCTCGAACTGGCGATCTCCCGCTTGAACGATGTTGTGATCATTACCGAAGCAGAGCCCATTGAGGCGCCGGGCCCTCGAGTAGTCTTCGTCAACGATGCATTTATCAGGCGTACGGGTTATAGCCGCGAAGAGATCATTGGCCAGAGCCCGCGTTTGCTGCAAGGGCCGGGCACATCGCGGGCCGAGCTCGACCGTATTAAAAAAGCAATCAAGCAATGGCAGCCTGTCAGGGCCGAGCTACTCAATTACACCAAGGCCGGCGACGAGTTCTGGATCGAAATCGATATTGTGCCGCTGGCCGACGATACGGGTTGGTATACCCATTGGGTAGCGGTCGAACGCGATATCACCTCGCGCAAGGTGCTTGAAGACCGCTTACGTCATCTGCAGCGTATGGATGCTGTGGGGCAACTTACCGGCGGCGTAGCGCACGACTTCAACAATTTGCTTACGGTGATGCTGGGCAATGCCGAGCTTTTAAGCGAACAACTTGAAGATCAGCCCGATTTGCTCGAACCCGCTAAATTGATTGTTCAGGCGGGTCTGCAGGGCGCGCAGCTGACCCAGCGTTTATTGGCTTTCGCTCGGCAACAGCCCCTCGAGCCCAAGTCTCTTGACGTGAATCATATTATCGGTGGGCTTAAGCCCATGCTGGCGCGCACCTTAGGCGAACACATCGGCCTTGAGTTTGTCTCGGGTGCTGGTTTATGGCCGGCACTGGTCGACCCGTCGCAGCTCGAAGACACTTTGCTGAACCTGGCCCTTAACGCCCGAGACGCCATGCCCGATGGCGGACGGCTGACGATCGAGACCGGTAATATATGGTTTAGCGACGAGTATGTGCGCAACTATGCCGACCTGAAGCCTGGTCAGTATGTCATGATTGCTGTGTCTGACACTGGGGTAGGTATTGCCGAGCACCACCGCGACCGCATCTTCGAGCCTTTCTTTACCACCAAGCCCAAGGGCAAAGGTACAGGACTGGGGCTGCCCATGATCTATGGTTTTCTAAAGCAGTCGGGGGGACATATATCGGTTTATTCTGAACCGGGGCAAGGCACGACTGTCAAGGTATACCTGCCCAAGGCTGGGGCTGCTGTTGTCGAAAACATCCCCGCAGACGACGCCGTCGACGTGTTGGGCGGTGACGAAACCATTTTGCTCGTCGAAGACGAGCCTTTGGTTCGTGAGTACGCGGGTAGTCAGCTTGCGGCGTTAGGCTATAAGGTCTTGCCTGCCGCCAATGGCAGCGAGGCCCTGCGTATCATTCGGTCGGGGCAGTCGATCGATTTGCTGTTTACCGACGTGGTCATGCCAGGTGGCATCAGCGGCAAGCAACTGGCCGACCAGGTAGCCTCGGTTAATCCGGGGATTAAGGTATTGTTTACGTCCGGCTACACTGAAAACGCTATTTTGCATCATGGCCGTCTCGACCCAGGGGTAGTACTTTTGAACAAGCCTTACCGTCGCTCGCAACTGGCCATCAAAGTTCGTCAGGCACTGCAACAACATAGTTCGGAGGCCCATTCATGAGCTCGTCCCCCAGTCGTTTACTGATTCTCGATGACGACCCTTCGGTTGGGCAAACTATAGAACTCATTGCGAAGGCCGCGGGTCTCGAGACCCGCTTTACGTCGTCGCCCGATACTTTTTTTCGGCTGGTCGACGAATGGCAACCTGACCATCTGGCGATTGATCTGGTGATGCCCGATATGGACGGTGTCGAGGTGTTGGCGAGACTGGCCAAACGTTCGTGTCCGGCCCGCATTATTGTGACCAGCGGTGTCGATCATCGCGTGCTCGATGCTGCCGGCCGTTCGGCCACCGAACGGGGGTTGAATATTGTGGGCGTCTTGCCTAAGCCCTTCATGCCGTCGGCGCTTCGGCGAATGTTTGCCACACCTTCGGTCAGTAGCGTTTTGCCCGAAACGTCCTCATCACGGCAACCCGGGCAGGCCATGGCAGCGGTGGGCAACTATCTGATCCAGCCGCATGATATTCAAGCCGGGCTCGACGGCAACCAGTTCTTTCCGGTTTATCAGCCGAAAATTTCGTGTTTCAGTGGCCAGTTAGTCGGTTTCGAAGCCCTGATGCGTTGGCGGCACCCGCAACTGGGTATGGTGCCGCCCGACAAATTCATCGGGTGCGCCGAAAACTCCGGCCTCGTCGACGCCCTGACCCAGCGCATGTTCGATCTCTCGCTTGAGTGGTTCGCCCAGCACTACGGCAGCACGTCGGTGCGTTTGGCGATTAATATTTCTGCCCGGTCACGCCTCGATGACGTTTTCGTCGAAGACATTATTGGTCGTTGCCGAAAATGCGGGTTGGCGCCCGGCCAACTTATTTTCGAGCTGACTGAAACCAGCGCCATGGAAGATCCAGTGGCTTCACTTGACCTGCTCACGCGTATGCGCATGAAAGGTATCCATTTGTCGATCGACGACCTGGGAACCGGGTTTTCTTCGTTGCTTCAGTTGGTCAGGCTGCCGTTTTCTGAGCTTAAAGTCGACAAGTCGTTTGTGATTACCGCCTCGCAGTCTTCTGAATCCAGACAGGTCGTTCAGGCCATTGTGGGTTTGGGGCAGAGCCTGGGTATTCAATCTACCGCCGAGGGCGTCGAAGACCGCGAAACCTTACAGTTCTTGCGTGACATTGGCTGTAATTTTGCGCAGGGCTTTCATATTGCCCGCCCCATGCCGGCCGACGAGGCCGCGCGCTGGTCGCATTTCAGTTTCGATTAGCCGTCACGCCATAAATTTGTTGTAAGGCGCAAGCCAAATATTTGCCTGCCCCTTGTTTGTTTGGCAGGTGCTTTTTGTTGGGGCTGCCCAGAGTAAAATTTCGCTCGTTAATCTCATGCTTGTTGTTAACGTCTAGGCAGCTTATCTTGGTTCAACCCTCTGCACCGACTTCCACCGAAGACCTCGAGGCGCGGCTCGCGCACGCCTCTGCACTGGTTAAACGTTTGCATTTGCAGTACGAGGTTGCGGGCATTTTGGCTGAGGCGCAGTCTGTCGACGACGCAATGCATGATGTGTTGACCACGCTGGGGCGCACCAAAGGTTGGGACCTCACCCAGGCCTGGTTGTTCGATGATGACCACGTCCAGCATTTTTATTGGTTCGACCCCGATGTCGATGTGGCGGCTTATCTTGAGGCCAGTCGGCGGCTTGACTTTGCCCAAGGGGGACATGCGCCTGCCCAGGCGCTCGAAGCTGGCGATGTCGTGTGGATTCCCGAGCTTAAACAGTTGCCCAATGCTACGCGGCAAGCGTCCGCAGCGGTAAACAATATCTGCAACGTGCTGGTTTTTGTACTTCGGCACGGTCAGTGCGTGTATGGTGTTATCGAACTGGCCAGTACGCAGTGCGACCCCCCGGAAGAGGGGATGCGCCAGTTGTTTCGCTTGTTGGGACGAGATATCGGGCGCTTCCTTGAGGCCATGAAATACGAGGCTGAGCTTGAGAAGAAAAATGCACGTCTGGCGCAAGCGCAGCGCATCGCCCGCATGGGTCACTGGGAGTGGCGTCCCCTGACCGGCCAATTGCATATTAATAATGGCACGTTGCGCGCGCTGGGTTTTGATCCAGAGCAGCATAATGCGCTCCCGACGCTTGACGCCTATTTTGCGCGGCTCTCTGACGCCGATCGCGACCGGCTCAGCGCTCAGCTTGTCGAGGTGCAAGACTTTCAGCGCACCGAGGTCGAGGCCGAACACGTGTTCAATGGTCCCGACGGTAATCCCCGAATGGTGGTCTTAAGGGCCGAAGCGCAAACTGATCGTCACGGTCGCTTGAATCGTGTGGTTGGCATGGTGCAAGACGTCACCGAGCGTAGGCGCGCCGAGGCACAATTGCGGTTGATTGCCAAAGCGGTCGAGCAGGCTGCTGAAGCGATGGTCATTCTGGATGCGTCGGGTACGATCATATCGGTTAACCCGGCGTTTACGCGTATTACCGGCTATGCTGGCGCCGAAGCTGCCGGCCGACTTATGGACGAACTCTTGCACCGCCCGACGGGCCGCCACGACGATGCTTTTTTCCGTCGCGTCGTCGGGTTTTTGCTGGCTGATGGCCATTGGGAGGGCGAAGTCTGGGCACTTCGCAAAAACGGAGAGGTCTTTCCCGAGCTGCTCAGCATCAGCGTTATCCGCGACGACAACGACAGCGTGGTCAACTACGTGGGCGTGTTCAATGATATTACTGACCAAAAAGAGCAAGAAGACCGGCTTAAACAGCTGGCGCTTTACGACAGTTTGACCGGCTTGCCCAACCGCACATTGTTGCGCGAACACCTTGAACAGGCGATGATGCGTTCGGCGCGCCAGCAACGGAAAATCGCGGTTTTGTTCTGCGACCTTGATCGTTTCAAACCCGTTAATGATACTTTCGGCCACGAGGTAGGCGACCAGTTGCTGAAGCAGGTGGCCGACCGACTGCGTTCCGCCGTGCGGGCGTCCGACCTCGTGTCGCGCCTGGGGGGCGATGAATTTGTCGTCGTGCTTGAAAGCATTGCGTCAGAGGCTGACGCCGGGCAAGTGGCCCATAAAATAGTCGATGCGATCGGAGCCCCGTTTGTTGTCGGCAAACGCGATATTGATATTGGCACTAGCGTTGGCATTGCGTTTTACCCCGATCATGGCGACAAGGCGCGTACCTTGTTGCGCCGAGCCGACCAGGCGCTGTACCAGGCTAAAGAAGCGGGCCGTAACGGTTATCAGGTTTGGGCGCCCTCAACTGCGGGTTAAAGGCGTTTGCCGCTGCTTAAAACCGCCATTGGGCGCGCGCTGCAAACCCATGTTGTTGGTTGCCACTGCCAAACTGGCCCGAATACCCCAGACTGAGAACACTGCCATGGGCTCCTGTAAAGGTCAGCCCCAGTTCTGACACCATGACGTTGCGGCCCAGGCTTGCACCAGACACTGTAAACGCTGGCCCGGTGGCGAAGCGCTGTATTGAAGCAGGCTCGGTGTCGCCCCACGCGCGCCGCCAGGCCATGTTGAGGGTGCCGGCTACATTAAATTTTGGCGTGTCATGCAGGGCCCACTGCGTTCGTATGCCAAGGTTGGACAGCGTGACATGCTGGCTTGAACGTGCCACGTTCAGCGCGGCTCGGCTGTCGTCTTCGTTAAACGCACTGCGCGATAGCCAGACATGCTGCAGACCCAGATAAGGTTCGAGCTGCAGTGCGGCATCACCCAGGGCATAGCCGGCTTCGACAAAAAGTTGTGTAGATTGCGCGCGCGATGCTGCACGGGCCCGACCCAGGTCGCCAAAAGCAATGTTGCGATTCGTCGATGTGCTGTACCAGGTGTGACCGACCCCACTGCGTAAATTCAAGTTGCCGAAAGACCAGCCTGAATAGCCCATCAGGTGATAGCCATCGGTGCGTGCACGGGCGCTGCCCGTGGTACGCAACGTTTCGTTGGTCAGCCCTATGGCTACGCCGGCATAGTGGTGATTGCCCAGGTGGGTATCGGCGCCAAACATCAGGCCGCCGAGCGATTGCTGGGCCGACGCTGCATTGGCAGTGCCACCCAAATGGCCCCAGCGCCCAATACCTTGAATCCAGCTTTGGCGCTGGCCCGGCGCGCTGTTTGCGCCGATGTGGCCTGAGGCCTGCGCACGTGGTGAACCCGATGCTTTCGTGGCTTGGACGGGCCATGCGGTACGTTGCCACAGGCGATCGGCGGCGGCACGGTAAAAGATGCTGCTGTTATTCAACAGTGCGCTTTGCATCGAGGCATGGATTTCGCCGGATAGTTCGTCGAGCACACCCTGGCCATTGGCGGCGGTATCGAGCAGTACAAAAGCATCGTGAACGGTGCCGCCCAAGCCTTGTGTCTCGATGGCGTTGGCTGTTGCACGCTGGTTACCTGTGTCGGCCACCTGTGCGAACCGGCTAGCATTACGACGGACTTGCAGCGTAAATGCAGTGCCTGCCAGCGTCGTGTTCAGGTCGATAAACGCGCGGCCAAGCGAGGTCGTGTCGAAGGCACTGCCAGCCGTTATAGTCCCTGCAGAGAAGAAGTTGTAATCTTTACCCAGGGCGCCTGCCGTCAACCCGTCGATTTGCAGAGCGCCGCCCTGAATGTCCGCGTTACCCATCACCACAACCCGGTCAGACTGGCCCTGATCATTGATTTCGATACGCAGAACCGAGCCGGCGAACTGTTGGTAATTGCCGCTAACGGTCAGGGTACCAATTGAATTGCCTGGCTCTAGGCGCCCATACAGGTCGAGGTCGCTTAATGTGCCGGTACCGCCCAAAATACCAGGGGCATCCACCGTTACCTTGCCGGCAGCGCTGCTATTGCCATTAATGACCAGTTTCCCGCCTGCAACCCGGGTCGTGCCGTAGGTGTTGTCGCCCCAAAGCGTCAGCGTTCCGGCTCCTCTTTTGATCAGGCCGCCGGTGCCGCTAATATTGTTGCTCCAGTGAGAGTCATAGCCGCGTGTGTTGACGTCGAAGGTGTCGGGGAAGCCAGGTTCGCCGAAGACTTTGGGCCCTTTGGTGGCGGTGTCCAGGTCTAGCATGCCGTGGCCATAGATAGCGGTGTTGCCCCAGACGCCAGTGCTATTTGCCGTGGTTAAAATTACTTCGATGATCTGCCGGGCCGTCATATAGGGAAAGGCCGAGCGTAATATGGTTGTGGCGCCGGCCGCTACGGGCGAGGCCATAGACGTGCCGGCCATGTTGGCATAACCGCCATACGGGTAGGTCGACCACAATTGCGAGACATCGCTGGTGTAGTTTGCGGTGTTGTAAAAATCGCCACCGGGGGCAGCCAGGCACCAGTCGGCGGCTGCTCCGCAGCGGTTACTGTAGCTGGCAATTTTGCCTTCCCGGTCGACCGACACAACGGCAATGACCGCACCCTTTAGTGCCGAGAAATCCAGGTCTTTTATGCGCGAATCGGTCGGGTCGATATACGTCCAGGTACTAGGGTCTTGCTCGTTGGCGTTTGGGTCGTTTTCAATGAATTTATATAGGCCAGATGCTGTATTGGCGGGAGTAATGAGTGGGTAAAGGCCAACTCCTGAGGGCAATAGAGAGGCGATGGGTTGGTCTGTATATTCGTTGCCAGCGGCGTAAACCAGCACAATGTCGGCGTCTGCCGCGCGTTTCAGGGCGTTGTATTCGGGTATGGCTACATCGGCAAGCAAAAAAGGTTCTTTCAGTTCAGCCCAGTCCGGGTTCGCGATGCGGTTGCCATAGTCGTCGGTAATAAATTTTTCGACCGTACCTGGGCCGTAGCTGCCGTTCAGTACCTGTGCCCCCGATTCAATCGCATGCAAGATAGCCCGGTTTTCGGCCTGGTTTTCAAAGCCAACTGCGCGCAGTGCCAGCAGTGTTGCGTCAAATGCAACCCCATGTATACCTGAGCCGTCTCGTGCCGCCCCGGCCAGGCCAGTAACGTGCGTGCCGTGGCCGTCGATCGACCCGTCTTTTTCAACGTCGCTCAGGTCGTTGGGGGCCGACGCGTTCGCAAAGCTGCGCGATAGCGCAGAGATGCGCCCTAGAAACTCGGGGTGGTTGATATCGAGGCCGCTGTCGACGATGGCCAGGATGACCCCTTTGCCGGTGAAGCCGCGTGCATAGGCATACTGGGCCTTGATATCAAGAAGGGCCCGGCTGGCCAGAAACTCGGTATTGATGAAGGAGGAGGGGTCGGCAACAAATGCCGGTGCGGCCAGGCACTGCCCCGACAGCAGCGCCGATGACAGCAGCCATTTTGTCTTGCGAATGAGTCGGTTTGCCTGGGCCATGTTTCCTCTTGGTGAAAAAAGTACCGGCCTGTATAAGGCCGGTACTTAATTTGCATCAAAGTAATACCTGATTATTCAGTAAGTTACTTTTCGGGTCAACCTGCCTCGGGATTTTGTCAACTCAGGTTAAGGCCCGTATGGGCAAGCTGCGAATGCGCTTGCCTGTGGCGGCAAAAATGGCGTTGCACAAGGCGGGTGCCACGGGAGGTACCGGCGGCTCACCAACGCCGCCCGGGGGGACATCAATATTGTCGTTAACCAGATGCGTGCGAATGACGCGGGGCGACTTGGGGTGGCGCAGTACCGTGTAATCGTGGAAATTGCCTTGCTCGACACGTCCGTTCTTGAAGCTGATCTCGCCGCTTAATGCCAGGCTGAGCCCCATAATCGCGCCGCCTTCCATTTGTGCCCGTATACGTTCCGGGTTAATTTGCGGGCCGCAGTCGATGGCCATGTCGACGGCCACAACTTGAAGCTCGCCTTGGTCGTTGACGGCCACTTCTACCACCGTGGCGGTGTAGCTGACAAAACTGTAGCAAAACGCCAGGCCTAACCCGTGCCCCTTAGGTAACTCGCGTCCCCAACCGGCACCGCGTGTTGCCGCTTCGATAACATCGCGCAGCCGCCCGGTGTCGTACGGGTAAGTCTCGGGTGATTCCGAGTAATTCCATGTGTCGGCCAGCGTCGTTGGGTTGATGCGTCTGGGCGGGCCGATCAAGTCGAGTGCAAAGGCTTTGTGGTCTTTGCCTGCGCGATGGGCCAGTTCGGCGATGAAGCTTTGCGCCGCAAAAGCGTGGGGGATGTTCGATACCGACCGGAACCAGCCAATGCGTGCGTGTGCCGGAACCTTCCCGGTTTCGATGCGAACATTGGGGATGCGGTAAGGCATGTTGATCGCTGACATGGCAGACTCGAATAGCTGCTCGCCCTCGGCGCCTTCAGTAAACAGCGAACCGATGGTTGGTGCCGCACTGCGGTGCAGCCATGACGCTACCTGGCCGTCTTTGCGCATGACGGCCTCCAGGCGTTCGACCGATACGGTATGCAGGTAGTCGTGCCTGATGTCATCTTCTCGTGTCCAGACCAGTTTTACCGGGGTGCCCGTGGGCATAGCTTTGGCCACGATTGCTGCTTCGTCGACGAAATCGGGCTTTGACTTGCGTCCGAATCCGCCGCCCAGCAGCAGGACATTGACTTTGACCTGTTCCGGCTTGATGCCCAGCCTGGATGCGACGGCGCTTTGCGCCGCTGGCGGGTTTTGCACTGACGTCCAGACTTCGGCGCCGCTATCGCTTATTTTTACCGTGGCGGCCGGGGGCTCCATAGAAGCATGCGCCAGATGCGGGATGTAATACTCGGCACTGACGCGTTCTTCGGCGGTGGCGGCTTGCCATGCCTGTGCTGCGTTGCCTTCGTTGCGCATCGTCTGGCCCGGTGCACGCGCTGCCGTTTCAAGGGTGTGGCGGTAGGCGGCAGAATCGTAAGACGCATTGGGGCCGTCATCCCATTCAATATCAAGCGCCGCGCGGCCTTGCATGGCGGCCCAGGTGTTGCGTGCAACCACGGCCACGCCACCCAGGGGCTGGAAAGCCGGCGCCCCTGAAAACGTCGGGATCTCGACTACTTTAAGAACACCCGCTACCGCCAGAGCTTTGTTCGCATCAAATTTTCTGACTTTGCCGCCCACGACAGGTGGGCGGGCCACGACGGCATACACCATGCCTGGCAAATGAAAATCAATGCCGTAGGTCGCGCGGCCGGCGCCGATGTCTTCCAGGTCGACCAGTTTGACGGCTTCTTTTCCGATATAACGGAACTCGGCTGGCGTCTTTAGTACGAGGGCTGTGCCGCTGGGGACGGGCAGCTTTGCTGCATCGGCGGCCAAGTCGCCATAACTCAGTTTTTTGCCCGATGGGACATGAACAATGCTGTGGTTGTCGGCGCGTACCTGGTCGAGCGGTACGCCCCAACGTTGTGCCGCAGCCGTAGCAAGCATCTGGCGCATTGCCGCGCCGGCGCGTCGCATGGGCATCAAGAAGTGACGCACGCTGCGTGAGCCATCGACATTCTGGTTGCCGTAACGGGCCTCTTCGGCGCCTGCTTGAACAATAGTGACCTGGTTCCAGTCGGCGTCGAGCTCGTCGGCCACAATCATGGGCAGACTGGTGCGCACGCCAGTACCCATTTCAGCCCGGTGGGCAACAATCGTGACCAGGCCGCTGGCCGCAATTGAAATAAACGTCAGCGGGTCGTCGACGGTTCCGCCAGGCATCGAGTCGGCCCCGTACTTCTGGGCTTCGGCCGCATGTACGCGAGAGATAATGCCTGTGCTGGTGACCGCCAGGGTCAGGGCGCCAAGGCTGCCTTGCAGAAAGCGGCGGCGTGAAATGTGGGGTGTGCTGTTGTTCATTTGGCCTCCCCCGCGAGGGTTTGCGCGGCTTGCTTGACGGCGTTGCGAATGCGGGGATACGTGCCGCAACGGCAAATATTGCCGTTCATGGCGTCATCGATCTGGTCTTCTGTGGGTTGCGGTGTGGTTTTCAGCAAGCTGGCGGCGGTCATGATCTGGCCTGCCTGGCAGTAGCCGCATTGGGCGACGTTGTTGTCGACCCAGGCGCGTTGCACTACTTGCCCGACGGGGTCGGATTCCAGGCCTTCGATAGTCGTGACGGCTTTGCCGGCTACGGCTGAAATCGGCGTGACACAGGCGCGCGCCGGCTGCCCGTTGATGTGCACGGTACAGGCGCCGCACAGAGCCATGCCGCAGCCGTACTTGGTGCCGGTCATGCCCAGTTCGTCGCGTAAGACCCATAACAGTGGGGTGTCTTGTGCAACGTCGATGGTTTTGACGTTGCCATTAATGGTGATTGTGGCCATTTGGTTACCTCGTGAGTGAACGCTTTTAGTGTAAATGCTTTCTATTGCAGGACTTGCTGCAATGGGCGGGAAAGCAGTTCGCCGACGATGGCAGGAACGAACTGCCGCTTTACCGTAATGGCATAGAAATGTTCGTAAAGGTTGGGAATCGTCATGTATTCGACCAGTACGCCGTTCTGGATTTCGTCGCGCACCACCACCGCAGGCAGGACAGCCAATGACCCGCTATCTCGCGCCAGCAGGCGCAGCATGGCCATGTCATCGGTTTCTGCCTGTACCTTGGGTTCAAATTGGACGAGGGCGCAAAAGCCTTCGAAGGCCGTGCGTATATCGCTGTTGCGACCGGGCAGAATCCAGCTTTTGTCTGTGTAACCGATCGGGAAGCGGGTCTCGGGCTTGAGGTGCGCCGGGCCCACGATAGATACCGGTTGGCGCGCCAGCAACTGGCTTTGCCAAAGGTGTTCGCCATCGATGCCTGCCCCCGTGCCTAATGTGGCACTAATGTTGGACAGCACCAGATCAAATTGGTGTTTGCCCAGCCCGTTCAGCAGGTTGTCGAAATGCGTGGCGTTCAGGGTAAACCGGACGTTGGGGTTGCCCATGAGCGGCGAGACAAAGGCTTCGACGAAGTTACGCGACATGGTCGACAGCACGCCGATACGCAACGTCTGTACGGTGGGCTCTTCACCGCGTCTTAACAAAGACTCAAGTTCCTGGCCTTTCGAAAAAATGTCTTGTGCGTAGACGAGCACCCGTCGCCCCGTTTCGGTTAATACCAATGCGCGGCCGACGCGGTCGAACAGTTTGACGTCCAGCGTGTCTTCGAGCTGGCGAATTTGGGCCGACAGTGCCGACTGCGACACATGCAGGTTTTTTGCCGCCTGCGTCAGGTTGCCAATAACCGCGACGCGCCAAAAGTAGTACAGATGATGGTAGTTCAGACGGCTCATATTAATAAAAGCGAACGATTAATTAATAATTATATATTTTACAGAATGGTTGGGCGTATTCATACTGGCGCCATCCAACAACCAGGAAGTTTTCATGGGTCCATCACTTAATGTCGTGTCTGTGGTCATGTTGATATTGATCACATTCATCGGGCTGGTCATCGTTAAATACTCACAAAATTATTTGCAAGGCGAACCGCGTCGATATCGATACTACGCGGCATTGACGGGTGTTTTGCTGTCGGTGGCGGTTACCGTAACGGCTGACCATTTGCTGGTGTTTCTGGCCGGCTGGGTTGCCATCAGCTTTTCGTTGCATGCGCTGTTGCGCTTCTATCCCGACCGGCCCCGCGCTGCACTGGCCGCACACAAAAAGTTCTTGTTTGCCCGTTTGGCAGAATTGTTCTTGCTGGCTGCATTTTTGTTGCTGCACCACGAGCATGGCACTTGGCAAATCAGCGTCATTGCACAGCACTATCTTGACAATGACGCGTCTACCGCAGGACAGTGGGCCGCCGTGCTGATTGCCATGGCCGCCCTGATTAAATGCGCGCAGTTGCCGTTTCATGGCTGGTTGATGCAGGTGGTCGAGGCACCTACGCCTGTGTCGGCGTTGCTGCATGCGGGTGTCGTCAATATGGGTGGGTACTTGCTGATCGTGTTTGGGCCGTTGTTGCTGCAATCCACATCGGCGCAGGCGCTGGTCATTGCCGTTGCCGGTGCCAGCGTTGTGCTGGCGGCGTTGTCCATGGCCACGCGCATCAGCGTCAAGGTCAGGCTGGCATGGTCTACATGCGCCCAAATGGGCTTCATGCTTATTGAATGCGCCATGGGTTTGTTCGAGCTGGCGCTGTTGCATCTCGTGGCGCACTCTTGCTACAAGGCCTTTGCATTTTTAAATTCAGGCTCTGCTGTGCAAGCCTATCGCCTCACACAAATGTCGCCTGCGGCGGCGGTGCGCGCCTGGGTCTGGTTTCCCGCATTGCTTGTCGGTGCCGGTCTGGCCGGGGCGGGGGCCCTGGCATCGGGTGGCCAGGGCCCGGCAGGCCCCTGGGTGTTGTTGGGGCTGGCGTTGGCGGTGCTGGTAGCCCAGCGCTCCAGTGTTGCCGTTAAGGGCGGTATGCTTTATGCGACGTTTGTCGCCGCTCTGATTGCCGCCTTGTATGTCGGGCAAAAGGTGTTGTTTGGCCACTGGGTTCATGGTGTGCCGGTTGCTGTGGGCCTTTGGGCCGATATCGCTTTAATCGCGCTGACTGCGTTGCTGTTTGCCGGACACCTGCTTCTGGTGCACGGGCCAGACACGCCCTTAGGCCGAAATTTTCAACGCTGGCTGTTTGCCGGCTTGTACCTGGATGAGTGGGCCACCCGCATTACCTTGCGTGTCTGGCCGGTACAACTGCCGGTGCCGTCGCGGTCACGTGGCACGCATTTTGCCCGGGTCGAGGGGGTAACACCATGAAGCCCAACGATTTGAACGAACCCCTGGCAGCGCAAGCGGCCTGGCGGCTCGCTGCAGAGCACGCGTGCGCACGCATTGCACCGTCGTGGCCGCTGGATGCCTTGATTGCCGTCAACCCATGGTGGGAAATGCGCGATGAACCGTTCCATTGCGTGTCGGCAAGGCTTGCCGCGCTGGGTGATGTGCATTGTTTGATGTCGGCCAGTTGGTTTGAAAAGCAGCGGCCTGATGGCGCGCCCGACGTTGGCAAAGCGAATAGGCCTGTAGCAGCGCCGCATTGGAAAAATATTCCGGCCTGGCTCGATAATTTGCAAGATCGCCGTCACAAGATGACATGGTCTGATGAAGTGACGCATCAGATCAGTCAGTTTTGCGCCATGTTCTTGCAGCGGGAGCAGGGCGCCTTGCAGCGCAGCGCTGCGTCCGGTCGCGTGTTGGGCGGGTCTCTTTATGCCGAGTGGCTTGCCTTCGTGCAGGCAGATCGTGGCATAGAAATTTTGATGGGCGAACCGGGGTTGCATAATGCGTTTGAACGGCTGGCGCCCACGCACGAACAATTATTTGCCGAAGCCATCGAGGTCTTGGTCCCCCATGGGGACAGCGCCGAAGATTACCTCCATGCCTTACTGCTTGATGTGAAAGGTTGGGCGGCGCTTTGCGCCTACTTCGATCGTTACGCCGACGCTGCGCCCGGGGCAGGTAGCTATATGATGCTGCAGTTGCTGGCAGTGCGTCTGGCCTGGGAACTGGCGTTGTGGCGGCATTGCCAATCAGCACACCCGTCTGTCTGGCGGTCATTGCAAGCGGCCTGGCAAAAACAGTGGCAGGCGCTAGACGACATGGTGCAGTGGCATGCGCAAGCCCAGACGCTACTGTGGGAAAAGCAGGCGGATATAGAGCGCGCTTATCGTTCGCCCTTGCACGCGCGTTTGCGCATGCCTGTACCTGCGCCATTGGCAGTTCGTCCCAATCTGCAGGCCGTGTTCTGTATCGATGTCCGTTCCGAGCCCTACCGGCGTGCGCTCGAAGCCCAAGACCCAACGATACAAACGCTGGGCTTCGCGGGCTTTTTCGGATTGCCAATACGCTATCGAGCCTTGGGCGCCGTGAGCAGCGAGGCGCGTTTGCCGGGTTTGCTCAAGGGGCAGATCGATGCGCTCGAGCAGCCTGTAAAGTCTGACGACAAAGCCGAGCGTTATGCACAGCGTCTGAATCGGCGGGCTCGCATGCTCGATTGCAACGGCCTTGCGCCGACGACATTCAGTCTTGTCGAAAGCCTGGGCCTGGGCTATGCGTTCAAACTGTTCAAAGCGGGCTTTTTCCCGTCTTCAGGGCAGGCCTCTGATTCGGTCAGGTCGGCGAACGTGACCTGGCAATTGCAGAAGGGTGGCGTCCCATTGACTCCGGATGAGCGTGTTGCGCTGGTGGCCGGTGTTCTGCGAAATATGAGTCTGACTGGGCCTTTTGCGCCCGAAGTATTGCTAGTGGGTCATGGGAGCACCAGTCAGAACAATCCGCATGCAGCTGGACTCGATTGCGGTGCATGTGGCGGGCATGATGGCGCGCTGAATGCGCGTTTGCTGGCCATGCTGCTGAACGACGCACAAGTCCGTTCGGGTTTGCGCGGGCTGTCGATTGATATCCCTGATGACACCCAGTTCGTCGCCGCGCTGCACGATACGACGACAGATGAAGTCATCTGCTTCGACGACGCGCTGTCGGCGCGGGGGCGGGCATGGCTTGAGGCGGCCTCGTGTATGGCGCGTCGTCGCCGGGCGCCGCAACTGGGTATCAAGCCTGACAACGATGTTCTTTTGAAGAAGCGCTTTGAGCAGCGCGCGCGCGACTGGTCGCAGCCTCGGCCCGAATGGGGGCTGGCCAACAATGCCGCGTTTATTGCCGCACCCCGTGCGCGTACCCGTCATATCGACCTAGCCGGCCGTGCCTTTTTGCATGACTATGATTGGCGCCGGGACACCGATGGCGCTGTGCTCGAGCTGATCATGACGGCGCCAATGGTGGTGGCGCACTGGATCAACATGCAGTATTACGCGTCGGTTACCGATCATCGGCATTACGGCAGCGGCAACAAGATTCTGCACAATGTCGTGGGCGGTCATTTGGGCGTGTTCGAGGGCAATGGTGGAGACCTGCGCATTGGCTTGCCCTTGCAGTCGGTGCACGACGGCAAGCGCTGGCGTCACGAACCTTTAAGGCTGGCGGCGTATCTGGCGGCCCCTGCGGCTCCGATTGAAGATATTTACAACCGCCATGCTGTGGTAAAGGCGCTTGTCGATAACGAATGGTTGCATCTGTTCAGGCTTGATGATGACCCGGCCCAGCTGCAACAACTGACCCGCAGCGGCTGGCGTGCCGCGTAGTGGGCGAAACGGCGAGCGACGGAAGTTCCGCTATACTCGAAACTTCCGAAACTCTCCTTTCGCTGTATGAGACGATTTTTCGTCCTGTTCATCGCCTTCCTTACTGCTTTCCAGTTGCTTGACGAATCGCTCGACGACGTCGGGTTAACGCCGGTGGCGCCAGCTGCCATCATTGCCTTTCTGGTCGACGCTTCGTCGCACGCCACCCCCGAAGTCGCGGCATCGCACGCCGACCCGGCGTCCCAGTCTCCTCACGCCGATCTTTCTGACTCTGTTGTGCGTTGGGCGCTTGGTACTGTAACGACCGAGCCGCCGGTACAGCGCGTCGCCGCCCCTGTCTATCTGTTCCCTGTCCTGACTTTTCCGATGCTCGACCCGCCCAGACTGCGGGCCTGAAAACGCATTGTGCTGTTGGCATCAAATACGTTGGCCCTGCGCCTTGCAGCCCGACGTTTATTTAAAGTCATTGATATTTTCTTTTCAGGAAATTGTCCGTCATGGAATTACTGCTAGACCCCAATATATGGGTAGGCTTTCTAACTTTGGTTGTCCTCGAAATCGTACTGGGTATCGACAACCTGATCTTTATTGCTATTTTGGCCGACAAGCTGCCGCCGCATCAGCGCGACCGGGCCCGCGTCATTGGTCTGTCGCTTGCGCTGGTGATGCGCCTGGGTTTGCTGACCATTGTGTCGTGGCTGGTCACGCTGACAACGCCGTTATTCACGATCGGCACCCTGGCATTTTCCGGGCGTGACCTGATCTTGCTTCTGGGCGGTCTATTCTTGCTGTTCAAAGCCACGTCCGAACTGCATGAGCGCCTGGAGGGGCGTACACATCAGCACGCTCAGTCTAAGGTGTACGCGGGGTTTGGTGTTGTGGTGGCCCAAATCGTCGTCCTTGATGCCGTGTTCTCGCTTGATGCCGTTATCACGGCTGTGGGTATGGTCGACGAGCTGCCCGTCATGATGGCTGCAGTGATTGTGTCCATCGGGATCATGCTGTGGGCTTCCAAGCCGCTAACCCGTTTTGTCAGCGCGCACCCCACGGTGGTTGTGTTGTGCCTTAGCTTCTTGCTGATGATTGGTTTGAGCCTGACGGCCGAAGGTCTTGGGTTCAAAATTCCCAAAGGCTATCTCTACGCAGCGATTGGCTTTTCGATTCTTATCGAGTTTTTCAACCAGTTGGCCCGGCGCAGCGTTTTGCGCAATCGCGCAGCCATACCGTTTCGCGATCGTACGGCCGAAGCCGTATTGCGTATTTTGGGCGGTCGTAAAGCAGCATCAGAGACGTCGAGCGATTTGCCCGCCGAAGAGACCGATGAAGCGGCCAAAGTATTTGCCGCCGAAGAGCGCACGATGGTCAGCGGGGTATTGACGCTGGGCGAGCGTTCATTGCGTTCCATCATGACGCCTCGCTCTGATATGTCTTGGGTTGACGTCAATGACGAGCCGGCCAGAATTATTGAAATGCTGCGCGCCACACCCCATAGCTTCTTTCCGGTTTGCCGCGGCGACCTTGACACCCTGTTGGGTGTTGCTCGCGCCAAAGACCTGATGGCCGACATTATGGAGGGCCGTTCGTTGGCCAAGCTGTCGTGTTTGCGCGAGCCCATCATTATCAACGAGATTACGGGTGTCTTAAGCGCGATGGAAACCTTGCGACGCTCGCGTGGCCAATTGGTGCTGGTGGCCGACGAGTACGGCACCATTCAAGGCCTGATTACACCCATTGATATCCTGGAGGCCATTGCCGGCGACTTCCCCGACGAAGACGAGCAACCCGATATTCAGGTGCTGGATGAAGGCAAGTGGCGTGTTGCCGGCGCCACCGACTTGCGCTATCTGGAACTGACCCTAGACGTCGACCCGTTGCCTGTTGACCATGTTGAGATCACATCGGTAGCGGGCCTGTTGCTCGACTATTTCGGCAGTTTGCCCGAGCCCGGCGCGCGTGCCTTTGTACATGGGCTCGAGTTCGAGGTCGTCGAGGTGACCGAGCGCCGCATTGCCTGGGTGCAGGTCAACCGCGTCATCGAGGACAACGGCACCCCGATTGAGTCCAATCCTGGTTAATTGCGGTTGTGCGCTAATCGTTGCCGGCTACCCCGCCGGCGATGGTTGGTAGCGGCGAGGTTTACAGGCTATTCATCGGCCAATACCGCCCAAGAAAAAGCCCTTTCTGGTTGTTGCCAGAAAGGGCTTTGTATTTTGGTGCCGATAATAGGAGTCGAACCTACGACCTTCTCATTACGAATGAGCTGCTCTACCAACTGAGCTATATCGGCCAAAGCTGTAAAAGCTAAGCCCAAAATTATACCGAATTTTGTTTTTCGGGTGCAATGCCAGGAAGCCGTGTGGCCATTAACCGAAGCCGCGCCGCTTGGCGATCAGTTCGCGCTCGAGCTTGCCCACGTAACGCTGGATGAGGTTAAGGGTGGGGCCGGAAGGCCGCACGAAGGCACAGCCCACGCGAAAACGCGTTTTCCCGCTGGGTAGCTCTTGTGCGACAACGTGTTGAATACGAAGGGTGACGGTAATAACACCGACATCAGGCAGCGTGATTTCGCAGTTGTCGTAGATGGTGCCCATGGAGCGCTCGGGCAGATGATGATCGTCGAACACGCCGATGCCGCCGCCGCTGATGTCGCCCAAGGGTAGCGACACCACTTTGAGCTTTTGGTGTTCGCGCACCGGGATGCGGCACATGATCGGATGAGTAATGGGTGTATTAATACGGTAGAAGTCGCGCCGCTGAAGGTAGCTGAGGGCCTGGGGCAGGGGAGCGCACAAAGCGGGCTTGCCTTCGAAATCGCAGGGTTTTACACCGCTGCATACAAACTTGATATGAATTTTTTCTAGCGACGTTTCGACAATGATTTTGTTGGCCGACTGTACCCGTTGATTGGTGCTGGCGTCGGCCGAAATGTCGAATATCCATTGATTGCTGTTGCGATCGACGTCGAGGACGGTGCTGATCATGGCCGTGATGCTGTTGGACACATGCACATGCAATAGCGAACGTTGACGCTGGATATTGCGCAGCACCGACTGAATTTCGAGCTCCGCCGTAATCGTATGCGGGTCGTTGACGTCGATGTTTGGGTTTGGCAGTGTGTCGGGGGTGTTGTCCATGGCAATGTTTTTATAGGTGCAGCAATATGGCAAGCCCTGTGCAAATTGTTACATTTTTTAGGGAAAATGACCTAGGCTCGCCGGATGTAATAGGCAAATTGTACCGATTGTGTGGTTGCTTTGGGGCGTCTGCAACGCACAACAAGTGCTATTCGGTACATTACCCTTAATTTGTTACGTTTTTTGAGCGTTGATGGCGGCCGGGAACAGCGACCACACCGACATGAACAGGGCGGCCAGCAGTGGCCCAATGACAAAGCCGTTAAGGCCGAAGGTTGCCAAACCGCCCAACGTAGAAATCAGTACGACGTAGTCGGGCATTTTAGTGTCTTTGCCCACCAGCAGCGGGCGCAGAATGTTGTCGACCAGGCCAATGACCAGCACCCCGAACAGAATCAGAATGGCGCCGTCCCAATATGCCCCGGTGACCAGGAAGTAGACAGCCACTGGCGCCCAGATGATGGCGGCGCCTACAGCGGGCAGCAACGACAAAAACGCCATAATCACACCCCACAGCAGTGCGCCGTCGATACCCAGTACCCAGAAAATGAACCCACCCAGTGCGCCTTGCGTGGCCGCCACGACAATGTTTCCTTTGACGGTGGCGCGCACGACGGTGATGAATTTCTGGATGAGCATATGTTTGTGCTCGTCGCTTAAAGGTATAACCAGGTTGATGGTTCGTGCCAATGAGGGGCCGTCACGCAGCAAAAAAAACAGCAAATACAGCATGATGGCCATGCTGACTAAAAAGCCGGCCGTGTTCTGCCCGATATTGACGGCCTGGCTGGCCAGGAACTTGCTACCCTCAAGGGCGCCGGCCGATAGCTTTTCTTGAATACTGAACACGTCGGCGACGCCGAGCTCTTCGAGCCAGTGGTGTAGCGACTCGGGCAGGGCATTGATGATGCGTTCGTAGTAAAGCCCCAGATTAAGCTGCCCGCTTTCGATGCGCCGGTAAATGGTGGCGCCTTCGCGAATGAGCGCGCTGGTCAAGATGATCAGCGGAAAAATAACGGCAACCAAGCACAGCAGCAATGTGCCCAGCGCCGCTGTATTGGGGTGCGCCGGTATCTTGGCCAGCAGCTTGCGATGCAGGGGCGTAAAACTGATGGCAAACACGCAACCCCAGAACAGCGCGCTGTAATAAGGCAGCAGCAGCCAGCCGAAGGCCACCGATACAATAATCAGCAGGGTTACAAAGCTTCGAAAGTAAATGCCACTATTGCGCATATGGGCTCCGTGATTCACATAAAATCCCGTAAAAATCAGATCAGCATCATACCGTTAATTATTTGCGCTTAACCCATTTTTACTCTCGGGCGTCTTCATGACTTCACATTCTGGTTCCGTCCCTTCGTCGTTTCAACGTCAGTCTGGTTCCACTACACACTGGTTATTGCTGGCCTACTTGGCCGTGGTGGTGGTGCTCTGGACGGCACTTTGTGCCTTCAGCCATAAAGCGCCTGATCTTGACGGCATGGAAGAGCTGGTGTGGGCGTCCAGCCTTGAGTGGGGGTACTCAAAGCACCCGCCGTTGCCGTCGTGGTTAATGTACGTACTGGTAGAGCTGTTTGGTCGACCTATTTGGCTGACATTTTTTGCCGGGCAACTGGTGTCGGCACTGGCCTTATGGTTTGTGTACTTGCTGGGGTGCGAGTTCACCACGCCACGCCGCGCCCTGATTGCCACCATCATGGTGTCGGTCACCATGTATTTTTCGTTGCGGGCAACCATATATAACCACAATACGGCGCAGCTGTGGTCTATTGCCGCGTGCATCTGGCTGTTGTTCAGGGCGCTACGAGACGACGGGTTGTCTAACTGGTTATGGCTGGGTCTGGTGGCCGGTTTGGCCATGCTGACCAAGTACAGTGCCCTCATCCAGTTTGCGGTGTTTTTTGTCTTCATGTTGGTGCATGGGCATTTGCGCCGCCCGGCCGTATGGAAGGGTATTGGCGCGGCAACCGTGGTGTTTTTAGTGGTGGTGTTGCCGCATGTGTTCTGGTTGGTTGCCAACGACTTTGCGCCGCTGCGTTACGCCGATAACTCCATGGACGTAGATGGCGGCTATATCGACGTCCTGAAAAGCATGGTTGATTTTTCGGTAGACCAGGTGGCCCGGATGGCGCCGCTTTTTGTACTGTGGTTGGCCTTGTGGTGGTGGCAGCGACGCGACGCTGCGCCCACTTTGCACTCGGCGCAAACATACACCTATGCTCAGTCGATAACGCCCGAGGCACGAGCCTTTTTGTTGTGGGTGGGGTTAGGGCCCTTTGTCATGACCTTGCTAGTGTCGGCTATTTTGGGCACCAAGCTGGTGGCCTCATGGGGCACAACGTTTTTTATTCTGTTTGGCTTTTACGCCTTCTGGCGCCTTAAGGGCAGCGACCAGGTATGGCTGCGCCGCACCGCTGTCGTTGCTATTGCCTTGCATGTGCTCATGGCCATCGGCTACGCGGTCGCGCGCGGCCCTGTGGCTTATGAAGCAGGGCGTATGACACGCTCAACATTCCCGGGTCCCGAAATCGCCGCGCAATTGCAGCAGGTATGGGCGCAGCATGTGCCCAACGCCCCATTGAGACTGGTCGCGTCCGATACCTGGTTTGGGGGTAATGTAGCCACGAATGTTTCTGACGACACGCAAGTATTTATCAGCGCCGATTACTTCCAGTCGCCATGGTTGACCCCTGAAACCGCCCTTGATTGTGGGGTGCTGGTCGTTTACACGCCCGACGGTCGAGGGTACTGGTCGACCGAGCTCTTGGCCCTGTTCGACAAGTCGCCAATGCAGGGTGAATTTAAACAGCAATGGTCGTCTGACAAGAGCCCCATTTTTACGGTAAAATGGGCGATTACACCGCCTACACCCAATTGCAGGCTTGCCGCCGGCTAAAAGGGTGTTTAAAGGTAGGTGTGTAGCGTTTGTTCATTGCGGGTGCTGCGGTTCGGCAAGCAAAGTTAAACGCAAAAAAAGTTAGGGCTGGCTTGCACACCAAAAAATAAATGTGCTATAGTTATGTTCTTTCAATTCCCCGATAGCTCAGTCGGTAGAGCGACGGACTGTTAATCCGCAGGTCACTGGTTCGAACCCAGTTCGGGGAGCCAAGAATTCAACAGGAAATCAAGCCCTTACGTGAAAGCGTCGGGGCTTTTTTCTTGCCTGACACTGCAAAAACTGACCTTTGCCGGAAAACTGCCGGAGTAACAGAATCAATCCAAGCATCTTATTGTTTACTTGGAGAATCTGGGAATGGCATACATTAGTCAACGAGGCGCTTATTGGCGCGCCGAAGTACGTCGCAAGGGCTACAAACCCACTTATCGAACTTTTGATACTCGGCAACAGGCGCAAAAGTGGGCACGCAGTATTGAGGCCGAGATGGATGTGGGCTCATACATTGATAGGTCTCAGGCAGAACGCACAACGCTTAGCGAGGCATTAAACCGTTACCTACAAGAGGTTGTTCCTACGAAGCGCCACCCCTACCAGGAGAGTCGCCGTATCAGCCGATGGCTGGATAATGACCTTGCATACCGATCACTGGCCAGTCTACGCGGAGTTGATTTTGCTCGCTATAGAGACTTACGACGTGAGGCAGGCCGTGCAGAGAACACTATCAGGCTAGAACTCCAGCTCATCAGCCATTTATATGAAACTGCTCGCAAGGAATGGGGCATGGAGAGTCTTGGTAACCCATTACAAAACATCCGAAAGCCGAGTGGTAGCCGTGCACGTAGTCGTCGACTTGAGTCTGGGGAGTATGACCGTATTCATGCACGCCTGGACGCAAGCACGAATCGCTACGCTGCACCCGTTTTTGATCTCGCGATAGAAACCAGCCTGCGGCAAGGCGTCTTGTTTCAGTTGCGTTGGGAATGGGTGGACTTGGGCAAGCGAATGATTATGTTCCCAGGTAATATGCTGACAGTCGAAAACAAAAGTGTGCCACCGATATTGCCACTATCAATTAAAGCGACTGCTGTTTTGAAGGAAATGCCCGCTCAGACGCTAGAAAGCCAAAACGCCGATTCTACTGGCCTAGTACTTAAAACTACAGCTAATGCAGTGGTGTGTCTATGGAAACGTACATTGGCCGACCTGGGCATTGAAGACCTTCGGTGGCATGACCTGCGCCATGAAGCAGCTTCAAGACTGTTTGAAAAGGGACTGCACCCTATGGAAGTTACTAGTATTACGGGGCATCGAAGTATGCAAATGCTAAAGCGCTATACGCATTTAAAGCCCGAAAGTTTGTTGGAAAAACTGGGGTGATGTTAAGTGTTGTGTTTCAGTCGTAGCCAGTAGATTCTATCCAATCTATTTGACTGATAGCGCCCCAAGCGGAAACCTGCAATCACTACTTCGATGACCGTTTCGTAGCCAAAGCCAGATGGCCGAATTCGACCCTCGACGGTCATTCGTTGAACGTCCTTGCAGATGACCGCTGTCGACTCAAAGCTGCCTCTCATGCCTTTGGACGCCGCACGCCTTACTCTCCTATTTAGGGTTCGTCCACGCGCAGTAGATCTCGCTGTTGCTGAAAATGAAAACGCGAGAGAAGTTTTGAAGCGATAGCTCAAATTCGTGAAGTACCGCTTCGTAATCTGCTTTTTTATTGATCTCTGGCGCCGACATTCCAAAATGAAAATATCGAAATCTGTTCTCGTCGGTGTAAACCAGCAGTGCGGTTTTATCTGGGTAGACGATGGCTGCTTTTTTGTTGAGTATATTTCTCAGCTGATCGATCTTTCGATCATGCTTTTCCTGGGCTGTATTGCTGCTCACCGTCGTGGAGATAGGGTCTTTCGATAGTTTTTCCAGTTCGTCGGCATCTTCCTTACCCTGAAGTGTTGTCACTTCGAGATAACGTATATCCGACTGATTTGAGCCTCCTGCCCTGTATTCGACTATAGCATCGTGCTGCTGATTACCGTCGATCCATTGCACGACAACATTCTTCGGACATGTGAAATAGAGTTTCGCGAAATGAGCGATTGGATAAAGCTCATCGTGGACTTTTCGCAGCAGACCTTTTCTCTGGGGATGATTTGGCTGCGCTGGCGTGTCATAGGTGCGATAGTCGAATAGACCCTTAATCGCGGTCGCGTGGGTAAAGTACTCATCAGCAGGCGTAGGCTGTCCAGCGGCTCTTACGATAATGGCTTTATCCTCTTCCCAATTACCCGACAAAGGAACGTTGAGCGTAATCACCAAAATAGGCACCTCGTTAGGTTGTGTCGTATAGATTGTAACTCCCTGTCTGGTCTGCCAGTTAATGCTCGATTGTAGCCAAGGGCCGACGACCGGGTCCGACCCTGAGCAGCCATCCGGAAGAGAGTTGAGCTGCTATTCAACGGATGGCACGGTTGGTCGGCACTCAGGCTATACTATTTGTAACAAAAACGCTCATAAGCCCGCCGGCCTTATCGTGTGCCATACCCGAGAGTCTGGGGCGTTTGTGGCTAATTGCACTCGAAAGCAAGGTAGCAAGCCATTTTCGCGCACCTTGCTCACCATTTTCGACCGTCGTCGCTAAATAGCGGCTCATTACGGCATCCATTGATTAAGAAGGGAAAGCGAGGATGAAGGTATTTTTGAGTTGGTCTGGTCAAAAAAGTCACAAAGTAGCTTTAGTATTTCGAGACTGGCTACCCTCGGTGATCCAGGAAATTACGCCCTATGTATCCTCAGAAGACATTGACAAGGGAGCTCGATGGAGCACCGATATAGCCAAAGAACTTGAAGATTCGACATTTGGCATTCTTTGCGTAACTGAAGAGAACATCAATGCCCCTTGGCTGACCTTCGAAGCCGGCGCCTTGTCAAAGACAATGGATAAGGCTTTCGTAAGTCCCTTCCTCTTTGACATAAAGCGATCCGAAGTTAATGGCCCCATACTGCAATTTCAGTCGACAATTTTTGAAGAAGAAGACATTCAGAAACTTGTTAAAACACTAAATAAAGCATGTGGCGAAAATGGTCTGAATGACGATAGGCTAGTCAAAGCGTTTAATGTTTGGTACCCGACTCTTGAAAGCGAATTAAAAGAAATATCAGCGAATAATGGAACAAGTCACGAGCAGGATGATCAGGCTAACGGTGGCCTACCGAATCACCACGATATTCTCGAAGAAATTCTAGAACTATCTCGAAGCAATCAGAAGTTGATCAGAAATCCAGATGGGGCTTTCGGTGCCCAACTTGAGGAGACCCGACAGACTACAAAAGAAATACTTTCCAGGATTGATAGGGCTGATTTTGCGGCGTCCAAAAGGGGACGCAGATTCCATCCAATGATGGTCGAAGAGTTGATGCATTCGTCTGCTAGAAGCAGCGATACTCTCATCGGCCTTCAGATGACCTTGGCGCTCATTCGCGCAGATTTTCCTTGGATATATGAGTCGGGAATGGAGGTTATAAAAATTTTTAAATCGAGGGCACCCAAGGAAGATAAAAGGATTGCAATGATGGAGTTTTATAAAGTTTTGGAGCTATCGTTTGAACATCCCTTAATGCGTGAACAGTTTTCTAGTTCTAAAGAGCTTTACATGCTAGCCAAGGATTTGCCACATGTCCTTATGCGGTCCTTTGAACGAGCGCTTAATGGTTGACAGAGCATTTCACAGTTGTATTGTCCATTAGTTCGCCGAGACAAAAAGCAGCTAAAAGCGTCGTTGAATGTCAGCTTTTTATCTCCAATGGCCCCTCTGGGCGGACTCATGAGTTAGGCTGAGACTTAACAATTCATTCAGTACAACACTATTTCGCGGCACAGCTCAACCTAAGCGAGTGTCGGATTGAGACAAGGAATACCCGTGGAAGGATTGAAACAACTATGGGACGTGTTTGTGGGGCTGTTTCTTCAAAGCCCAGTCGCGTTTATATGCGCCATATTAATGCTGTTCTACATGCTGCGAGGCATGGGATGGCATGCCATGTACGCTTACGTATTAGTCATGGGAGCGTATATGGTGAACCAAACGGTAGGTTTTACTGAGTTCATGGGTGGTGTCATTGTTGGAGTTATCGCCAACGAGGTGTTTCGTTTGACAAGGGAACGGCTAGATCATGAATGCAAGCCAAAGTCCCAACCTCGTGCTCAACCCGGACGGCCTCCATGCCGCTGCGAAGTATGCCAGTCGCCAGCTGGCTCGATGTCGCGTGACTGTTCTTGATTTCCCTCACGGGCCGCTCCTGGCCGGCTAGGGTCTATCAGCAGTGCCTGAATCGACCTAGCGCAGTCATGGAGATAAATTCCATGAAGCGGTCATTCAGTACGACGCGTGCGTAGGTTATAGTACTTGTAACTAATTGGTTCGCGGATCTGAACCGGTAAACTGTAGCGCGTAATACAGGAGGCTACCACTTTGGATATGATCGCGGAATTCATCAGTCGTTACCGGAAGGAGTTCGACTTCTACGAGCAGTCGTGCCGAATGGTTGCTCAGATCCTTGAGGCTAACCTCAGGTCTGCCGGGGTGCGCGCAATCGTCACCTCACGGGCGAAGAATCCAACTCGCCTTGAAGAGAAAGTGCGCCAGCGGTCTATAAAGACCAACTACAAAAACGTAGAGGAGATTTATAAAGACATCGTTGACCTTGCTGGAGTGCGAGTCGCGTTGTACTTTCCGGGGGAACGTGACGAGGTTGGAAAAATCGTTCGTTCCTTGTTTTTGCTAGTGGAAGAACCCAAAGAGTTCCCAACGACTGCGCAGCCCACATACAAGAAGCGATTTTCTGGATACTGGGCAACGCACTACAGAGTCCGCATTTCGGAAGCCAGCCTAAACGAATCTCAAAAGCGATACTCAGAAGCAAAGGTCGAAGTACAGGTCGCATCGGTTCTTATGCACGCGTGGTCTGAGGTGGAACACGACCTTGTCTACAAGCCCCTTCAGGGCACACTCTCTGAGGAGGAGTACGCGATCTTGGATGAGCTAAATGGGCTCGTGCTCTCCGGGGAGATCGCGCTAGAACGACTGCAAAGAGCAGGAGAGCTCAGAGCATCGACTCTTGGTCGGGAGTATGCGAACCACTATGACCTAGCCGCGTCCCTACTTGACCTCGCTCGCACCAACCTTAGTGGCGCCGATGTAAATGAAGCAGCCATGGGCAGGGTAGACGTGTTGTATGCACTGCTGAAGGCGGTTGATCTCAACACCCCTGACCAATTGGCCAAGTACGTGCAAGTTCTCCACAGCGACTTTGAGAAGAGGCCATTGTCCGAGCAGATCATTGATCAGATCCTCGCAGAGGATCCAACCCGGTACACGACCTATGAGAAAATTCGGCTCATTGAAGCACCGCTCGCTGCACTGACGAGCGATGTGTCCCGAAACTCTCAAACTCAATCCATCGGCGAGTTTATGGGGCTCTGGATCCAATATGAGAAGCGCCTTCGATCGCAAGCTACGGAGGCGGGTATTACTATGGTCGCGATGCCCACATCTCGTCTTCTGCACCGCCTGGAGGTTCCGAAGGAAATATTTGCCTCTGCAGAGCGCCTTCGCCGGTTCAGGAATCAACTTGTGCACGGAATCGAGGTCCCTGATAGTGAGACCATTCAGGCAGCCACTAACGAGCTACACATGCTCCTGAACTACCTTGCGCCACCACCGCCGGCGCCACGGAAGTCGCCTCGAAAGGGAGCGAAGACGAGCAAGTCTGCTGACGCATAGACGATCTGCCTATCGCACAAAACAGACCCCACAACTTTTTCGTATCGAGGCGTCCAACACTGCTATCAGGACGGCCGTCCTCTAAAATATCGAGTGTCCGTTTCTTCAGGCTGCAAGCGTCCGTTCCTGGCCGTTAGTGACCAGCCGACGGGCTAAGAGTCACGGCCCGCAAGCCCTCTAGACGTGGCGCGTCACTCGAGCGCTAGGTACCTAGCCGAATAACTCAGCTTCAGCTTGGCTTTGTTCGTTGCCCCAGTTCTGCCAAGTAGCCCGTTCTTGATTGTAGGCTGCCAAGCTAACGGCTCTGGGGCGTATGTTCTGAACGTCACTCTTTCCTTTGTCGAAGATGTAGCGGTCGGCATGTTCAACTATGACCTTTCGTAGGAACTGTGCCGTCTGGCTGTCAAGCACAGTTCCTCTAGGCCAGCTTCTCCGGCCTATGCAATTGTGGAGAAGGTGTTTCGGGCTGAGAGGCATAATGATGTCGACTTTAGGAACACCCCAACCACCGCCAAAGTCATAGTTCTTGTTGTTGTGGTAGTTGAGCTTGATAAGAGGGCTGTCCGATGTTGGCCATGACATTCCGGCCGGGGCATGCACGACAGTCCAATGGTTATTGGTAATTTTCGTAATGGTGTCGGTTAGCAAGTGCCGCGTACTCCATAGCCATAGGTGCCTCCCTACGACAGTCCTGGTCTCTATGCCCCCGTCTCCCTCCGGATACCTCGTAATTGAAACCTTGAGCGGGAAGGGATTGTTAAGGTCTGGTTCTGATTTTGGTATCGTGACCCCAGCCTTGACGGCAGCTTCAAGGTGCCTGACAGAAGTTTCAAGCGTCTCGTTCATCAACTTTTGCATCGTGTCGCGGTGTCGAGCAAGGAAGGTGCGCAAGTTAGCAGGGGTGCGGACATCCTGGGCAACGGCGAATCGAACTAATTTTCTCCAGTGCTCTTGGGACATTCTCTCGTCATTGATTGCGAGACGAATAGCTTCCTCGGCAGGCGCTTCGAATTCCTGGCTAAGCCAACGCTCGAACTCGTCAGTTTCCTCTTGACCTGCTCGATAGGTGTACAGATGTTGATGGAAGGCAATGCCCCGAAGGGAGTGATCCTTCCATAGAGGCGCCTCACTGTTCGGGACGAGAAGCCGATAGGTGGGGATCTTCCCATTCGTCACCCATTGCTTCAGATAGAGCTGCGGTACGTAGTGGTTGTCTTTGCGAAGCTGAATAGTTTTTGCCATCGTCCGCTCTAACGGTTAGTTTGGTTGGAAGCTCTGTAATTTGGGGAATCGGGCTCAGAAGTCTCTGGCGGGACTCTTCTATGTACCCAGCTGTATCGTTACAGCCTTTAGGCGAAACTATCCTTTGCCATAGCTGCCGAATAACTGGTTTCAGTAATAGGCCGCTTCTGGCCGATTGTAGCCAAAGCCTGATGGCCGAACTCGAGCAGTCATCCGATGAAAGCCCCGAAGCCGTAATACACATCGAGCTCTTCTGCTCATGTCTCGTCGATGCCACAAAACGTGCCATTTCACAAACACAAACTCCCATTGAACATGAGCCTGCTCGGCGCGCAGGCTATAGTGTCTGAACGAATTCGCTCACGGACCCGATCCAGCAACTGTGTGGCGTGCAGCCCCGGGGGGCAGCGGGTTTCATGGCTGAATTTAGGACTGTATTTTCACACAGAACATATGCTAGCAAAGCTAGGCTGCTATAAGCTCCTTGCAGTGCTTTTCCCTTGCCATTTAGACCGCAAGAGCCAGATATAGCCTGCGGCTTGGCGCGGTCTGCATTACGTTATATATAGGAGTCGCCGTGTCTTTTAAGCCGTTACGAAAAGACCTGACAGAGACCTCCAGACGCTGCGATTTCTGTCCAAAGTTTCTTACCTCATTAAAGGTTTATGTCCTTGAAGATGAGGGATCAGGAAGAATTGCGTATGCTGGCCCAACATGCGCAAAAAACAATATTGGGGCTAACTACACCCTTGTCGGCATTCCTGACCTTACGAAATTCACTCTGCCCAACGGAGAAGGTGAAGGAGGTGTCGGTGGCGCAGGCGGTTCCAGTGGTAGTAACTCCGCCGATCCAAATCGGCAGGCTCTTGAGTATCTGGTTCTCC
This sequence comes from Pusillimonas sp. NJUB218, assembly GCF_003788685.1. Taxonomy (NCBI): domain Bacteria; kingdom Pseudomonadati; phylum Pseudomonadota; class Betaproteobacteria; order Burkholderiales; family Alcaligenaceae; genus Pusillimonas; species Pusillimonas sp. NJUB218. The sequence continues at coordinate 220,614 of NZ_NQMK01000008.1, forward strand.
GCGAAGAAAAACTGGCGGATGAAATGCACACCTCATACTTGGTACTAAAGAACTGCTACAACAAGTCCAAAACGGCCTCACTTACCGAGGCTGAAGTTCGCCACATAAACAGCATCGAAGCTAAGGCTCCGGAAAAGTTTAGGTTGGTCAATCTTCAAAAGTGCTACAACTACCTTTTTTGGATAGATGTAGGCATAGAAAAACTGCCAGAGGCGAAGACCGAATTTCTTCGCAACGTTAGGCGATCCCTAGTAAAGGATGGTGAAATTTCACATGCACAGAAGGTTGCCGTAAATAAATGGCTCGTGAATATTCCGGGTGTTCCCCAGATCAAGTAGCTATGCATAACTTGGCGCTCAACCTTCTCCCTTTTGTCGCTGGCATTCCTACCCTTATGGGCACCCCGGAGGTAAGTAATGACCCCACCAAGCTCAGAGCCTCAGTCGCAAAGAACTTCAAGCTGTCCCTAGTTCTAGATTTTTTCGTTAATCTCTACAAAATGCCGCTTTTAGCAGAGCTTGTCTTTGTGCCTTTTACTGCTCTAGTCGGCGGACTTCTTGCTGTGGCGTAAAGCAACGAAAAATATGCACCCGTACAGAAGCTACTCAACGGAACTTTCACTGCCGTAGGTCTAGGGATTTTTATTTTTGTAACCTACCAAGTAACTACAAACTTTGGCGCGATTGCAAACGCAAACACATTGCGGGATTTGGCACTTCCAATCATCTACAACATTGCGTTCATCCCTCTTATTTGGGCAATGAGCATCTATGCAGCATACGAATCTGTATTCCGCCTCCTACCATTCATGATTAAAGATCGCGCATTGCATCCCTATGCAAGGCGCAGACTAATTCTCAGTTTTCGCACAGACGTCTCCGCGCTCAATTCTTGGTTCAAAACAGCTCGGTCTGGCACGTTCAACACCCGCAGCGACGTCCTTCAGTCAATCGCAGCGATTACTAGGTCACGAGATGTGGCCTAACAGTTCGTTCAAGCCGACGCTGCTTTTTTGCGATGCAGCTTAATGCAGACGTTCGCTAACGACTGAATTAAGACATGCCGAGAAGCGCTGCAGGTTTTGAACTAATTGTTATGCCCTCATGCCATTCACTCTTGTCCGCCACTCAAGCAGCTTGCCAAGGTGATGCTTCAGATCGCCTTGAAGATGTGCTGGATCTCCGGCGCTTAGGCTGAAACTGGTTGAGACGCACATGGTCGCGAATGGTGAGGTAATCCCAGGCGTTCGGGCGTCTAGCAGATGGGAGCTCACAACTTGTTGGACTGATTCTGGGAGTTGCTCGCGAAGTGCACAGCATACTTGTGCGCCGCACATTGAGAACAGTGTCTCCGAAAGATAAGACTAGGTTTTGGGGACATGCTGCAGGCATTTGTGGTTGGCTTAACACTCTACTCTATGAGCTTGCATTTCGTTATGCAAAGTAACTGTTGCCGTATATATAAAAGCCTAGTAGAGGTGATTTTGATCTGCGAAACAGACAGAAAGTCATTAATCACGTCGCCGCTCATGGCCGAGTGCCGCCACAGATAGGTGACCACATCTTACTACTCACTCGTTGAGCACGATCAGCGCGGTCGCCTCGGCCTGGGTGATCCAGCGAACCCGAACGGTGAGTTATTACTTCCTCCTTAGTGCAGCTAAGTTTTCGAAGTCTGACCAAGTCAGTTAGCACAGTTGTGTGACATACAGCCTGCTCAGCATGATCTGCTGAAGGTTCGATATGGCTGATATATATGGTTCACCTCTGGCATTTCATTTGATGATTTTTGTTCTAAATTTCGTCTTCCTTAATTTGTGCTTAGAAGAAAATGGAAGTTTTTAGAAACATTCAATTTGGCGTTGACATCGCGACCAGCCTTACCATTATCGGAGCTCTTTTATCGTGGCTCTTAAACCAACGCAAGGTCAGAAAAGATGAGGCGCTGCGGCGCGAACAGGAAAGGCAAAGGGGGATCAATGACGCTGCTCGTGCCGTCGTGGCGCAGAGCATTAATAGCGTAATTTCTAACTTGGCTGGCAGCTTCAACCAGATTGTGACCGACGGGACTTATATCGAGAATCGCATAGATCGGGCATATGCGGTAGGTGGCAGAGATGCGCTGATTCGTTATTTGGACTCTGGTCTAATTAGTTTGGACGATATCCAAGAAAGGTTAGTGACATTCCGCGAACGGATTTCCAATTTCTACGAATCTGCGGCGTCGTCTCGCTACTTGTTGATCCCATCGCTTTATTCCTTGCCTGAAGGTGGGGATGCCATTCAGAGTCTCAAGCGTGACTTCCAAGACATTATGGCTGCTCACAATCGGATTGCCGGTGGTTATGTAGCCCTATTATCTGAGCTGCGGCCATTGGCTATTAAAGTGCTGGAGCTCAAGAAGAACGGCGGTAATCCCGAGGAAAATGGCGCAGCCTTTTACGAACAGAATGAGTCTGCTGTTGATTCTATAGTCTTTGATGGAGACTATTTCGCGTTTATTGAAACCTGCGTTCCCTCTGGTCGAGAAGAGGATTTTAGGCGACTGATTGAATCAGGCGTGACGCGATTTTCTGAGCTCGATGACTCAACTAAGGCCCTTGTTGGTTCTGTTTTATCGAACTTCATAGGCACGCTTTTGAAATCTCCAAACCAGCTGATCGCGACGGTTTTGATGCTGGTCAGCAAAGAGCTGCAGTTGACGCGATGCGAGTGCAAGGAAGCCTTGGTAAACCTTGCGGCTATCTCTGCCCGCGTGCATTCCAAAGAAAACACTTTGCCGATCGCTGAGCTTGCGCAAGAGCTAAGGTCAGACAAATATTTTAATGTGGGCTCTGAGATTCGTTGAGACCCAACCGGTTGTGCGGCCCTGTCTTGCAACCGGGCGGATGGCTTTCACACCTAAGAAAGCCATCCGCTTATGACTGCAGTGCATCAAGACTAAGATCACGAGTTGTGTTGCGCCATCAAGATATTTCTTTGGGGGCATCTATAATCTCGCCCCATGGCAACACGTAGAAGCAGCAAACGCAAGACCTCCAGAAAGCCGTCCAATCGTAAATCCCTCCGTTTACTTCTGACCTCGACGGCAGCGTCATTCGCATTTTTCACCACGCTTTTCAATCCGCAGCTGGCCCATCTGGTCGGGCTCGAGCATTTTGACATTGGCCGAGTGGCCACGACCGTAGCCAGCCAGCCGCCAGTCGCGACAAAATCCGGGCTTATTCAAACCTCGTTCAAAGACTGCCCGCAGTTCTTTCCGGGCAAGCCGCCGGCAGTACCCGCTGCTACAGGGCTGCGTGAGCTGTGTTTTTCGTCGTTCGCGATCTTACACAGCGGCCAGACTAAGACGCCTGTGTTTGTCGCCCAGCGTCTGAATCGTAAGATGCTGGAACAGGCGAAAAGCGTTGAGCGACAGGATCGGTTCTATGAGGAAGGGCGCTTGCCGGCGACGGAGCGGGCCAAGCTGGATGATTACAGGGGCTCCGGCTACGCCCGTGGCCACATGGCACCGGCGGCTGATATGCACACGCCCGACGCCATGACGCAAAGTTTCAGCCTGGCCAATATAGTGCCGCAAGACCAGCGTCAAAACAGCGGGCCGTGGAACAAGATCGAGGAAGACACCCGTAAATACATCATGCGGGCCAAGGGTGACGTTTATGTATTTACCGGGCCGGTGTATGCCAACAATTCACAGCGGATCGGGGCAGGGCGGGTTGCCGTGCCAACGCACCTGTTCAAGGTCGTCTATGACGCGACGACGAAGCGGTCATGGGTGCATTGGCAGGAGAATGGGCCGGATGCCATAGCAGGTCGGCCGATCAGTTATGACGAGTTTATATTGCGCACTGAGCTACGGCTCTTCCATGTGACTTCGGGGTAAGGTGCAGTAGTGCGGCCAAAATGGCTGCTTCAGCGTACGCAGTTAAAGAGTATTCACGCTGACTACCTTAGTGTGCGTCATGCAATGCGCCGTGATTTTGTACAAAAACACCAGGTAGCCAATGCCCAGCGTCAGGATGCTGATAATGGCCCAAAGGATGATGTTGCCGATGATGCTGGCCAGATCAATCGTGCAGACGAGCCGACCAACCTTTCTGCCTTCTCCGTCAAATGCATAGGTCTTGCTGATAATGAAACGCTGCATGTAGTACGGGAATACGAACTGAAGCGCCCCGGGATTTGTGGAGGCTCCAACATCTGAGAAAATGGAGCCATGAAGAAGCAAAGCAAATTTTCCCCCGAAGTGCGTGAACGCGCTGTACGTATGGTGCTCGAGCACCGTGGAGAGTACCCATCGTTGTG
>NZ_NQMK01000009.1:0-142418 GCF_003788685.1 Pusillimonas sp. NJUB218
ACCATCATCGCCTGCTGGCTCCCATCGGGTATATTCCACCGGCAGAGGCTGAAGAAAACTATTACCGACAGCTGACTGAAAAGGTCGCCGTCGAGGTCTAACTTAAACCAACCGGCCTCCACGAAAACCGGGGCGCTTCAGTTCCAGATCGCGCCGCCAGGTTCCTTGTGATTGAGGTAACGAGCGCGATGATCGCCGCTGAAAATCAATGGGTAATTTTCTAGAATGCTGCGCGTCTTAGACTTAGATATGACGCCTCCGTTTTTCCACTCAAAAAGCTCGTGGCGAGACTTCTCGGTCAGCGGCAAGCCGATGTTCTGTGTGTACTTTTCTTCTGCTGGATATTCGTACTTCGCTTGCCAATGCTCTAAGAAGGACGTTTTATCTTTTGTTTTAATTTCGAAAGAAAAATGCATGGGTAGCACAGAGGTTCCTAGCAACTAGTATTACTGTAAATACTGTAGCAGACATGCCGAATAGCCGCTTTACTGTATATGCGCGAGAGGCAGCTTTGGGTCGAAAGCAGCCACTAGCCAACGGCCGTTTTCGACCCAAAGCAGACATCATTGAAGAACTTGTTTATACACCTCCCTGCTTGTTGGGTGTTTTAGGTGCTAGCCCGAGAGTTTCCCTATCCTCATCGCTTATTGGGTTATCTATTGCGTCACGAATTTTGCGCTTGCACCAGTCGTAGAACGCCGGGTGTTCGATCCTTAGTAGCAGCTGGCCAAGCTCGTTGAACCGGATTTGATAGCAATAGCGGACAGGCCCAATCGTAAGGGTTGAGTAGAAAGACGTGGGTGCATGAGAGAGTTCGTCTCCGGTAATAATCAGTCCGCCGTGAGCGGCGTAGCTAGCCGATGTCAACCTTGCCTGTATTCGCTTATAAGTGACATCAAGGTCTACGTGTAACAAGATGAAGTTTGTATCGCTGATGCCAATGGCAAAGTCTGCGATCTGTACGTAGAAAGGTGCGCCCATCTCAGCCAAATGGCAACACATCAGCTTAGCGAAATATCTAAAGACGTTTAAGTAGAGGGGCCCACCACTCGAGCTGAACCGGGGATCATTGTGCACCTCGGCTGGATCTAATCCGCGCTTTAAGAGACTGAAGGCTTGAGCATTGAATTTGTCGAAAGCAAGATCTGCCGGTTGAGTCCTCGCATTGTTACAGACTTCGCAAACACGGGCCGAGAAATGAAAGGCTTTTGAGTTCGGACTCTGAGCATGCCGGTAGGCTTCACCGGCGCGGCCGATCACCATTCCCTGCTTTCCAAATATAGCCCGTAGCGCTGACGCCTTTATTTTGTGTTCACCTGATAGCGCTTGGCTCGACCCGCAGAGGCAGCATTGAGAGGTGAGGGGCGGGAAAAAGGGAAGCATTGTGTGGGTTCAGCGATAAAAGATAAAAATTAGTCGCCTAGTTCGACTCTTTGATTAGCAACGGTAGACTGAGAGAGCTTGATGGGTCAATGACGTGCAGACTAGTGGCCAAGATTGCGATCAGTAGACAAAGCAGGTCTTGGCTCGAAAAAAAGCCGGTCGATGACCGCTTCTGACTGACTGCGGTCTACGATTTACGTATGAAACCGACCCAAAGCTGTCAGTATCAAGAGGCAACGATCGGTCAACGACGATTACGCGGGACTTCCCGTGAAGCTTAGGAGCGGCTACAAAACTAGTAGCGTACACGTCACCCTTTATTCGTCAATCGGCCTTGAGATGCAGAGTGAGGGGTGGGTCACCGAAGACTAGTAGCGCCTCGTCGCTCGGACGAGCAGTGGAAGCCTGCCAAGCTTGAACGCCTTCGGCTAGTAGGCGAAGACCTCACCTTCTATCATCCCGCTGTAGCACGGTTGGTCATTTCTCAGTTTTAATTACGCCGGGATACTCAGTAATACCCGTCACATTGAAGAATGACATGCGGTTCTGCAAGTTCACAAGGTCGTAACGAGCTATATGGTGGTCACTAGCCGTTACGGTTGGCGACCGTAGAGTGAGGCCAAGGTCAGAGGTATCAAGCTCGACTATAAGCGCTGACACGTCTAGAGCTTTGCATGACTGCAACGTTTTATGCTTCGTGGAGGGAAATTTGATTTTGAATATCTCGTTGTAGTGAGGTTGAAAATAGCGAATCAAGCCGGCTTCGATCATTGCTATCTTCTGCTTTTTGTCCGGCGGATTTCTGATAGCATTCATCAAGCGCTTTTCGTTCGAGCTATCAGTTATTGCGCCGGAAGCTCGGCCGTCCATCGACGAGAACACCTGCTCATGGTCGAACTGGAACATGAATACAACGACTTCATTGTCAGGGGTATCGTACGCTGAGAGCGCGAGAATCTTCTGAAAAGTAGAGTGGCTTGTCAGGCGCTGCTGCGCCGAACGGTTACCTTGACCTATAGCTTGCCCCACATACAGTACCTCGAAGTGGTTCAGCACCTCCTCAGAATTGCGAGCGCCCAATATCGACGCAACGTGTGTTGCTGGAAGGTAACGGACCTGTTCTCCGGCGGAATTGTATGTCCACAGGTCCCGGAAGGGGTAATCGCACCGAATTTCAGTCGCGCCATCCCACAATTCGAATGGAAAGTCTGCAAAATCAACACGACACTCTACGCCAGCGACTTTGTAGGCAATCTGGCCTGACAACTGTTTTCCATCATGCTTCAAGCTGTCGCCAATGAAATATGAGCTGGGGCGAGCAGCAATTATATATATATGGCATTTGTCAAGTTGGTCTTGCCCCTCATTAACACTCCAGCCAGACATGAGCTGGTAGGCTGTCATCATCGCGGTATAACTATTCATATAACCAAAAGCATATTCTGTAATATTTTTTCTTTTCATCTTCTGTGAAATCCATTTGGAGCTGTTGATTTCTAGCGCGTTTTTATCTGGCTCAGAATCGAGTACGGTAACGGCGCATCCTAAGGAACAGCTAAGGGGCAGATTATTTGTTGGGATGACCGTCCGCTCCTGGCCGAAAGCTGACTTGCAACAAGTTATATCCCAATCCGTACAAATCATCTAGCGACTTTGAAATAAATAAGGCCATCACCTAAAAAGCAACAGCCCTCAAATACGGCTTTCTAAACAATGGCGAACATTTCAGGACTCACCTACGCACAGATGAAACATATCGCCAACGCTATGGGAATTCATGCCACAGATCAATCTCTATGGTCTGACACCCAATACATCAGACGCCTGCTATCTGCCAGAGGTTTTGTCACGTTCGACAATGAAATACCATTTGAATCGTGGGACGGCCTGCCCGATCTGGCACTGTTATCCATCAAGCACTACCAAGAAAACGAGGGAAATTTTTGGCAAGGGTAGTTTTCAAGCAATTGGTAGGCCAACCCTTCGTTCTGGGTTCGGTCAGCTCTCTATCGACAAACATACGTACCGACTTCGATGCTATGCAACACAAATGGTTTGTTACAGTCTCATGACCGCATAATTCCGATTCCACATCAACCTACAGCAACGAGCAACGGTCGCGTCAGCGCCGATAGAGACACACGCTGACGCCCCTGCGCATCAAAATTATCTGGGCTAAGCCAATGAGTCAACGCGTCATTTATCGCCGGCCAATCGCAATCAATAGCGGCGTACCATGCGGTATCACGGTTATGCCCTTTGACTACCGCCGCCTGCCGGAACACGCCTTCAAACGACAGGCCCAGCCGCTGCGCCGCGCGACGCGATGCTCGATTCAGTGCATTGCACTTCCATTCATAGCGCCGAAACCCAAGCGCAAAAGCTTCTTTCATCATCAACCACATCGCTTCCGTCGCGATCGGTGTACGCTGCATAAGTGGCGAGAAATTCAAATGTCCAACCTCAATACTTCCCTGCTCAGGCGAAATCCTTAAGTAACTTGCAATCCCAACCGGCGTATTCGATTCCAGATTGATGATCGCAAAAAACAGGACATCTTGGTCCTGGCCGCAACCGATCAACCAGGACGTAAAGTCTTCAAACGATTCAAACGGCCCGTAGGGAAGATAAGTCCAATTTCTCCCTTCGCTATCCAGCGAAAACGCAGCGTACAAGTCTTTGGCATGAACCGAGGGATTAAGTGGTTCCAAACGACAAAAACGCCCTCCCCGAACTTCAGGAGTCGGCCGTGTTGCTCCTTGCCAATCAGTAACTGGCATACCAAGCAACTGGCCTAACGGATTAAACACATTACTCATAAATCCACTTCCCCTATGCGCCACAAGAAATCATGCTAAAAAGTCTAATTGATGTGAATTGGCAAAGACCATTTTGATACGAAGAAATGCAGCTGAACGTCTTTATTAGGCTAAAAGCGGCTGGTCATACTTAATCAAAAACGCTCTGCCTCACACTGCTCCGGTTCCCACTGATGTAACAGCGTCGCCCATTTCCTCTGGTGTATGTCGATCAGCCCGGACCAGGCGCATTTTTTGAAAATCAACCGCGACCTTTCACAGGATGCTCGCAGGAAAAGCATCACTCAGGCCAAGGCTCCCTGGCTTGATTACCGGGCCTTGGCCAAAGTGAAAAACAAGTTGCACTTCCTGGAACATTACGACACGGAGCAGTAAGGCAAGGCCGACTGGCCGTGTGCAGCCTATGAGCGTGTGCTTGTCTGTTTCAGCACACGTTCCAGCAGTTCCTCGTAAATAGGCTTGCCCCCAAGCCATTTGGCCGTAATGTAGGCACTCATGCAGGTGATCATAAGGGGCAGCAGCAGGCTATAGGCACCGGTCAGTTCTGCAATCAGAATGATGCCGACCGTTGGCGCGTGCACCGAGGCAGCGAACAGGCCACCCATGGCCGCAATGCCGAACACAACAGGATCCAGGCCATGTAGGGCTGGCAAACTGTTTGCAAGTGTGCCGAACCCCAGCCCTGCGCAAAAAGCTAGCGAGAGAATCGGCGCAAAGATGCCGCCAGGAACACCCGTGGCATAACTGGCCGTTGTTGTTAGAAACCGGACGACAACCAGTGTCAGCAGCACGCCGAGTGCAGGTGGCGTGGTGCTGAGTTGCTGGATCAGTTTCTCGCCGCCTGTAACGGCCGAGGGAAAAGCCACCAGCAGAAGTCCAACCGACAGGCCGACGGTCGCGGGAAACGCATAGGGTAAGTGTTTATGACAAAAAGCACTCAGGCTGGAAGCAAACAGCAGCCCCTTGTTCAGAGCCAGGCCCAGAAGCCCCAGCAGGCCGCCCAGCACAACGAAGGCTGGTAGTACAGTCAGAGCAAGCGGGCTTGCCTGTATTGCGAGGTGTAGATCAGGGCCCGGGCTTGCCCCCGTGACCAGGCTGGCAAGCGCCGTGGCCAGTACACAGGCTATGGCCACTGCCATGAAGTTCCGGAACGAGAACGGGAATTGCCGCCGCATTTCTTCACCCACGAAGAGCAAAGCGGCCACCGGTGCGTTGAAGGCACATGCAAGACCTGCTGCAGCACCCGCCGCCAGAAGGCCTTTGTGCTCGTGTTCTGCCTGCCTTGTCTTGTTCGAAAGCCAGGCCGAAATCGATGCGCCGATATGGATTGTTGGGCCTTCGCGGCCCAGTACCAGACCGGATCCGATTGAGAAAATTCCAATAAAGAATTTAACCGGCAAAATGCGTTGCCAGCGGATGATGCGCACACCATCCATGGCACCCTCAATTTCCTGAACTCCGCTGCCAGCGGCTTCGGGTGCAACGCGTCGCACCACCAGAACACAGAGTACAGTGATCAAAGCAGTGATCAGCCCGCTGAGGGTCAGGTGCAGCCAGCCGTTTGTATGACTGGCAAGCCATGCAGGCCAGCGTGACACGCTATCAATGGCCACGTGAAAAAGCCCGCCTATCAGGCCAACAAGTACGCCTACCAGAGCGGCTGCGGCAAAGTGGCGTGCGTCTGAGATGGATTTAGGACTCATCAGTTAGCAGGTTTATTGTTGGGCCCTGAGTTTAACGCCTGAATCCGGATGTTATTTTTGCACGGGTGGCAGGTTGGTAAGGTGCAAATTCTTGATTCAATGGTGTAAAGAGTGTTCCGCACACTTAAAGAGTAATGTGCCCACCGGCATCGGTTTGAAACTGGTGACCCATTGACGCAGATTGGAGTTCACGGAATGTAGTCGATTGCTTAAATACTTGCTGTTGTCGCCGAGCTCCCCGTGGTATCGAGCAGTTCATTGCAGGCTAGCGTTGCATTGACCCACTAGCTGAACAGCAGTTTTATTGTTCTTTCTGGATGGCTGCTATGGGTCGAGGCTGTGTGAAAACGCATCAAGCACTGGCACCGGCAAAAAGCAGTCGGCCATAAGCGTTAATGGTCCAAGCCTACCGTGCAATCTTGATCTGCTTGCAGTTGTAGTTAAATATCATGCTGCGTGATTGGCCATTCTAAACGGAGAGGCCTATAGTTTCTGCTCTTCGGCTTCGTTTGAGCTCAGACAGTGGGCACCGTCCCACCATCAATGACATACTCAGTGCCACTAATCGATGCAGCCCGTGGCGACACCAGGAATGTGATCAAATCAGCGACCTCTTCGGGTCTGGCTGGTCGCCCGAGTGGTATGCCCCCAAGAGAGTCCATAATGATCTTCTTACCGCCCTCGTAGTCAGTCCCTGCCTGATCCGCTAACCGCTTCGCAAGCTGAACGGCTGCCTCTGTCTCAACCCAACCCGGAGAGACACGAACCACACGGATGCCTTTCGGTGTGACTTCTTTCGACAGGCTCTTGCTATAGGTTGACAAAGCCGCCTTCGCTGCTGCATAAGCGGTCGTAGACTCAGGTAATGGCAATTCGTTCTGTATTGAAGTGACATGGATGATTACTCCTGACCTTTGCTCGATCATTAACGGGAGTAACGCCCTGTCGAGGCGCACGGCAGGCATCAAGTTCTGACTGATGGCGGCTTCCCATTCTTCGTCGCTCAGGCTTGCAAAACCACCTGCGGGGGCGCTTGATCCACCAAGAACATGAACCACGATATCGATGCTACCGACATGGTTTAGAACTGCGTTCGTCACCGAGCGACACCCCTCTGCTGTAGTCAAATCGGCAGTAATGTAAATAGCGTTATCTAGCCCTAGTTCAGGTATGGATCTTGCAGCGGCGATGACCGTCACGCCGGCTTTGCACAAGGATTCGACGACGGCAGCACCAACGCCCTTGGTTCCGCCTGTAACGAGGGCTCGTCGACCAGTCAGCTCTAAACTAAGAGTCATACCCTGACCTCCAGAGAAGCAATCATGTCGCCTTCGAGCACGAAGAAGTATTGAAGATCAACAGGACTACCGATGAAGTTGCCAGACACATGGCTGGTTACTACGATCTTGCCGTCCTGGTGTTCGCAAGCGAAGGGCTCGCTTGTGTAGGCGTACTTTCTGAACGAGTTCGTTTTCCATTGTTTGATTTCAGCTAAGCCGTTGTAGGTCTGGCCTTCGTCCTTCACGATAGCGGTTTTAATGAAGCACAAGGCAACCACTTCGCTGTCGCCGCTCTTTGCTGCGAAATATGTGTCGATAGGTTTGGGTAGATTGATGGTCATGCCGATAACTCCTTCAGGGGATCGAATCGCTCTGTGCGATTCGAATTGACGAGTTAGAAGGATGAACTTAAACTGCTCAAATAACAAGAACGCACCAAAAAGTAAGGTACAAACCAAAAAGTATGGAAAAAGAATGGACAGCCACCACGGCAGCAAATGGTGTCGAGCAAGCACTCAAGATTCTCGAAGGCAAGTGGAAACTGGTGATCCTATTCCATTTATTCGGCGGCAATCTGCTTCGATTCTCCGATCTTGAACGGGCAATTCCTGCCATTACGCAGAAGATGCTGATCCAGCAGCTTCGTCAGATGGAAGCCGATGGCGTTGTTAGGCGGATCGTCCATCACCAAGTGCCACCAAAGGTGGAGTACGGTTTGACCGACTGGGGCCAGGCTCTCTGCCCGGCGCTCGATGCACTGTTGAAATGGGCTGATTTACGGGAAAAACATCGTGAAGGCGACGGGTTAACAGCCTCCAGTTAGGCAAGTTGGCGCTGTTTTCTATGACCGGTACACGATTACCGCAAATTGATCCATTGCTGGCATTGAAGAATTACTTCTAGCTGCCCGCTTCATCTACGACTCTTTTTACTACTTCACTTCGCATAGACGTTGCAAAGACCTTGAAGAAGCTTATACAAAGCAGCTTGGTGGTAAGCAATATTCTGTTTCTGAGCTAGTGCTTGTGCAGTTCGGTCAAAAGCAGCGGAAATTAATTGTGCGAGAGCATGCAGTTCTTCGGAGCTAATACTAGCTCGACTGTCTGTCCCCATCAGTAGTGCACCAAGTCCTTCTTCCAGTGCGTATGCTCCGGCCATGTCACTGAGCTGGGACAGCTGTTGTGTATTAAGAACAGCGGGTGCATCTTGGAGTAGCAACTGGGCTCTGCCGTGCTCAGCCATCGCTTTGAAGTAAGCCTTCGAGCCTTCAAGCAGCGCATCCATCGGTGACTTCGTATAAACGCTGCTTGTCTCTATGGCTCTGGCCACCTCCTGTGCCATTTGTTGTGCCACAGCTAAGAAAAGCTCCGCTTTATCTTCAAAGTGATGATAGAGTGCACCGCGAGTAACTTTAGCAGCATCCGCGATGTCCGGTGTGCTTGTTGATGCATAGCCCCGTTCGACAAACAACTGACGCGCTGCTGCAATCAACGCCGCTCTTGTTGATTCACTACGTTCTTGATGGCTACGGGATGTCTTTTTCTCTTGCATACATACAGCCTGTATGTTTAAATTTATTTACATACAGATTGTATATTTATGGAGATGGACATGAAAATCTCACAGTTTTATCCTGTCATAATGACTTCGGAAGTTGCACAGACTTCCGCATTTTATAAAGGCCACTTCGACATGGTGCCATTGTTTGAGAGTGATTGGTATGTGCACTTACAATCTGCACAAGATGACCGTATCAATTTGGCTGTTCTTGATCGCAGCCATAAAAGTATTCCGCTACAGAACCGTGATCAACAAGCATCAGGCTTACTGCTGAATTTTGAAGTAGATGATGTAGATGCCGTCTATGCAAAGTCGCTAGCCGAAGGGATGCCGATGCTACTGCCCCTGCGCAGTGAGCCATGGGGGCAACGCCACTTCATTACTCAGGACCCGAACGGAGTAATGATTGACGTCATCATGCCGATTCCCCCTAGTGAAGAATTTGCAACTCAATATACGGATCAAACGTCGGCCTTTAGCGGGTGACATGATTTTCTCCTGCCATACGCAGGCATTCAAATTCAATGCGTCAAAAATCCCGCTATCGGCCGTTAGCTTCCCATGAGCTCAATGGCTTATCTATTAGTGGGGTTGGCATATAGACCTAGAAGAGTCAGAGCTGTACCATCTGCTCCCTATCTGCGTTACCCTCGCCCTCCGAACTTAGCAAGCGCTTGAACAGGTCGAAACTAGGTGCGCGGCCTTACTGTCTGTCGTTACTAAAAAACAAACATCACCTTGGCGACTCCACTAAAGCCTTGACGCATGCCCGTGAAAGCTTGCGCGCCCAATCCGATGGTGAGCGCGTCGTCAGCTCTAGGTTTTAGCTCAAAGCCTAGTTCAAAGACACCCGTGTTGCCTTTTAGGCTGGGCGATGGCGTGTCCAGGCCATAGACAGTAGCGCGAGCCGCGCCATCAAATTCGCGCTCCCAAGCCGCGCCCAAGTAACCAGCAACCTGCCGCGATAATTGATGATTCCAGCGAACGCCCAAACGGGTACGGTGCGAGTCAACCGACTGAAAGTGATAAGGATCTCCGGCAATTGTTACTTTATCGCCCTGCTGATGTGTCCAAAAATACTTGGCTGAAAAATCAAGAGCACTATGCGTGCCTATTGGCAGCATATAGCCAACGCCCGCATGCAAGCCATAGTAAAGCGCAGACGTATCGTAGGAGGCATCGGTACTGCCTTGCATGTCATTGCTGTCCCAGTTTGAGCTGACTCGCCCTACCCGCAACGATCCTTCCACATAGGGGGCCGCCTGGCTCAACCCCAGGCCAGTCCCGACAAAGGTCTCTGACCTTCCTTGTGCATCCGCAACCGCCCAATCACGTCGCAGCAATACGCCGCCGCCTGCGTAGCGGCTTTTCCCACTCCCACGAACAACACCTGTAGAGAACTCGTTGTACGTTTTGTACTTGCCCCAACCACCTTCCACAAACACGCCCGCCATCAATTGACCTGTACCTTGCGGGATTTTCTTGGCCGCGCCGAGCATCAGGCTATAGCCGTCAACATCAACATGTGAACCCGATTTATAGCGTGAGCTACCACCACTGGACGCACCGAACGTCGACGTTCCACTAGCGCCGCTTGTAGCCCCCATGGCCCGGGCAATACCAGCACCCGCTGCAAGATCTCCCCCTTGGACCGAGAGCGCCATCATACTGGCTTGCCCTTCTACTGGGGCTTTGGTCTGTTCCATAACTACCGCGTCAGTTTTGGCGGTCGCATACAAATTCTTCGCATCGGCCGACAAACCAAAGGTGTACTTGAGCGAAATGCCCTGATAACCAGACACATCGGCCTGAGCAATTGTCGCATCGGTTTCAACACCAATGGGGTTGTGGATGAGCGTTACACGATCACCGTTCTGCAGCACATTGGCGCCACCCACGATACCCACGCCTACCTTCACCCCGCGAAGGTCGGTAGCTATAGGGGGCTGGCCCGCTTTACCTGGTGCCTTGCCCGACAAAGTAATCACTTCGGCATTAGCCTGAGTATTCGCTGGCAGGATGAAATGTAACTCTTGGAAGTCACGAATATTGCCCATTTTCAGGCCTAGGGAACGCACCTCAAGAATGTTCCCGGCACTTACCCCCGCACCAGAGTAACCACCGTAGATCAGCGTATTCGACAAATTAGGCGAGCCCTCGATGATGACGCGATTATTCAATGCATCGCCCGACGTGCCCGAATAGCCGCCGTAAACATTTGCCGCAACGGATGCCGAACCGGACAAACGTACTGTATTACTCGTAGCATTACCGCGACTAACAAAGCCACCAAAAACTGTATTGCCCACCGACGCGTCGGTGATTGACACCGAGTTGCCGCTAACGCTGCCCGTACCATTTACAGAAGCGCCCCAAACGATACCCGAGACACTAATGCCGCTACCCTTAATCATCACGGAATTATTCGTGTGCTTACCACCGCCGCCGTTACCCCCGGCAACTTCAGTCAACGTCCCGCCCGTAATTTCTACCTTGTTGCCGGCTGTCTCCGTCGTACTTTGCCCGCCATACACACTGCCAAGTTGCCCACCGTACACCAGCACGGTATTGTTATTAGCCACCGCACCAGACTCACCGCCCAAAGCGCGTCCACCAATAACAGCCGCAGCAGCAGCCCCAGGCTGCACCGTAATAGTATTGTCTGAAGCCTGTTGATTGACACCTAACTTAACGAAACCGCCATATATCCACTCATCGGGCGTCTCTTCATAAATGACGACCTCAGCGTTTGATGCAGAATTTTCTCCAACGACTGCGCAACGGCCACCGTACGAAGCCACGGTCGCACTTGCCGAACAATCTTCACCCGCACCATACCAGGTACCCCCTGTATTTATCGGTCCAGGCGCCGCTTGCGCTTCTGCGCCAAACGTAACGCTGAACATCCCTAACACGAGGGCGCCCGCTGAAATGGTACGAAATGGGGTTGCCGGCATCCAAGAAGTCTCCAGGCTGTTTTGAGTAAAAAAAAGCGCTACAACAAGGCAGCGCATTGTTAAGTAAAAATATTATGAAATAAAATGACAAATCAAGTATCAACGCAAGAAAATATCAGATACAAAAAAACGGTAACTCAGTGCGCAAAGAACAGACCGCAGCTGGCCTGCCGTTAGGCTCACAACGCCTGGCTTTGAGCCAACCTCATCACCCCCGATGCACCACTTCGGCCACGCGGAACACCGTCTGCTCATCAAAATGACGGCCCACCACCATAAAGCCAACCGGCCGGTCCTCCACCTCGCCGCAGCACACCGAAATCGCCGGATGCCCCGTCAGGTCGAACGGACTTGTGTTCAACAACATCTCCCAGCTACGGTTCACCACCTCTTGCGGCCCCGCATCCGGTCCAGGCATCGGCGTTGCCGTCATTGGCGTTGTCGGCATCACCAACACATCGTACTTAGCCAACTGCGCATCGTATTCCGCCCGCAAACGGCGACGCAAATTCTGCGCCTTTGCATATAAACGCCCACCATGACGCTCAAGCACCCGCCCCGACAACAACACCGCTTTAATCGGCGCTGCCAGCTCTGACGCATGCGCCGGCCAACTTTCATACGCCTTCATGAAACCCAGCGAATACGCGCCAATGCCGCCATAGCCCACGCCATGCCCGCGCACAATATTGTGATATGACCCCTCGATACCTATAGGCAACCACAGCGCCGAACCAATGTTGTGCCAAGGGATCGACACCTCTTCGACAATGGCGCCCATCGAAGCCAAGCGCTTCAGCTCAGCCCGAACTGCATCATCGACCCCCGCCTCGGTTTCAGCGCGCGCAAAACCCTCTTGCACCACACCAATCTTCAGCCCCTTAACACCCTGCCCCAACGCCTCGGTATACGGCTGAACCTGAACATTGCGCTGACGACCATCGATCCCGTCTTCGCCAGCAATCACCTCAAGCAACAACGCACAATCGGCCACGGTACGCGTCATCGGGCCCACATGGTCGAACGTATATTCAATACTGGCCGCACCGGTATAAGGCACCAGACCGTACGTTGGCTTTAACCCCACAATCCCGCAAAACGACGCTGGCATCCGGATAGAACCCGCCTGGTCGGCACCAATAGCCATATCGACATCGCCTGCGGCTACTAGCGCGGCGCTGCCGGTACTGGACCCGCCCGTGCTGCGCCCCGGCACGCGTGGGTTTTGAACCGGGCCATTGACGCCGGTTACGCTGTTACCGGCAAAACACAAGTACTCGCAAGACGCCTTGCCCAGAATCTCGCCGCCCGCGTCAAGAATGCGCGTCACAATAGTTGCGTCTATATCGGGCACATACCCGTCAAGAATCGACGCCCCATTGCTCATGGGCACACCCGCCACCATGACACTGTCTTTAATCGCCAGCGTCTTGCCCTTAAGCTTGCCCTGCGGCGCGCCTTTAATATTTGACTTAACAACCCAACCATTGTGCGGGTTCTCGGCCCCTTCCGGCCGGTAACCTGGCGTGCGCGGATACTTGACCGCCGGCAGCTCGTCGGGCAACTGCTCGATCAGGCGAAAGGCCGGCGTCAGCGCCGACAAATAAGCGTGGTACTCGCCAACCTCTTCGGGGGTCAGGTCGAGTTCGAGCTGTTCACTGATTTCGCTAATGCCTTGCGGGCCGGGAAATGCATATGCCATGTCTGGACTCCTTGTTGTCACGCCGCGCAATCAGCGCGCGGTGCACCGACTATAGGCACAGGCAAACCCGGCTGGCAATGGGGACAACTACCCTGCCTGGGTCAGACGCCCCGTGTAGGTTTCCAGCACAGCTTGCGCCACTGACAACATCGGGCATGTCAAACCCGCCTCTTGGGCGCGCCTCACCATGTCGCCCACTAAATGATCGCCCTCAATCGGCAGGCCCGCGCGCATGTCCCGGTACATCGATGAATTAAATGAAGAATTGGGGTTGGTCAGCACACGCTGATACCCTGCCACCGCCTGCGGATGCATGCCGTGCCCTGCCGCCTGAGCTGTCTGAACACACTCTTCAAACAACTGCAGCGCAATCTGCCCGCCAGCCTGACTGCGCATGTATTCACCCACCGTACCTTGCAGCAAACAATTGGCAGCCCCCAACGACGCCATACGGCAGAACTTGTCCCACATGTCGTCCATTACGGTTGAGCTCAGCTCGGTATCAATACCCGCCGACGCCAGCAACTGCGCAACCCCACGCGCCTTGTCTTCTTGTTCGGGCAAGCGGGCGCCCACCGTAATGCTGCTATAGGCATTGGCCACATGTATATGCGTCGGTTCGGCTAAGGTAGCAATAGTCTTGGCAATACCACCCAGCACCTTCTCGGCGCCAAAAACGGCGTCCAGCGCATCTAAATGACGCAGGCCATTAAGCAGCGGCAACACATGTGTATTGGCCCCCACAATAGGGGCAATGTCGCGAATCACCCCATTAAGCGCATACGCCTTGCTGGTCAATATAATAAGATCGTACCCATCGCCAGGCGCCGTTACGTCAACCGTGGCGGGCTTGAAGTGATACTGCCCGTCGGGGGTAGTCAGCGTCAGGCCATTGGCGTCGATCAGGGCCTTGCGAGCCGGCCGCAACAAAAACCGCACATCGGCGCCCGATTTCTGCAACATGGCCCCGAATAACCCACCGACCGCACCGGCACCCACAATCAAGGTCTTCATTTCACACCTGCGTATTAATTAACTAAAGGTTAAAGTTTATGCCAACCCGCCCTAATGCCCCGTGCTCCCCGGAAGACGTATTGCGATTCTGGTTTGACGAACTGGGCCCCAAGCACTGGTTCGACAAAAGCCCCGAACTCGACGCTCGCATCAAGACACGGTTCGAGGTCACCCACCAGGCAGCCGCGCAAGGCGAATGTTTTGGCTGGCGGACCACACCACAAGGGCGTCTGGCCGAGATCATCGTACTGGATCAGTTCCCCCGCAATATATTTCGCGATCAGGCCAAAGCCTTCGCCACCGACGCGCTGGCGCTAGTGCTGGCGCAAGAAGCCGTTGCGTGCGGCGCCGACCGTACCATCAACGCGCCCGACCTGGCTTTTTTATACATGCCCTACATGCACAGCGAATCGCTGATCATTCATGAGGAAGCCATGCACCTGTTTAACCAACCTGGGCTGGAAGGGAACTACGAATTTGAAATCAAGCACAAAGTTATCCTTGAAAAATTCGGCCGCTACCCGCACCGCAACGCGGCATTGGGGCGCGAATCAACGCCGGACGAAATAGCCTTTTTGAAACAGCCCGGCTCGGGTTTTTAAACGGCTTGAACCCCCTGTTCACCGACGCCACCTCGACCCGTAACATTCGACAACACAGGTCGCTCTAGCGACACGAAACGCAGTAACATTCGCTCCAGGACGCGTTATACGTTGGGTTCAAACCTCAAATTTTCTGCACACACATCATGTCAACTGCTCAAACATTGCCAGGGGCGCCCGGCCCCGTGCAACTGAACATCAAACCCCTGACCATCGCCGCACTTATTGGGCTGGCGGGCCTGTTTTACATTGCCGAAACAGTCAGCGGCCGCCAAGCCGCCCTGTGGGTCGTGGGTATTTTGCTGGGCGTCACGCTCTACCATTCAGCCTTCGGCTTTACGTCCGCATGGCGGGTATTTGTGTCTGATCGCCAGGGCGCGGGTTTGCGCGCGCAAATGCTGATGCTGGCCGTGGGTGTGCTGCTGTTCTTCCCGTTTTTAGCGCAAGGCACGCTGGCCGGGCAAGCGGTCAACGGCTTCGTCTCGCCACCGGGTGTGTCTGTTGTCCTGGGCGCCTTTATTTTTGGTATTGGCATGCAAATGGGCGGTGGGTGCGCGTCGGGCACGCTGTTTGCTGTCGGCGGCGGCAGTACCCGCATGATCGTTACGTTGGTGTTCTTTATCGTGGGCTCGGTCATTGGCGCATGGGCCTTTCCGTGGTGGAGCAATCTGCCCGCCCTCGCGCCTATGTCGGTGGTCAAATCATGGGGGCTGTGGCCTGCCCTGCTCGTCAATCTGGCCATTTTCGGCCTTATTGCCTGGGTCACCGTCGTGCTTGAAAAACGCCGTCACGGGCGGCTGATCAGTCATGCGGCAACAACCGGCACCACCAACTCGTTTTTGCGTGGCCCATGGCCGCTGGTATGGGGCGCAGTTGTACTCGTTATCCTTAACTTCGCTACATTGGCACTGGCCGGACGCCCCTGGGGCATCACCTCGGCATTTGCCTTGTGGGGCGCCAAAACCCTGGCATTTTTCGACCTGGCCCAACCCGACCAGTGGGCGTTCTGGGCAAAAAGTCCCGGCCCGCTAAGCGCCCCCATCACTCAAGACATTACCTCGGTCATGGACATCGGCCTGGTGCTGGGTGCCATGGGCGCCGCGGCCGCTGCGGGCAAGTTTGCCCCCATCTGGCGCTTGCCGCTGCGTTCGTTGCTGGCAGCCGTTGTCGGCGGCTTGTTGCTGGGTATTGGCTCGCGTATGGCCTTCGGCTGCAATATTGGCGCCTACTTCAGTGGCATTTTGTCGGGCAGCTTGCACGCCTGGTTGTGGCTGCCCGCTGCATTTGCCGGCAGCGCCCTGGGCGTCAGCCTTAGGCCGTTGTTTGGCCTGGCCGTTGAGAAATCACCACGGCTAACCGCTTGCTAAAACCTTATCTACCTAGCGGCGTGCCAGCAACCTAATGGTTTCGGCATGCTGCGGGTAGGCTGCCAGCAATTGGGCCGTATCGGCAAGTTCGAACTCTGCAAATTCGAAACCAGGAGCCACCGTGCACCCAACCAGCGCATAGCTGTCGGGGTTTTCAAGACTCGCAGCAAACCAGCAGCCCGCCGGTACGACGGCCTGATACGTGCACTGTGGGTGAGTCAGGGCATTGCCCAGCGTATGAATGACTAACCGGCCATCGTCCCCCAGAACATACACGTTCAAGGGCGCACCGGCATAAAAGTGCCAGACCTCGTCAGAGGCTATGCGGTGCCAGGCCGACCGGGCCCCATCGCTAAGCAAATAGTAAATCGCCGTCGAACTGGCACGTAGGGCATCATCAGAGACGCGCCGAACCTGATCTACGGCACGGTACGTCTCGCTGTAATAGCCTCCTTCGGGGTGCGGCTGCATATTCAGTCGGGCCACCAGTTGGTCTACAGTACGGGGCAAATCGTGCATGCTTGGTCTCGGTCAGGTCAGGGTTATGCGGCAATTATGACGCAACATCTTTTCGCAACGTGGTTGTGCATTTAAATGTTTCAAGGGGTTTACCCTAGAAAACGAATCAAATAAATCACATAAGCCACTAATTTATTGCTGTTTTTTAGTTTTTTTTGATATTATCTCCAGCATTGTGAATTGCTGGAACCCACATGCTGCTCAAGTCGCTTTCCACCCGTTTTTATACCTTTTTAGGCGCCTGCCTGCTGGGGCTGTCGCTTGGCTCCGCGGCACAAGCCGACGACATGCGCTCTGAAGCGGTATTTGTGCAAGATTTAGACAGTGCTTCGGTGCTGTACGACAAAAACAGCGAAGAAGTCAGGCCGATTGCTTCTATTACCAAGCTTATGACCGCGCTGGTGGTTGCCGAATCGGGCTTGCCGCTGCAACAAATGCTGTTGGTCAGCGAGGCCGACATCGACCGGCTGCGCAATTCGCGTTCAAGGCTGTCGGTAGGCACCCGCCTTTCGCGGGCCGACATGCTGCACCTGGCGCTGATGTCTTCTGAAAACCGTGCCGCACATGCCCTTGGGCGCCACTACCCCGGCGGGCTGCAGGCTTTTGTACGCGCCATGAACGACAAGGCACGCGCATTGGGCATGCGTCATAGCCGGTTTGTCGATCCTACCGGTTTATCGGCTGATAATGTCTCTACCCCGCGCGACCTGGTCAAGCTATTGCGTGCGGTAAACCGCCACCCCGTTATTAAACGCTACACCGTCAGCACCGACTACAACGTCAAAATGAAAAACGGGCGCCAGCTGGTGTATCACAACACCAACCGCCTGGTTAAAAGCAACGATTGGGACATCAATATTTCGAAGACGGGTTTCATCAACGAAGCCGGGTTGTGTCTGGTCATGGTAACGCGCATCGACAACCGCGAAGTGGCCATGGTGTTTTTAAATTCGCAAGGCCGGTATTCGCGTATTGGCGATGCAGTCAGGGTACGTAACTACGTCGAAAAACATATCAACCTGGCCATGCTGAAGTAATCCCATGTGCATTGCCTATCTGGCCTTGCGCACGCACGAAGACTGGCCTTTATTTATTGCGGCCAATCGTGACGAATTCCATGCCCGCCCGGCCCGCCCGGCAGCTCCCTGGCCCGATCACCCGCACATTATTGCCGGGGTCGACGAAGCAGCAGGCGGTACCTGGCTGGGCATTACGCGCCAGGGGCGCTTTGCCCTGTTGACCAACTACCGCGACCTGCGCATGCCTGGCCCAAGCAACCCGGTATCGCGCGGCGAGCTGGTCAAGTCTTACCTGACTGCAACCCAAAGCGCCCAAGACTACGCGGGAGCCTCGGCACGCAACGGGCATTTATACGCCGGTTTTAATTTAATTGTGGGCGACCTGCAGCAGGCCTGGTATAGCGGCAACCAAACCAAAACACCCCACGAAGCCCAGGCGCTGGCGCCAGGGCGTTATGTGTTGTCGAATCATTTGCTGGATACCGCCTGGCCCAAAACCGAACGTTTACGTACGCTGCTGGACCACTTCCCCATTACACACCTGGAACGTTCGATCAACCGGGTGTACGACCTGCTGAAAGACACTACCCAGGCCGAAGACGCCGAGCTGCCCGAAACAGGGCTAAGCCTGGAAAGAGAACGCTTGCTAAGCAGTGCGTTTATCGTCAGCCCCGACTATGGCACCCGATGCTCTACGGTGATTGCCGTACATAAAAGCGGGCACGCCATTTTTAGCGAAACCACCTATAACCGCGAAGGCCAGCCTATTGAGCGCCACGACTGGCCCTGGCACATTGGCTTGCCCGACTAATGCAGTGTTGTGCCCAGCGGGGCCTGGGTATCGATGCCGTCGTCAGGATCGCAAGACTTTTCTTTAAGCGTTGACATCGCTTCTTTCCAGCTGCGCATGGGCACACAGGTTTTAAGCCGGTGAATGGCTTGATCGACCAGCGCCGTGTGCAAATCGTGCCCCACACTTGAGGCAATATCGAGCGTGGCATCGCCGCCCAGATCGGACAAATGCGCGTGCACGTTTTGCATGACTGATTTAGGCACGACCGGATCGTTGGCGCCATGCAAAAAGTGCAGTGTGGTGGCTGCAGGGGCGACAGCAGGCAAACTGGCATAGCACCCCGAAAAAGCCAGTACTCGACCTGCCAGGTCGGGCTGGGTCAGGGTCGCTTCGAGCGCCAGGGTTGCCCCTTGCCCAAACCCAGCCAGCGCCGTGGCTTCGCCACCCAGCGACAACTGTTTTTGCACCCACTGAACATAGGCAATGAAGCGTGGCAATGCGGCTTCGACGCGCTGAACATAGTTGTATTCGTTCAGGCCGTCTTGGTCGAACCAGTGATGCCGAGACGGCGCCGTGGCCAACGGGCCATACATCAGGGCTAATGCCGCCTGCGGGAAGGCGGCCAATAGCGCTTTTTTAAGCCCTTCGAGTTGATCGGGGCTGGCTGCATCGTCGTGCAGCAAGACAAACAACAAGGTAGGACGCTGGTTCGCCGGTACAAACACGACGGGGTCGGGAATAGGAATGCTTTGATCTGACATAAAAAAAACCACAAAAGCTCAAGCCCCCATAATAAACGAAGCCGGCGCCCAAGGCTTGTTTTACGCTGCCGATACGTTTAAAATTTACTGTATATTTAAACAGTATTTATTAAACGAAAACAAACCGGGGCGGGCATGCTTAATGTGCAAGATATTCATCCGGCCTTATGGCGGGCGTCGCAGTTGGCAGCAAGCCATCGGGCAACCATCAGCACGGGTTGGACCGGGTTAAACCAACAGTTGCCGGGGCAAGGCTGGCCATGCGGGGCCATCACCGAACTATGCCTGCCCCAACCCGGCGTGGGCGAACTACGCCTGCTACGCCCGGCCCTGGCACAGTGCCCACCCAAACAACAAATTGTGCTTATCAACTGCCCTTTCATGCCTAACGCGCAATGCTGGGCCAACTGGTCATTACTGCACAATCATCCGTTGCTGTGGGTCAATGCCCAAAGCCTCCCAGACATCTTATGGGCAGCCGAACAAACCCTGCGTCACGACGCCTGCGCCGCCTTGCTGTGCTGGCTACCCAAAGGGGTATCGTCCAAGCAGCTACGCCGGCTGGGTATTGCCGCGCAAGGCACCCAGGCTTTGTGCTTCCTGCTCAATCACGTCAATCAACTTCAACAGCCCAGCCCGGCCCCCTTACGCATCGGGGTGCATCCCGCGCCCAATGGGGTGCAACTGCATATTGCCAAGCGTCAGGGGCCGGCCTGCCATGCGCCAGTTATGGTTGCCCTTAACGACTTGCCCCGGCGCCCTACGGCAACCCCGCACCCAGCCCCCGTTGTCAGCCATGCGCTTTATCAGCCTGTATTTCACTAAGCCATCGGTAGCGCTTATCTACGCACTACGCACGGCCATTCATATTGCCCAAATTTTTACGCCTCGGGTGGCCTGCCTGCATGCCAGCCAGGTCATCGTGCTCGACATCGAAGCCAGCCTGGCCTTATTCAACGGGCCTGGTGCTTTGTATAAACGTTTGCTAGGCCAATTGCAGCAGCAGGGGTTGCAACCCGTTGCCGCCCTGGCACCCACCGCACAGGGGGCCATCTGGCTGTCGCAATACCCTGGCACGTTACAACGGCGGTGCCTGGCGTTGCCTACGCTGCATCGCCGGCTCGACGCGCTGCAGCTGCAATACATTCAATCGCTGGCCCCGTGGCAGGGCTGGCTTCACGGCATAGGCTGCACGCACCTGGGCCAGCTGCGTCGCCTGCCCCGTCAGGCGCTTCAGCAGCGCACTGCCCCCACCCTGCTCCAAGCACTCGACTACGCCTATGGGCATGCGCCACAGCTGTATACCTGGGAACCGGCCCCCGAACATTTCAACCATACGCAAGAGCTCGACTTCCGTCTTGAACATGCACCGGGCCTACTCTACCCCTTGCAACGGCTTATCGACCAGGCCTGCCTATGGCTAAACCTGCGCCAGCGGTCTTGCCGGCAGTTGCATTTCTTACTGCACCACGAAAAGGGCCGAAAGGCACAGCCGCCCACCCTGCTGTCACTTTCTATTTCCGAGCCCGCCTGGCAAACCCACAGTTTTCTTCCTGTGCTTAAAGAACAACTTGGGCGCTGCGCACTGCCCGCCCCGGCCATTGCCGTCACTTTGCGTATCGATCACTCCGAGCCCCGGGCGGTACACAGCACCACACTGTTTCCCGAACCAGGGCAGTGGCAACGCAACGAACAGCAACTCTTCGATCTGCTTCGGGCCAGGCTGGGCCCGCACAGCCTGCTTGCCCCACGGCCGCGGGCCGATCACCGCCCCGAAATCGCCAATCGATGGGCCCCCATGGCCTGCTCAATACGCCCGGCCGAAAAGCCCGTGACAGGCATGCTGCCCACCGCGCCACCGCCCCGGCCATTTTTTATGCTGGATACGCCACAAGCCTTAACTGTTGTTAATCACCGCCCCACGCATAACCAACATCCGCTTACCCTGGTACAAGGCCCCGAACGCATCGAAAGCGGCTGGTGGGAAGCCAGCGCCCGGCAGGCCCGCGACTACTTTATCGCTCAAGACCCTCAGGGCATTCAGTACTGGGTGTTTCGGCCCAGCCCCTCACGCGCAAACGCAAACACTGAACGCTGGTTCTTGCACGGGCTGTTTGCCTGACCGCACCTGTTGCAATCCATGTCATCAACCCTGCCCTATGCCGAGCTCGATTGCCAGTCCAACTTCAGCTTCCTGAAAGGGGCCTCGCACCCTGAAGAACTGGTCGCCCGCGCGGCGGCATTAGGCTATACAGCTTTGGCACTGGCCGACGACTGTTCGCTGGCCGGTGTGGTCAGGGCACATGTAGCCGCCAGGCAGCACTCGCTCCACCTTATTGTCGGCAGCCGTTTTCACACTACTGTTCCCGGCCTCGAGCTCATTGTTCTGGTCCAAAACCTTAACGGCTACGGCAATCTGGCCCAGCTCATTACACGTTTGCGCACACAAGCAGGCACAAGCAAAGGCGCTGCGATACGGCTTCAAATCTCTTTGGTAACGTGCTTGCAAACGCCTGCGTCCTGCGCGCTGCAACTGGCAGGCTGCCTGATCATTGCCAAGGCGCAAGAGCACACGCCGGCCATTGTCACGGCGCTTCAAGACCTTAAACAGCATTACCCGACCCATCTTTGGCTGGGGCAAACCCGCCACTATCAACCCAGCGACACCCAACAGGTTCAGGCCAGCCACACACTTGCCAAGCAACTTACCCTGCCCGTGGTCGCCCTGGGTCAGGTCGAAATGCACGTGCGCTCGCGTCAACCTTTACACGACACCCTCACGGCCATCCGGCTTGGCACCCCGATTGAACAATGCGGATATGCCCTGCATCCCAATGCCGAGCATCACATGCGCAGCCGCTTTCGGCTGTCAAATCTGTTCAGCCCGCAAGCCCTGTACGAAACGCTGCACATCGCGGCCCAATGCACGTTTTCGCTCGACGAGCTGCGCTACCAATACCCACACGACATTGTGCCACCGGGCGTAGGGCTGGCCCAGTATCTGGCCCAAGAAACCTGGGCCGGCGCCAACAAACGCTACCCCCACGGCATACCCGACAATGTGCAAGCCCAAATCACAACCGAGCTCGATCTCATCAGCCAGTTGCACTACGAGCCCTACTTCCTTACGGTTTACGACATCGTCAGCTACGCCCGGTCGCAGCATATTTTGTGTCAAGGGCGGGGTTCGGCTGCCAACTCGGCGGTATGTTTTTGCCTGGGCATTACTGAAGTCGACCCCGCCCAAGGCAACACACTGTTCGCCCGCTTCATCAGCGCCGAACGCAACGAACCGCCCGACATCGATGTCGACTTCGAACATCAGCGCCGCGAAGAGGTCATTCAATACATCTATCAAAAGTATGGCCGCGACCGTGCTGCACTGACCGCCGTCGTTATTACCTATCGGCGGCGCAGCGCACTGCGCGATACGGGCAAGGCCATGGGCATCGACCTTTCCGTCATCGACCAGGTGTGTAAATCGTGCCAGTACCAAGAGGCCTCGCAAAGCCTGCTCGAAAAACTCCAAGAACAAGGGCTCGACACCACTGACCACCGCATTCGCGCTTGGGCTGCACTGGCGCAAACCCTGCTGGGCTTTCCGCGCCATTTGTCGCAACACCCGGGCGGCTTTGTCATTTCGCAAGGGCCGCTTAATCGGCTGGTACCCATCGAAAATGCCGGCATGCCGGGCCGCAGCGTCATCCAATGGGACAAAGACGACCTTGACGCCATGGGGTTGCTCAAAGTCGATGTGCTGGCCTTAGGCATGTTGTCGGCGCTTAAACGAGCGCTTGACCTGCTTAGCCTGAAGTATCAACGCCCATTTGCCTTGCAAGACATCCCCCACGAAGACCCGGCCACCTACGCCATGATCAGCCGCGCCGACACCATAGGCGTATTTCAAATCGAGTCTCGCGCGCAAATGAGCATGCTGCCGCGGCTGCGGCCACGTACGTTCTACGACCTGGTGATTCAAATTGCGATTGTCCGCCCGGGGCCCATACAAGGTGACATGGTCCACCCGTATTTGCGCCGCCGCCAGGGGCTTGAATCGGTCAGTTACCCATCGCCGCAAGTCGAACACGTCCTGTCGCGCACTTTGGGTGTGCCCATCTTTCAAGAACAGGTCATGCAAGTTGCCATGGTGGCCGCAGGCTTCAGCGCGGGCGAGGCCGACCAATTACGCCGATCTATGGCGGCCTGGAAGCGCAAAGGCGGCGTCGATCGCTTTCGCCCACGCCTGATCAGCGGCATGCTGGCGCGGGGATATCCGGCCAAATTTACCGAACTCATCTACAAGCAGCTCGAAGGCTTCGGCGAATATGGCTTTCCGGAAAGCCATTCGGCCAGTTTCGCCAACCTGGCCTATGCCAGCGCCTGGATCAAATGTCACGAGCCGGCCGCTTTTCTGGCCGCCTTGCTCAACTCCCAGCCCCTAGGCTTTTATTCGCCCAGCCAACTGGTACAAGACGCGGCACGCCACGGCGTAAACGTATTACCGGTCGACATCAACGAAAGCCATGTCGACGCTCATCTGCCCCTGAATGCACCCGGGCAAACCGTGCGCCTCGGGCTGAACCGCATCAAAGGCCTTTCGACCGAAGGTGCGATTCGCATCGCCCAGGTCAGGCAACAAGCTCCTTTTATCTCTGTCGACGACCTGGCGCGCCGCGCCGACCTGAACAAGCGAGACCTCGACGCCCTGGCCAGCGCCGATGCCATGGGCAGCCTTGGGGCCCACCGCCACGAAGCCCGCTGGCAAGCTGCGCTGCGCACGTCAAAAGATTTGCTGCACCAGGCCCCCATTAACGAAACACAAACACCAGTTTTAAGCGAGCCCACAGAAGCACAAAACATTTACCAAGACTACACCGCCACCGGCCTAACATTAAGGCGACACCCGTTGGCTTTACTGCGCGACCAGTTGCAACAATTGCGTTTTGCCAATGCCCAGCAACTTCACGACACCTACCCAAATCGCCGACTGGCGCGCGCGTGCGGCCTGGTCACCACGCGCCAGCGCCCCCAAACTGCCAAAGGGGTTATCTTCGTCAGTCTCGAAGACGAAACCGGGCTGGTCAACGTGATTGTGCGCCCCGAATTGGCCAGACAACAAAAACAAATATTGGTGGGCAGCACCTTACTGGGGGTTTACGGGGTTTGGCAGCGTCACGACAACGTATGTCATCTGGTCGCTGGCCGCCTGGTCAATCTTGATCATCTGCTAGGCCATTTACCCGTGCGCAGCCGCAACTTCCAGTAAGGCATGCACTAAAATACAGGTCAAACCCTTCATGCTTACCGGCCCATGCGGCCACCAATACAGGACACCACCATGAGCCTTTCGCTCTCACAGCAGCTTTCCGATGCCGTCAAGACAGCCATGCGCGCCAAAGACACTGCGCGCCTGGGTACATTGCGTTTCTTGCAAGCCGCCGTCAAGCAAAAAGAAGTCGACGAGCGCCGCGAACTGACCGACGCCGACATCACAGCCATCATCGAGAAACAAGTCAAGCAGCGCCGCGAATCAATTGCCGCTTTTGAAAAGGCCGGCCGCACTGAAACCGCTGCACAAGAGCAGGCCGAACTCGATGTACTGCAAGAGTTCTTGCCCAAGCAAGCCACGCCCGAAGAGATCAACGCTGCCATCGACCAAGCGATGGCAGCTGTAGCAGAACAAGGCGTCACCGGCGCACCGGCCATGGGCAAGGTCATGGCTATTCTTAAAACCGAACTGGCCGGCCGCGCCGACATGTCGGCTGTATCCGGCCAAGTAAAACAACGCATCATGTCGTAATGCCATGACCGACATGTCAAAAGAAAGCACCGATTACTTCGGCCTGAATATTCCCTTCATGCAGTTTATCGGGCTGCAGCCCGAAGACTTCTCGCCACAGCTGACACGTACCCGTCTGCCCTGGCGGGCCGACCTGACAAACAGCCGTGGCGATATTCACGGGGGCACGCTCATGAGTGCGCTCGACCTAACCCTTAGCGCCGCCGCGCGGGCCAACGACACGTCCACCAGTATGGCCACCATCGACATGACCTCGCACTTTTTGGCGCCCGCCAGAGGTACGGTTGTATTCGAGGCCACCTGCCTGCGCATGGGCAAATCTATTGCCTTTTGCGAAGGTCGCGCATTAAGTGAAGACGGCGAACTGTTGGTAACGGCTACCGCAACCTTCAAGGTTATGCGACCGCGTTAACGCCGCACACAAAAAGGCCCGGCATCAAGCCGGGCCAAATTACTGCTGGGCAAAAACCAGACGGCGTCAAGCTTCGGCAGATGCCTCGCAATCGGCCGGCGACAATGCAGGATAATCGGTATAGCCTTTGGCGCCCTGACCATAAAACGTACTTGGATCGGGCTCGTTTAACGCATGGCCATCGCGCAAGCGAGCAACCAGGTCGGGGTTGGCAATAAACATGCGGCCAAACGCCACGGCATCGCCATCACCATTATCAATCGCTTTTTGAGCCGTTTCGAGCGTATAGCTGCCATTGATGATGACCGGGCCGCCAAACAGCTTTTTCATTTGCGGGGCCAGGCTGTCGGGGCCTTGGGGTTCGCGCACAAACATGAACGCCAGGTTGCGTTTACCCAGTTGTTCGGCCACGTAATAAAACAGTGATGCCGGGTCGCTGTCGCGCATGGCATGCACGCCGGCACGCGGCGACAAATGCACCCCAACGCGGCCGGACGGCCAGACACTGCACACGGCATCGACAATCTCGAGCAGGAAGCGCGCCCGGTTTTCGACAGAGCCGCCGTACTGGTCGGTACGCTGATTAGAGCCGTCGTGCAAGAACTGGTCGATAAGGAAACCGTTGGCGCCGTGCACCTCGACACCGTCGAAGCCAGCATCTTTGGCGTTGCGTGCCGCCTGCACAAAGTCGGCCACAATGCCGGCGATTTCGTTGGTTTGAAGTGCGCGTGGCACAACGTAGTCGCGCTTGGGACGCAAAATGCTGACCTGCCCCTCACAGGCAATCGCGCTGGGCGCCACCGGGATTTCGCCGTTCAACAATTCGGGGTCGGAAACCCGGCCCACATGCCACAGCTGCAACACGATTTTCCCGCCGCGCGCATGAACCGCCTCGGTCACGCGTTTCCAGCCGTCGACCTGAGCCTTGCTCCAGATACCAGCGGTATCTGGGTAGCCGACGCCCTGAGCCGTAATTGACGTGGCTTCGGTAATAATTAGACCGGCATCGGCACGCTGACAGTAATACAGGCGGACCAGATCGGTTGGCGCCCGCCCTTCACCCGCACGGGTGCGCGTCAGCGGCGACATCACGATGCGGTTGCTTAACGACAAGCTGCCGAACTGAACCGGCTCAAATAAATTCACCATAGTGTGAGACTCGTATACAGGTTTACCCTAATTCAATAAAGTTAACATATTCTAGTGATATGCGGTACCCACCAAGGAATATGCACTACGCTTACCTGCACGCCAACCCAGACGGCCATTAACAAGGCGCTTCAATACGCCTACAATGGCGCCCTGTCCAACAGGAGCAAACCATGGCGCAATTTGCCGTCATCGGCCTGGGTCGTTTTGGCTCGGCCGCATCGCTGGAACTTATGAAGCTGGGCCATTCGGTGCTGGGCGTCGATACCAGCGACAAATTGGTCAACAAATATGCCGACCAGCTCACCCACGCGGTCATTGCCGACGTCACCGACCGACGCGCCATCGAAGAACTTGGTCTGGATAATTACGACGTCGTTCTGGTAGCCATTGGCGCCGACCTGGAAGCCAGTTTGCTGTGCGTGGTGCATTTAAAAAGCGCTGGGGTGCAAAAGACATGGGTCAAAGCGACATCGCGCGCGCACCACACTATTCTGAGCAAACTGGGGGTTGACCGCATCATCCACCCCGAAGAAGAAATGGGTATTCGGGTTGCCCAGGCGCTGAGCTATCCCATGGTGACGGACTACATTTCGTTGGGTAACGGTCAGTTTGTGGTCGAGATTGACGTCGGTGAGCGACTCGACGGCACAAACGTGCGGCAATTTCTTGACGAAAGCCAAGAGGACATTCATATTTTGCTGGTCAAGCGCAAAGCCGACATTCATGTGCACCCTGACGATACGTTTGAACTTCACACCAAAGATGTATTGGTCATTGCCGGGCAGCTCGACGCACTGAAAACCATCGCACCCATGCTGTCATAAACCATGCGCAACTGGGACCCGCGGTTAACGCTGCGCCACTATCATCAAGTCAGACGCAATGGTCGCTTCAATGCCGCACCGCCCATGGTGCTGGCGGGCGGCTTTATGTTGTTAAGCCTGATTGGGGCCCTGCTGCTTTGGCTGCCGTTTTCAGTTAACGCCCCGATCAGTCCGCTTACGGCTTTATTCTCGGCGGTTTCAGCGGTCACGATCACGGGGCTCAGCACGGTAGACATCAGCGTCACCTACACCCCGGTGGGGCAAGCTATCCTGATCACACTGGTTCAGATCGGCGGGCTGGGTTTTGTGACGTTTTCGATTGTGGCCGCATTAGCCTTGGGCAAACGTATTTCGCTGCAACATCAGGCCTTGGCCCAAGAGGCTTTCAATCAAACCAGCGTAGCCACGGTCAGGCAAACCGCGTTTGCCATCATCAAGATCACACTTGTGCTTGAGTTGATTGGCATTGTTTGGTTTACCTTGTACTGGTGGCAAGAGTCGAGCTTGCTGAGCGCCCTGGGACACGGCATATTTCATACCCTGGCTGCGTTCAACAACGCCGGTATCTCGTTGACTGCAACCCACCTTTCAAACTATGTCAGTGACCCGGTCGTCATTCTGGGTACTACCGCCCTGATCATTCTGGGCGGTATCGGGTTTCCCGTACTAAACGATATCCGGCAGAAGAAGTCCTGGAAGTCCCTCTCTCCGTATAGCAAAATCGTGCTTATCGGTACGGCCATCATGAACCTGATCGGCTTTGTGATGATCTGGCTGTTTGAATACGACAACCCCTTTACGCTCGGGCCGCTGGATATTGGCGGCCAAGCCTTGGGCGCCTGGCTGCAAAATGTCACGACACGCACTGCCGGCTTCAATAGCGTCGATATTGCCAGCCTTGAAGACAGCACGACCCTGCTGATGATGCTTTACATGTTTATTGGCGGCGGCTCGCTCAGCCTGGCCAGCGGCATCAAGATCGGGACGTTTATCGTGCTGATGGCGGCGGCCTATTCTTATATTTTCCAACGCCCGCAAGTCGTACTGCTCAAGCGCGCCATTTCGGCAGACACCGTGCAAAAATCGCTGGCGCTGCTGCTGATTACCGCAACACTTATCTTTTCGGCCACGCTCATCATGACAATGATCGAAGACGCGCCATTTATCAGCGTTCTTTTCGAGGTCGTTTCGGCCGTCAGCACCACGGGCCTCAGCCGCGACCTGACGTCAACATTATCGTGGCCCAGCCAGTTTTTGGTGATCTTGCTCATGTTTATTGGCCGACTTGGGCCCCTGACCCTCATATACAGCCTGAGTACCCAGCATCGCGGACGGGTGCGCTACCCCGAGACCAGCTTCCAGATCGGTTAGGCGCGTCATAATCACGTCATCTTAGCGTGACAAAATTTCGGGACATCTGCATTTACCCCCGGAATCAATGCCTTGACCCGCCTCAAATCGTCTGTTTCACCTGGCTTCATTCAAGCGGCCATTGTCATCATGGGGTTGGTGACGATTGCATTTATCTGGCTGCTTGATCACCGGCAATACTCGGCGGCGCATGCCGAAGCGTTGGACTCAAAGGCAAACGAGCACCTGAACCTGGCCACCATTGCCGCCGAACACCTGAAGCAGTTGGCAGATCGTTCGTTAGCGGTCAGTGCAGTCGTAAACTCGACCGCAAACACTTTGGGCAACAGCCCATCAGATGCGTCGCGCGCCTTGGCCAAAGACCCGGTATTCAACCGCTTTAGCATCTATGACGCGCGGGGAAACTGGCAATTCCACAGCCACGACAATCTGCCGGCGATCTTGCCGCAGCACTGGCTGGAGCAGGTTTACGCGCAAATCGAGAACCACGGCTTTGTGCCTTTTTTGCCCGTCAGCGACATCAGCGGGCCAAAAATTGCGGCCCCGAAATGGCACTTACCCCTTTTGCTGCCCGTTGCCGATCCGCAAACCCGAGGTCAGTTGGATCGCATTATGTTGGTTGAAATGGACGTCGGGTATTTGGCCAGCCTGTATCAAAACATTGAAATGGGCTATTCCGGTATTATCCAGTTGCTCGATGCTGCTGGTCAGGAACGGCTTCGCGCAGACACCAGCGGCGTTATATTCAATGGCGGTGCACTGATTGCCGGCCCGGAGCAAGCCAAAGATCCGCGGCGAGGCGGATACCGATCGGTGGCCAATGACAAGGTGTATCAAAGTATTTACGTGACTGCGCCTGAACACGGATGGCGCATTGTCGTCAGTCAGCAACTCGACGAGATTCTTACCCCGGTACAAACACGACAAACCAACCAGACGTGGTTGGGCATTATCATGAGCGTCGCCATACTGCTGGCGATTTCATGGATTTTTACCGTGCTGCGTCGCCAGCAGGCCTCACTGAAAGCCTTACAAAACTCCGAGCAAGAGAAACAGCGTCTGATTGAAAGCCTGGAAACCGCCCATCGGCGTAGCAGCCATGCCGCATCAACCGACCATCTCAGCGGGCTGTTCAATCGCCGAGAATTCATCCGGATTGCATCGGACTGCCTGACGCAGCAACGCGCAAAACGACGCCTGCTGGCGATACTGTTCATCGACCTGGACCGATTCAAATCCATTAACGACACCTTAGGCCATAAGGTTGGTGACATGCTGCTCCAAGCCGTTGCCGGACGTATCCAGCGCATGCTGGGCCCGGAAGATCAGGCAGCGCGCTTTGGCGGCGACGAATTTGTCGTCATGCTGGCCGACAACCGTAGCGAACAGCAAATTACAGAATGGGTCAAAGCCCTGACCGAAAAACTGTCGGCAACCTATTCGCTTGAGGGCGTTGAGCTGAACACCAGCCCCAGCGTAGGCATTTCGATTTGCCCGCGCGATGCCCAGGACATCGATGAAATGATTCGTTGCGCTGACGCCGCCATGTACTCGGCCAAGCGCGCCGGCCGCGGCCAGTACCGCTTCTTCGACCCGTCGTTGAATACCTCGCGCATCGAGGAATTCCATATCGAACAGGCCTTGGGCGAGGCTTTGCGCAAACGTCAATTTATCTTGCATTACCAGCCACAAGTCAGGCTGGACACACTGACCATCAGCGGCTACGAGGCCCTGGTGCGCTGGCGCCATCCTGAGTTTGGTCTGGTATATCCGGACCGCTTCATTGCCATTGCCGAGCGCAGCGGTTTTATCATTGACCTGGGTAAAGAAGTGCTGCGTCTAGCCTGCGAGCAACTTAAAAAATGGAAGGTTCAAGGCATTCGTACCACCGTTAGTGTGAATGTGTCGGCCTTGCAGCTAGGGCAAGAAGATTTTGCCGACTCGGTACTTCGCGAGCTGGCGCTGCATGACATTGCCCCGGACCAGCTCGAACTGGAAATTACAGAAACCGCGATTCTTGATCGCGAACAATTGGCGATTGAGCATCTGGAAAGGCTGAAAAAGGCCGGTATTGCCATTAGTCTGGACGACTTCGGTCTAGGCTATGCGGGGTTTGCGCATCTGTACGCCTTGCCCATCAGCAAGCTGAAGATTGATCGCGGTTTGATTGCACAGCTTTCAAACACCCACGATGACAGCCCAATTGTGTCTTCGACCATTGCCCTGGCCAAACGGCTACAGCTGCAGGTCGTTGCCGAGGGGGTCGAAACACGCGAACAACTGGTTTATTTAAAAATTTCGGGATGCGATTACGGGCAAGGCTATCACTTTAGCCGACCCCTATCGGTTGAACAGCTACCGGAATTTGACGAAGCTTTTAAACTCAAAGAAGTGGCCTGATGCTGCGCTTTATCATGTTGTTAATTGCAGTGTTGGCAGGCCCGATTGCCCAGGCCGACACCACCTGCCGCGATACCGACTTGCGTATCGCCGTGATCCCGAAAAAAAGTATGGATGCGCTGGTCAAGGACTACGCGCCCTTGCTTCGCCATCTAAGCAAACATCTAGACATGCCCGTCGAAATCATACGGGCCGGCTCGTACGACGCCGTTGCCGATGCGGTTGTTTCGGGTGGGGTGGATATTGCCTGGCTTGGCCCCGCAGGCTACTTAACCGCCCACTTGCGCGACCCAGGCGTTGAGCCCTTTGCTAATCTCGTCCTGGAAAAAGGCGCGTACACACCGGCCGGCAACCATTATCAAGCGCTGTTGGTGGTGCGCGCCGATACCGGCGCCAAAACGCTCAAAGACCTTGCCGGCCAACGGGTCGCCCTGAACGACCCTTTAAGCACTTCGGGCAGCATTTTGCCTAATCGGGCGTTCCCCGATGCGGCGGGCATGCCGCTATCCGAGTTCTTTGAAAGCCAGGTGTACACCGGTTCGCACGACCGTTCACTGGACGCCTTGCTTAACAAGCGCGTCGATGCCGCCTTTGTCGCCAGCGTCAGGGCTGATGACTACATCAAGCACGGCAAAATGAGCCCTGACACGCTACGCGTGCTGTGGCGTTCTGCGCCGATTTACTACGATCCGTTCGTGTTCAGCCCTATGGTGTGCCCGGCGCTTAAAAGCAAAATTCGCCACTTAATGCTTAACGAACCCACCGCGCTTAGTGGCTTTTTTAAATCACAACAAGCCACCGGTTTGATGCCAGCCAGCCACAGCGACTACGCGCCGCTGATCCCATTGATGGGCGAGACCACGAAATAGGGAAAAAACGTGTTACAACCGCCCCAGAAAAATCAGCATGCCTGGGGCTCGGCACAGAGCTCGCCATTGGAGACACCTTGATGTACGGGATAAAAAACACGTTAAAAAAACTGACGTTTAGCTTTTTGGTTATAGCTGGTGTGGCCGGCTGCACGGCCCAAATAACACAGCCCACAAACAGCCCGCAAAAAGAAACCGCACAAGCAGCAGCTTACGAATTCACGCTCGAGTATGAAACCCTAGAAATGAAAGACGGCGTCAAGCTAGCCGTCACTTTCTACCGGCCTGTTGCCAAAAAGCCCGGCGAAACTTTCCCGGCCCTGATCGAAATGGTGCCCTACCGTAAAGACGACTTCTTTGCCCTGAGCGACTACGGCTATGGCGCATACTTTGCCAAAAATGGCTATGTCGTTGCCCGAGTGGATGTTCGAGGAACGGGCGGCAGCGATGGCCCTGTACCCGTCAGCGAATATTCGGCCGCCGAAATTTCGGATGCCGAACAAATCATTGACCAGCTTTCCAAAAAAGAATGGTCCAACGGCAATGTCGGGATGTATGGCCTGTCATGGAGCGCCTTCAACTCGCTCATGACCGCCCACAGAAAGCCGCCAGCATTGAAAGCCATCATTGCTGCACACGGTTCGATCGACCTGTTTTACAACGACGTCCATTACAACAGCGGCGCGCTGACGCTCGATTACTACAGCCATCAAATCAGCACCGATAACGCCCTGCCCCAGAGCCCCGATTATCGAATTGACGAAACGTACTTCAAGAATCGTTTCGACAAAAAGCCCTGGATCTTTACCTGGATGCGCGAACAGCAAGACAGCGAATTCTGGCGTCAGGAATCAATCAAGTTCAAAGAGCCTCTATCGGTGCCTGCTTATGTGATTGGCGGATTGCTGGATGGTTATCGGGACTTTGTACTCGATGTCAAACAGCACTCGACCGCCCCGGTGATCGCCGAAATCGGGCCATGGAATCACGCATGGCCCGAATATGGTGCGCCCGGACCTAATTACGAATGGCGCCAAAGGGCCCTGCGCTGGTGGGACTATTGGCTCAAGGGCGTAGAAAACAACGTGCTTGATGAGCCCCGCTGGATGGCGTTCATGCGCACTGGGCAACCGCCGACAGCAGACCCGGCTATCGTGCCTGGCTACTGGCGCTGCGAGAAAAACTGGCCTGTTCAAGGAAGCACCGTTCAGCGCCTATACCCGCAAACACAACAGAAACTGACTGGCGCACCGACAAGCAAAACGACCAGCGACTCGCTGAAGTATGTGGCAGGCGCAGGTATGGCAGCGGGTGGCTGGTGGGGCGAACAAACCGGCGACATGTCGACCGACGATCGCAATAGCCTGGTGTATGACTCGGCCCCACTGACGCAAGCCATGGAGATCATGGGCAACCCGCTAGTGCATTTGCGGGTTGCAGCCGACGCACCTTTTTACCAGTGGAGTGTACGCCTTGAAGACGTCGCGCCAGATGGCACGGTGTCTCTGGTCAGTGGCGTGTCCATTAACCCTTCGCAGCGCCATTCGCGACTTTCACCGCAGGCCCTGACACCAGGCGAACCCGCGACCCTGACTGCACCGATTCACTTCACAACCTGGCGCTTCAAGCCTGGCCACCGGATTCGTCTGGCGATTTCTAATGCCCAATTCCCTATGCTTTGGCCTAGCCCGACACCCGGCACTACCCGCCTGATTCTGGGGAAAAACACGTGGTTCGAACTGCCTGTGGTGCCCACGCGCGATGCGACTGATGCTACCTGCCCCCTACCGGCACCCGAACCCAGTGACGAGGCCCCCTTTGGCAAGACACTGGAAGATACCGGTACTGTGTTTACACGGCAGCGCGACGATGAAAAAGGCGAATCCACCTTTACGACCACTAGCAGTGTGGTGTGGACGCAGTACGACAACGAGTTCCGCTCTGCCGAATCGTATGAGTGGCACGTTAAGGATGCCTCCCCTGCCAATGCCCACTTCAAGGGCAAACGCAGAAATACATTCACGATCGACGGCGTAAAAATCGACCTGCTCGGTGAAATCAAGGTTGAGTCAGATGCCACTCACTTCGACGTGACATTTACCAAAACACTGCACAAAGACGGCACCCTGATCAGGGAAAAGACCTGGATCGAGCGTATTCCGCGACGCTTCCAGTAATACCGGGCTGTTGGCGCTGTTTATTGCAAACAGTGCCCGCGCCCCTGGCAGACCCACGTTTGCCAGGGGTGCGCGCCTTACAAGCAAGCCAGACTAGGACCGCAAATAGAAAAAGGGTGACAGCAAAAAATGCTGTCACCCTTTTGAATTTATTGGTCGGGACGGAAGGATTCGAACCTTCGACCCCTTGCACCCCATGCAAGTGCGCTACCAGGCTGCGCTACGCCCCGACTAAAGAACGCTATTCTAGCACGTAAATTTTGCCGTAGTCAAAACGAAAACTAAAAAATATTTAACAGCCTAGACCGGGCGCCGCACGGCCTGCGCCACCCGACTTACGTCATCTCGCGCATATTCGTATTGGCGCGCCGTTTTTATAGTTTGCCCTACCAGCTGTATCTAGCCGTAAAAAAATGGACCGGGGCAAACCATGGGATCGGAAAAAAAGCGCAGTTCAAGTATTTTTCGGGCATCGGTACAGGCCGGCTGCGTGCTCGCGCTAGCCACTTCTGCTGCCCACGGTACAACCCCCGAAATTTACCAGGCGCTGCGACAGGCGCAGAACGCATACCAACTGGCCCCCGACAACACGCAAGCGCGACGTCAATATATCTTTGCGTTGCGCGACGCCCGCTTAAGCAACGCAGCGCTGGCAATGGCACAGCGCTACCCGAATGCAGTCAGCAGCGACGAACTGCGTGTCCTCCAAGCCGACGAAGCCGCCGAACTCACGCGCCTGGCCAGCACACCATCACGCAACCAGGAAGAACGCTACCGTCTGGCAGATCAGGCATTACAGCGCTATGACCAGTACCTGAACGACTGGCAGAAACAGGGACTAAGCGATACCGCTATTTATAGGCGCATTGAGCTGGACCGCCTGCAGGCCTTGCATGCTCGCCAGTCCATGCAGACCCTGGTTGACACCTACGAAGCAATGCAGCGTCGCGGCGTTACGATTCCGTCGTACCTGCTCAATGAAATAGCCTCGGCCTACCTGTACCTGAAACAGCCCGAGAAAGCGACGGCACTATTCCAGGCGGCACTGAACGCCGAGCGCTTGGACAGTGCGGAAGTCAATGACGACGAGCTGGCCTACTACTACGCACTGCAGGAAAGTGGTGAACACGCCGCCGCCCGGGCCCATTTAACCGCCCTATCCAACCGCCAGGGGCCATGGCGTCGGGTTGCCGGCAACCCCCAGCCTTTGCCCAACGAGAACTTTCTTAATACGGCACGCACATCGGCTATCGACCCGATTTATGCTGGACAAGTCGGTAACGCTATAGATCAATTGCAACAATTGGCCGATGAAGCACCTCGTGATGCGGGTCTGCGCATCGCACTGGGCAACGCCCAATACCTGCAAGGCTTTCATCGTCAGGCCGAAGTCACCTTGAAGCAAGCCGAGTCGTTGGAACCGCAGAATCCGGAACTCATCAGTGCGCAAGGCATGAATGCGCTGTCTTTACACGAATGGGAGCAGGCGCGCCTGCTGAAAGACTATGCCGTTACCCACTACCCCGAGTCGCCGGCAACACAGCGTTTAAAAGAAGAGTGGGAGACGCAGCAAAAATACGAGTTGCAGATCAGCGCAGTGCGCGGACACGCTACCGACAGCCCCGTTACGGGCGGCAAGGATTTTCGGACTGAAGCGACGCTTTATACGCCAACCAGTGACAACGGCATGCGCTATTTTGGTGGCGCAGGGTACGCCCAGGGCGACTTTGAAGAAGGTGAGCTCAACCAACGCTGGCTGCGCGCCGGTGCCCAATGGCGGACACGTGACCTTATTATCGAGGGTGATGTGTCGTCTCAGCAGTATGGCTACGGCACCAAAATAGGCGCACGTGCAGCCGCCACGGCGTGGCTGAATGACCAATGGCAAGTCGGTGCGCAAGCCGCATGGCGCCCGGTATCCACTCCCATGCGCGCACTGAAAAACAATATCTGGGGCAAGCGCCTTGACCTTTGGGTGCAGCGCAATGGCAAAGACGACAGCCAATGGTTGCTCGCCTTTGCGCCTACACGGTTCAGTGACGGCAATCAGCGCTTTGAAGCCCGGCTGTCAGGCCGTGAGCGGCTATACAGCAGCGCTGAATTCACCGCCCACCTGGAACTAGATGTCAGCGCCTCGCGCAACAGCCGCACCGACGTCCCCTATTTCAGCCCCCGTCAAGACCTAGAGGTATTCCCCGGCCTGGTACTGACACAAACCCTGTACCAACGCTACGACACCGTCGTCACGCACAGCCTTCAGTTACGGGCAGGCCTGTACAAGCAGCGCGACTACAGCGCCGGCAGTGTGATGGCCGTGGGCTATGGCGTGCGCTACCAAACCGGCAAAAACGTCGACATTCAAGCCAACGTGCTAGGTGTCAGGCGCCCTTATGACGGCAAGCAAGAGCGCGAACTGCGCTTTCAGCTTGAACTCAATCTGCGCTTCTAGGAGCCCTTCATGCCTCACGCCCACGTCTTGACGCCGTTAGGCGGCAACACCCGACACGCTTACGGCGCAGGCCGGGTTGCCAATGTATTGCGTTTTTCCGCCCTACTGCTTTTTTCGCTGCTCTTGGCGGCTTGCAGCAGTGTCGATCGGGGCGTGCCATTTGTGCCGCCGGCGCAAAGACAGGCGTCGCCGGCCACCCTGGCCTGGCCCACAAACCACTACCTGGCGCTGGCCTACCACGATGTCGAAGACGAAAACCCCGACCAGACCTTTGTCAGCGTCGGCACGACGCATCTTCAAGAGCAATTTGCCTGGCTGCACGCGAACGGCTATCAACCCGTCAGCGTTGACCAGATTTTCGCGGCAGCGGACGGTGGCCCCGCATTGCCGTCACGCGCCGTACTGCTGAGCTTCGACGACGGCTACCGCAGCTTCTACGAACGCGTATACCCATTGTTGCGAGCCTATGACTGGCCGGCTGTATTGGCCCCGGTAGGTGTATGGGTCGATCCGCCAGACAATGGCGGCACCGTCAGCTTTGGCGGGAAGCCAGTACCCCGCGAAAAGTTTTTAACTTGGGGGCAGATTACTGAAATGGCCGCATCGGGCCTGGTTGAAGTAGCCGCCCACACCAACAACCTTCACTACGGTATTACGGCCAACCCGCAGGGTAATCAGCAGCCGGCCGCTGCTGCGCGCCGGTACGATCCTGCAACCGGCCGATACGAAAACGACGCCGAATTCAGTGTACGGATTAGGGATGATGTTCGGGCAATAAGCCAAAAGATCACTCAGGCGACCGGTAAAGCGCCCCGGGTGTGGGTATGGCCGTATGGCACCACGAGCGGCATGGCCGCAAGCATTATTCAGTCTGAAGGCTATCGGCTACTGCTAACGCTGGACGACGGTCTGGCATCGATGCAGCAAATGGACCGCGCCCCGCGTTTACTGGTATCAAACGACCCGGCACTGACCGGCTTTGCCAACGCGGTCGTGGCCCAAGAGCGCCCCGAAGTCATGCGCGGCGTGCACGTACGCCTGGCAGACCTCTACGACCCTGATCCAGCCAAGACCGATGAGAACCTGGGCGCACTGGTGCAGCGCATTGCCGATCTGCAGATTACGACGGTATTCCTTGAGGCCGCCGACGCAGCAACGCCGGACAACACCCAGCCGGCAGTCTACTTTCCTAATAGCCAACGACCTGTACGCGCTGATTTGTTCAATCGGGTAGCGTGGCAATTAAGAAGTCGTGCGTTTGTGGATGTGTACGCGTATTTGCCGCAACCGACCAACACGGCGCTATACGAAGACCTGGCCCGGTACGCTATTTTTGCCGGCCTGGCGCTGGATGACAGCGCTTCGAACCCGACGGCAGATCAGGCATTGCGCGATCACGACATCATCCAGCGCGTCAAAGCCATCCGGGGCCAGGACACCCGTGTTGCCCGCGTACTGAAAGTGGATGACGGCGCAACCGCCGAGCACATGCAGCGCCGCCTCGACCTGGCGCTGGCATCGGCCGACTGGGTGCTACTGGCGCCAAGCCGCCAAACCGACACCCTTCAACTTAATGTGCTGGCCGATGCCGTCCAGCGCAGCGCTGCGCCTTCTCGGGCAGCCATTACCTTATCTGCCGGCACCGACGACACCCTTCTGGCCGGCCAGATGAAGCACCTTCAAACACGGGGCGTACGCAGCTACACCTATCGCACCGACGACCACAACCCCGACACACCGCGCCTTAGCGTGATCCGGCCGGTCTTGTCCAACGCTTGGTATCCCTTCAAATGATAGACAGACTCATTGCCCTGCTTGCCCTGGCCATGGTTGTGGGCGCCCCCGTTAGTGTGGCCCTGGGCTGGACCAGCACACTGTTGCTGAACTACGTCTTTTATTACCCGCTGGTGATGTCGGCACTGTGGATGAGTGGCGGCGTGTATTTCTGGTGGCGCTGGGAACGTCACTGGCCCTGGGGCCCTGACCAGCCCCCACCAAATCTCGCGGGTCACCCACGGATCAGCATTTTGATCCCTTGTTACAACGAGGGTCGGAACGCCAATGACACGATCATGGCCGCGCTGGCGCAAGACTACGACAACCTGGAGGTCATCGTCATCAATGATGGATCGAGCGATGACACCGGCGCAGTATGCGATGCACTGGCTGAACAACACCCGAACCTGCGCGTACTGCATCTGGCGCACAACCAGGGTAAAGCCATGGCGCTGCGCATGGGTGCTATGGCGGCCAACAGCGAATACCTGGTGTGTATTGATGGCGATGCCATGCTGACGCCCGAAGCATGCCGTTATCTGGTCGCCCCGCTGGTCGACAACCCACGCGTGGGTGCGGTCACCGGCAACCCGCGTATTCGTACCCGCTCAACCCTGATCGGACAAATCCAGGTAGGCGAATTTTCTTCCATTATCGGCCTGATCAAACGCACACAACGCGTATACGGACGCATCTTCAGCGTGTCCGGCGTCGTGGCTGCCTTCCGGCGCAGCGCCCTGGACGAGGTCGGTTACTGGAGCCTGGACATGATCACCGAGGACATCGATATCACCTGGAAACTGCAGATGAAGCAGTGGCAGGTGTTCTATGAGCCGCGAGCCTTGTGCTGGATCTTGATGCCAGAGACGCTGCGGGGGCTCTGGAAGCAGCGGTCGCGTTGGGCCCAGGGCGGTGCCGAGGTCTTCTTGAAAAACCTGACCGCCATCGTCGCGTG
The DNA here is from genome assembly GCF_003788685.1 of Pusillimonas sp. NJUB218. NCBI lineage: Bacteria > Pseudomonadati > Pseudomonadota > Betaproteobacteria > Burkholderiales > Alcaligenaceae > Pusillimonas > Pusillimonas sp. NJUB218. The sequence goes on from NZ_NQMK01000009.1 coordinate 39,665, forward strand.
GGATCAGCGTCGCATGTGGCTGTTGATGATCGATTACGCCTTGTCGGTGCTGTGGGCCTTTGCTTTGGCAATTTCTATCTTGCTGTGGGTACTCGGTTCACTGGCCGAGCTGCCCGAACCGGCCCAGGTTGCAGCATTTTTGCCGCCCACATACACCGGCCTGGCGCTGGCCGCAGTATGCCTGCTGCAGTTCACGATCAGCATCTTGATTGACCACCGCTATGAGCCCGGGCTGACGAAATCTTTGTACTGGATCGTCTGGTACCCGTTCTTGTACTGGCTTATCAGTTTCACCACCACGTTGTACAGCTTTCCTAAAGTCATGCTTCGCCTGCGACGCCGACGTGCCCGCTGGACTAGCCCTGACCGCGGGATCAAGGAGCTCACATGACCACACTGATTCATACCCCCTGTTCCCGTATCCACAAAATTATGGACCGAGGCACAACCGCACTGGGCTGGACGGGCTTTGCCTACCTGCTCGCGCCAGACTCTATTGCCTATGCCTCAGTACAGACGCTCGCGCTGGATATGAACGCCGTCAGCCTTTTTTCGGCAACCCTGGTTTGCAGCAGCCTCGGGCTGACGGCCTGGTCGCTCTACAACAAATGGCTATATCAACGTGGCCTGACGGCGGAGGCTGCAGCCTATCACCCGCTCGTTGACGACCGGGTTGTTGCTGATCATTTCCTGATTGCGCCAGAAGACCTGGAAAGTGTTCACGAAAGCCGTCGTACGGTGATTTACCACACCGAAGAAGGCACCATCGTCAGGCTGGAAACCGATGACGACGGACGCGCAAAGCATGCTGGCCATTTGCGCCTTATAGCCTAGCCATACGGGGGAAACCCTTCCCCCTTGCAGCCGAATACGACACGCCAAAGCCTACGTTCAAAAACCTTTCCGGCCTAAGACTTTTATCTCATGTTTGTGACTGTCCCCGTCTCTATCATGGTTTTCAAGGTGTTAGCAAAACGTAGTGATGTTCACGATTGTGTAAAGCATGTTTCAGAAACGCCCGGAGGCGCTGCCATGAGTAACCGTGTTTCAGATCGCAAAACACTGCCGGCCAGAATGCTGACCGCAGTGGTATGCGCCCTGTATGCAACCGTTGCCCAGGTAGCCGCCGCGGCGCCTCTGAAAACTACCGAGAGCGCCAGCCGACCCGTGGGTACGACATCAAAAATCGATAAGCCCGCACGCTCAGGTACATCGAACGGTGCAACAAACGGCAATGGCAATGGCACGCTGAACGGAAAGCTTAATGGGAGCCTGGATGCAGACCGAGAAAGCCGCAAGCGCCTGGAAGACCCGCTGACCGGAATTGTCATCAACCGCACCATCACCGTGCTGGGCAAAGACTTCTACAACTATTTTGTGACTGCCTGGCGTCATCTGGATGGCGACAACAAATACACCATCACCATATTCGAGCGCCCATCGGCCCGTTGGGGCAGCGAGATCTGGATCGAATTCCGCCGTACCCGAATGTTCCACACTTTTTTATCGCCGGCTCGTCAGGCCGCGCGCGAAGCCAGCGAGCAGGCTGCTGACCTTGTTTACCAGAACATCATGGAAAACGAAGTGCGGCGTGCGTTGTTCAAAAGCCCTGATCTGGGCGAAGAAGAACTGTAATCAAGGAGACCATCATGTCCAGCAAGCCAGGAATTCAGCGCGTCGCTATTGCGGCCCTGATCGCCGCAATAGGAATGTCGCCGCCACTTAAAGCCAGCGAACTGATCTATTACCCCATCAACCCATCTTTTGGGGGCAACCCGCTGAATGGTTCGTGGATGCTGAACTCGGCCCTGGCCACCAACAAACACAAAGACCCTGCCCTGGATGACACCAGCGGCATAGAAAGCACACAGCAAACGCCATTGCAAGCTTTTCAGGAAAGTCTTGAGCGCGCGGTACTGTCGCGCCTGACCTCGGCCGCAACGTCTAACCTGTTTGACCCCGTCACCGGCAAGCTTGTACCCGGTACGGTCGAAACCGGCAACTTCACGATCACGATTGCCGACAGCGGTGGCGGCATCCTGACGATCACCACAATGGACAAAGCCACCGGCGCAGTGACAACTTTCGAGGTCAGCCAATGAACACCGCTCTGACATCCGTGGCGCCAGTAGCCGCAAAATCGTATAGCAACCGCTTGGCCAAACTGGGGCCTGTGCTAGCCGTCTGTGCTGCGCTGGCGGCCTGCGCTCCGTTGCAAAAGCCGGCCGAAGTCGCCAATCAGGCACAACTGACGCCAGCTACGCCTTCGACGCACGACTTGCTGAAACTGCCGCAGCCCAAAGGCAAAATTGTGGTGGCCGTCTATGGCTTTCGCGACCAGACCGGACAGTACAAGCCGGCGCCCGACAGCTCGTTTTCGACCTCGGTCACGCAAGGCGCCGCGTCGATGCTGATCAAGGCGCTGAAAGATTCGGGCTGGTTTACCCCGGTTGAGCGCGAAAGCCTGCAAGAACTGCTGACCGAACGCCGTATTGTTCGGGCGCTGGATGGCTCACAAGACAAGAATACGCCGCAGATTTATATCCCCCCGCTGGTGCCGGCCTCCATTCTGATCGATGGCGGGATCATTTCTTACGAAAGCAATGTCCGGACCGGTGGCCTTGGTGCGCGATTCCTGGGGGTTGGCGCTTCGACGCTGTACCGCGTCGACCAGGTCACCATCGGTCTGCGCAGTGTCGACATCCGTACCGGGCAAATCCTGCAAACCGTGTCCACGACAAAAACCATTTTCTCGTACGAAATCAGGCCCAGTGTCTTCAAGTTTGTGAATTTCAAAGACCTGCTTGAAATTGAAGGCGGGATCACGCGTAACGAACCTGCCCAGTTGGCGGTGAAAGAAGCCATTGAGGCGGCGGTGATCTACCTCACGGTTCGTGGGCTGAAAGACGGCCAGTGGGCACTGCGCAATGAGGCCGACTGGAATCAGCCGGTCATCCAGAGCTACCTGCAGGAAGAAACCAATTATGCGGCGGTTGCTGCCGACATGGGTCCGGGAGGCGTAGGCATGGGCGCTGACGCCGGCACGATCGTCAATACCGACACGTCGAACCCATAGCGCGCACTAAACGATTATCGCGATACGAATAAACAGAAGGGACGGGTACCGGGTTCTGAAGGCCGCCAGGTACGCGAGAGAAGCAGTGTTGGCCTTCATCAACGAGGAGAAGCAAAATGAGTATCAAACTTACTGCAGTCGCATTGGGCGTCACACTGGCCTTTGGCGCAGCTTCAGGCGCCATGGCGGCCAACAACGCCACCATTTACCAGAACGGCTGGGGCAACGATTCGTCGATCGAGCAGTACGGCAATATCAATGCCAACGCCACGGTGAACACCTACGGCAACATGAACGACAACGTCGTGGTGCAACAGGATACGATGGCCACAACGGCGACCATCAACACCAACTGGGGCAACAACAATGACAACTACATCAGCCAACGTGACGTCACCGGCTCGAGTGCCACCGTTTATCAGGCTGCCAGCTTCAGCGATGTCGTCATTGAACAAGGTGGCACCACGTCGACGGTTGGCGGCGGGTGCGGCTGGCACGGCTGCTGGCCCGGTCATTCGGTTACCGTTGACGGCACGAACCAGGTGGCTGCGGTCAACCAGTTAAGCGGCTGGGGCCATGACGCCTACATTGGCCAAACCGGCCATAACGTAACAGGCACCATCAACCAGAGCGGCCACAAAAATGAAGCCGTCATCCTTCAGCGCGGCACAGGCGGCGACGCCGACAGTGCCATCATTACGCAATCCGGCAGCCACAACAAGGCCTCCGTTGACCAGTACGGCAAAGGCCTGAACGCCACCGTACTGCAGCAAGGCAGCTACAACGTGGCTACAGTCACTCAGCGTAATTCCGGCCAAAACGCTTCTGTGACACAAGTAGGCAACTTCAACAAAGCCAACGTCGTACAACACTAAACGACGGTTACGCGGCAGGCACGCCCGGCTTGCCTGCCGCAAACCGGCCATAAACAACCCAAAAGGCATCGCCAATGCGTTCTGGCATGACGGGTTGAGGAGACAACTGTGAACATCGACGCGAACATTCAAGTGTGGCTAGAGACGGCTCAACGCACGCAACCCCAGATTATTGTGCCGTACGTAAAGAGCTCGACAGAAACGACACTGAAATATGTCGTCGAGGCCCACCGCAGCGCTGCGCAAGGCAATAGCCGCTTACGCCAAGGCGGAACTATTCACCTGACGGCTGACCAGGCCACCGCCCTGGGGACGCTCGCGCTTACACGCAGTGCTCAAGATACGTGCGAGGTGACCCTGACTTTGCGATCGGCCGACAACACCGAGCGAAAGTTTCAATTGCCCTGCCCCGGCTTTACGCCCGAAACATAAAAAAACTATTTAAATCAGAAAATTGAAAGAAATATTTAAACGGAATCTTTATTGACCCTGTCGGCAACCGTTATTACTATTGCAATACGTTGCATACCCCGGGTGCCATAGACAAGCTGCCGACATCATTCAAAGGATGTAGAAATGGCAAACATCATGATCATCGAGCCCCATGCGTTACTCCGGCTTGGCCTGGTACAACTTCTGGCCGACCTGGGCCCTGACGTTACACTGCAAAGCCAAGACTATCCGTTGGTTTCGGCACAGCCGCAAACCCAGTGGGCCACCGATCTGGTCTTGCTGTCACTGTATAACCCCGACGAAATCGCGCGTCAGGTGGCCGCCGTCGAGGCCGCGTTCAAACCGGTCTCCATCATTGCCATGGGCGAAGAGAAAGTTATGCCGGCCCAATTGGCCGCCCTCTCGGGGCGTCTGGCCGGTTATTTATGCATCAGCTGTGCGCCCGAAATGCTTCTGGCGGCAGTTCGCCTGGTATTGGCGGGCGGGAAATGCTTTCCGCCGATATCTGCCCCCCTATCGCGTCGCAGGCAACCACGCCGGCAGCCGTATCCAATACCCTGCCTGCCAGCGCCGCGACAACCGACGACCTGATGCGCCCATATACGCCGCCACGCTGGCCGCCGGTGGCCGAAACCTCACCACCACCCAAAGCACCACCCAAAAAAGAAATGGCCGAACACGAAATGTTGGGTCTGACGCCCCGCCAATACGAAGTGCTCGTTTTGCTAGCCCGTGGGTACCCCATGAAAACCGTTGGGCGGTGCCTGAATATTTCGGTGGCCACGGCCAAAGCGCACACCGAAACCCTGTATCAGCGGCTTGATGTCCACAATCGCAACGCGGCGGTGTATGCCGCTGTGTCGCGTGGCGCAAAGCTGGGCTGGGCCTGCATGGGGGGCGATGCCGACCCCGGGTCGGTCAACTGTAACCGATGACAACAATCAAATGGGGGCCTCCGGGCTTTCAGCCTGCTGCAGCGCCCACATTTGCGCATAACGCCCGTTCTGCGCCAATAGTTGTCGGTGTGTTCCCTGCTCAATTACCCGACCATGATCCATCACCAGTATTTCATCGGCGTCGGCAACTGTCGACAAGCGATGAGCAATAATCAGCGTGGTGCGATCACGCGAAATTTCGCCTAGTTCGTCCTGAATGGCCTTTTCGGTCTGGGTGTCGAGCGCACTGGTGGCTTCGTCGAGAATAAGAATTGGCGGGTTTTTAAGCAGCGTACGTGCAATCGCCACCCGCTGCTTTTCGCCGCCCGACAACTTCAGGCCGCGCTCACCCACCTGGGTGTCGTAACCATCGGGCAATCGCGAAACAAAATCGTGTATGCGGGCGGCCTTGGCAGCCTGCACAATTTGTTCCTGCGTGGCATTGGGGTTGCCGTAAGCAATGTTGTAGCCAATGGTGTCATTGAACAGCACGGTATCTTGCGGCACGATACCGATATGCTGGCGCAGGCTGTCTTGCGTCAGTTGGCGGATATCGGTGCCATTGACCTTAATAACGCCGCCGGTTACGTCATAAAACCTGAAAAGCAATCGGGACAGCGTTGACTTACCTGCGCCCGAGGCGCCCACAACCGCTAATGTTTTGCCCGCTGGAATAGTAAACGAGACCCCAAACAAAATTTGCCGGTTCGATTCGTACGAAAAATCCACGTTCTCGAAACGAATTTCGGCCTGACGCGTACTCAGGGGCCTGGCATCGGGCGCGTCGGCCACTTCGCGATCTTGCGCCATCAGACCAAACATGCGCTCCATATCGGCCAGAGCATGCTTGATTTCACGATAGACAAAGCCCAGAAAATTAAGCGGTGCATAAAGCTGGGTTAAATACGCCGACACCAGAACCACATCGCCTACTGTCATGGTTTGCGCCACCACGCCCTTGGCCGACAACCACAGTAACAGGGTAATGCCCACCGTGATGATGACGCCCTGCCCCATGTTCAGGAAATTGAGCGACACCTGATTCTTTACGGCCGAATCAACCCACTTGCCCAGATTGCTGTCGTAGCGATTAAGCTCGTAGCGCTCGTTGCCAAAGTACTTAACAGTTTCATAGTTGATGAGCGCATCGATAGCCTTACTGTTGGCCTTGCTGTCCAGATCGTTCATGCTGCGCCGATACACCATACGCTTCTCGGTGACCACCAGCGTAAAGATGATGTAGGCCGCGATGGTGCCCAGGGTAATGACGGCAAACCAGAAGTCATAACGCCAGAACAAAATGATCGCCACCATGCCGATTTCAAGCAAGGTCGGCAAAATATTGAAGACCGTGAAATTGAGTAAGAAACCAATGCCTTTGGTACCACGCTCGATATCTCGACTCAGCCCGCCTGTTTGGCGTTGCAAATGAAATCGCATCGACAAGGTAAACAGATGCTGATAAAGCCGGGTCGCAATGGTGCGGATCGAGCCTTGGGTTACCCGCGCAAACAGTGCATCGCGCAGTTCGCCAAACACACTGGTGGCCAACCGGGCAAACCCATACCCCAGCAATGCCGCGACCGGCAGCACCATAAGCGTTTGCGGCACGCTGAGCTGATCCACCAGATCTTTCAGGTAGAGCGGCAACGTAACGCTGGCCACCTTGGCGGCCACCAGGCAACCCATGGCCAGCAACACCCGCCATTTAAACTGCCATACATAGGGCAGCAGCGACTTGAGGGTCTGGATGTCGTTACGGTCGGCAGGCGCCGGGCCTCGGGCAGAAAATCTCATGGCAGGGGATACGACGTATAAAGACGCCTGATAGACGGGGCCCCATTTTACGCCGGGGCGAAAGTCCTTGCCTGTTTGTACAGAACGCATGCCGCAGGCTCATTTTTTATGCCAAGCCCGCATACAATTATCAACTGCACATTCTTGAACCCGAAACAAACAGAGGTCTCATGGCGGTCAGCCACTTCAATTACAACCACACGCTGATACAGTGCGGGCAGGGTAATGCCCAGGCATTGTCTTCGTTGTACCAGCAGGAAGCAGCCGTCATGCTGGCGCTTGCCGATCAGGTGCTTGAAGACCACGGCAAAGCGCAACAAGCCCTTCACGATGTTTGCGTCATGGTCTGGGAACATGCCGACCAGTTCGACCCGTCGGCAGGCAGCGCGCGCGCCTGGATATACAGCATCTTGCGTTACCGCCTGATGCGTGAACTACGGCACAACCCAGTACCGCTCGACACGGCACGCATCAATCAGTTGCATACCTGGCTCGACGAGAATACCCGACTGATGCACGAAGACTTGCACGACGGGCTTGAACGCGTCGAACCCCTAGCCGCAGATGCTCTAGGCCTGGCCTACTACAAAGGACTGCACACCGCACAAATAACGCGCGTGCTCGAACAGCCCGAGCATGAAATCAGGCAACTCCTGAATCAGGCCTTGCAGTATCTGGAAAAAAAGACGGCCTATGGGGGGCCCCTTCCCCAGGCCCAGCGTCTTGCCATTGCGCAATACACCCTGGGCACTTTGCAAGATCACGAAGAACAAAACGCCCGGGAGCTGATCAGTGAAAATGACGACGCCGTGCAGCAGGCGCTGCATTGGGAAACTGTCTTGCTGGCGCTGGCCGATCGGTTGACGCCGGTCATCCCGGATCCGGTCATCTATGGGCGTGTTCAAAAAACACTTGGCCTGCCCCGTATTGACCCCGACATACAACCTTTGGCCCGCCCCGAAACACCGGCACCGGCAGCCTCCGCAGCCACTGCATCTGCCGCCAGTACACCGGGCGCATCGGCCGCTAAAACAGGCGCCTTTGCCACGACGGCCTCGCCCAAAGGCGCAAGCCACACCATCACGTCAGCAAACACAGCGCCCGCGTCCAGCCGGGGCAATGCCCCAGCGCAAACACCAAACTTGTCTTCTGACGCCAATACCTCGCATGCGCCGGCAAATGCTTCGGCAGCGTCATCTGCCGCAGCGTCTAACGCGGTAGCCGGTACGCTTAAAACGACCGGACCAGGTGCAGGCATTCAGCGAAGCGCACGCAATAAGCCTCGTAGCAAACCCGCTATTTTGCTTGCAACCTTACTGATTGGCGCGGCGCTGGGTTACGTTTCGGCCAGCACCGGCATCTTCATGACGGCATCCACACCCGAACCCACTGTACCTGCTGCCCCACCCCAACCCGAAACGCTGTTCATCGCCATACTCCAACCCCCCGGCAGCACCTCGACCCCTGGCTGGGTAGTCACCCGTCCGGCTAGCCATACACTCAAACTTGAGTCTCTGATCAGCAGCGACAACGAGGCAGGTAAAGGCCTGGCACTCTGGACACGCGCCCCGGCACAAGCCGAAGCGACGTTTTTAGGGTGGTTGAATGACGGCACCAAAAATAACGTTACCCTGCCGGCAAACACAATGCTGACCAACAATCAATTGTTTGAAATTACGCTGGAAGACACCAGCCGAAGCAGCAACGCCCAGCCCGACGGTACCGTTTTGTTTATTGGTCAGGCGGTTATTACGACGTTGCCGGGGCCTGATCTTGCGCCTGCAGCGCCTCAAGCTCAGCCTGGGTGAACCCGGCAGCACGACGTGCGTCCAGATTAAATGGCCCTTTAAGCCGGGGCGCACGATACTGTTTAGCCAAAACAGCGTAATGCGCCACGGGGTCTAACCCGCGCTGGTCGCACAAATAGCGGTACCACTGGTTGCCAATGGCTACGTGGGTAATTTCGTCGCGCAAAATAATGTCGATGATGCCGGCCCCGGTAGCGTCACCGGCAGCCTGCAACTTGGCGCGTACTGGCGGCGACGCGTCCAGCCCTCGCGCCTCTAGGGTGCGGGGAACCAGAGCCAGACGCCCCAGCAAATCGGCCGACGTTCGTTCGGCCATATCCCACAACCCGTCATGGGCCGGAAAGTCGCCATAGGCGTACCCCATCGACTGCAAGTGGGCACTCAACAACCCAAAGTGGTAGGCCTCTTCGCGCGCGACCCTTAACCAATCCACATAGAACGCAACCGGCATCCCGGCAAATCGCCAGATGATGTCTAGCGCCAGATTGATAGCGTTGAATTCGATATGGGCCAGGGCGTGAATAAGCGCTGCCAAGCCTTGCGGGCTGTGCGGCGAACGCTGTTTAACCTTGAATGGACCGACCAGCTCGGGCTTGGCCGGCCGCCCCGGAATAGCGGCCGTGGCCGCCAGTTGAACCTGGGTATCGATGCCTTGGGCAAGCGCCGCCTGAAGGGTTTGTACTGCAGCAACTTTTTGCGTTGGGTCGTCTAGACAAAGTGCGTGCAGCGCCTGCAAGCGCATTATCGGCTGGTGCCGTCGAGCGCCTCGGCCAGGGCGTCGCGGATATCGGAAAGCTCGGACCGCAGCGCCTGAAACTCGGCACCTGTCAGCCGGACGGCCGCATCTTGGTCGTGGGGTACGTCGCGGGCGTCACCCAAACGATTGCGCGCACCGCTAATGGTGAAACCTTGCTCGTAGAGCAAGTCGCGAATGCGACGAATGAGCAAAACTTCGTGGTGCTGGTAATAGCGACGGTTACCGCGTCGCTTGACCGGCTTGAGTTGTGTGAACTCTTGCTCCCAGTAACGCAAAACATGGGGTTTGACGCAACACAGGTCGCTGACCTCACCAATCGTGAAGTAACGCTTGGCGGGGATCGGCGGCAAAATGACGGACGGTTCGTTCGTAGTCATGGGCGAGGGTCTGACCTATTGGGAAAGGTAAACTCAATTCAGGCGTTCGATAATAACAAACGCAGGACAGAACTCAAATTCAATTGGACGAGACGTCGGCCGGCACCGGTACGGCCTGCTCGACGGCGCTTTTAAGCTTCTGGCTGGCATGAAACGTCACCACGCGCCGGGCCTCGATCGGAATCACCTCGCCGGTTTTCGGGTTGCGCCCCGGGCGCGGCGGCTTGTCGCGCACCTGGAAATTACCAAAGCCCGACAATTTGACCTCGACGCCGCGCGCCAGCGCATCGCGGATTTCTTCAAAAAAAGTATCGACTAGATCTTTGGCTTCGCGCTTGTTCAACCCTACGCGGTCGAACAGAAGTTCGGCAAGTTCTGCTTTGGTCAGCGTACGTGTTTCCTGGACCATATGGGTACCCCTAATTAAGCGCGTTGACGAACGCCGTGAACCTTGACCAATGCGTCGAGCAACGTGGCCATACATGCCTCGACCTGTGCGTCGTCGAGCGTGACATCGGCATCTTGCAACCAGAAACGCAAAGCCAGACTGGTTTCGGGCGACTGCCCGGCCTGTACTGCGTTTTTATCACGCCAGACGTCAAACAGGCGAATGTCTTTGACAATAGCCAGTTTTGGATCGGCCGAAATAGCTTGACGCAAGGTGTGCAACAAGTCGCCGTAAGCCACGCCGGCCCCAATCCAAACGGCCAGATCGCGAATGACGATAGGCTGACGCGACAGCTCAGTCGGCGCGGGCATGGGACTTACTGAAATGGCCTCGACATCGACCTCAAAGACTACAGGCGCGTGCGCCAGTTCGAGCTGTTGAACCCAGCGAGGATGCACCTCACCCAACCAGCCGATGGGCTTGCCGTCGAGTACCAACCGGGCTGCCCGACCAGGGTGAAGCGCGGGGTGTTCGGCTGCCTCGCAAACCAGCGTCGCGGCACGAGTGCCCAGCAAAGCTTCGAGATCGCTTTTTACGTCGTAGAAATCGACCTGCCGAACCGGCACGCCCCACTGCTCGGGCGCGGCCGGGCCCCAAGCAGCGACTGCCAGACGCTGCGGCTGGTTCACACCCTTGACGGTGAGGTCGCCGTCGGACACGGCGGCGTCGCGCGCAAAAACCCGGCCCAGCTCGAACACTCGGACGCGCGACTGCTTACGATTGGCGTTATGGCGGATATTGGCCAACAAGCCCCCGATCAGACTGGAGCGCATCACGGCCAACTGACTGGCGATCGGATTCAGCAATCGAATAGGATCGGTATTACCCGCGTAGTTGTGTTCCCACGTCTCTTCAACAAATGAAAAGTTGATGACTTCCTGGTAGTCGCGCGCCGCAATACGCTCGCGCAACAAATGCGGGCCGTGGCGGGCCTCGGGGGCGGCCGTCATGACGGCAGGCGCCATCGGGGCAACATCTGGAATTTGCTCGAAACCGTAGACACGCGCAACTTCTTCGATCAGATCTTCTTCAATGGAGAGATCGAAACGATAGGACGGTGGCGACACACGGAATACATTACCGCTGACTTCGAAAGGCAAGTTCAGTCGCGAGAAAATATCTTCAACTTGCGATTGGGACACGTCGATGCCCAGCACGCGCCGGCAGCGATCGAGACGCAACTCGACGGGGTTGCGCGAAGGCAGGTTCAGAATCTGATCGTCGAGCGGGCCAACCTCACCGCCGCAAATATCGACGATCATGCGTGTCATGACCTCGAGATCTTCAGGAATATTGGCAAAGTCGACGCCACGCTCGAAACGATGGCTGGCTTCGGAACTGAACTTGAACCGGCGGGCGCGGCCCATGATGGCCTCGGGCCACCAGAAAGCGCCTTCCAGATAAATGTCGGTGGTGTCGAGCGTTACGGCGCTGGCATCACCGCCCATAATCCCGGCCAGACTTTCAAGCTGGTCGCCACTGGCAATCACACCCACGTCCGGTTGTAGGCTAACAGTTTGCTCGTTCAGCAACTTAAGGGTTTCACCCTCGCGTGCCCAACGTACGGTCAGCCCCTGACTGATGGTTTTAAGATCGAACACGTGGGTTGGGCGCCCCAGTTCAAGCATGATGTAGTTCGAAATGTCGACCAATGCCGAAATAGAACGCTGACCCGCACGTTCGAGACGAGACTTCATCCAGGCCGGCGTTTGGGCGCGCGCGTTGACACCGCGAATAACGCGACCGGCAAAGCGACCACACAAGTCGGCGGCCTGAACATCGACCGGCAAGCGATCGGCCAGCGTAACGGGAACAGGTGTTACCTGCGGACGACGCAACGGGGCGCCGGTAAGTGCCGCCACTTCGCGCGCCACGCCCAAAATAGACAAGCAGTCGGCACGGTTAGGCGTCAGCTTAAGCGTGAACAATGTATCGTCGAGGTCGAGCAAGTCGCGCAGCGACTGACCCGGCTGCGCATCAGCCGCCAGTTCGAGCAAGCCCGCATGATCTTGCGACAGACCCAGTTCGCGTGCCGAGCACAACATGCCGAACGACTCGACGCCGCGCATTTTGGCCTTGCCAATTTTCATGCCGCCAGGCAAGACGGCGCCAATGCGGGCCAGCGGTACCTTGAGGCCGGCGGCCGCGTTAGGGGCGCCGCACACAATTTGCAACGGCGTGCCCGAACCATCGTCGACCTGGCACACGCGCAACTTGTCGGCGTCGGGATGAGACGCAATATCGGTGATATGGGCAACCACAATACCGCTGAACGGCGGCGCTACCGGCTGAGTCTCTTCGACCTCGAGGCCGGCCATGGTGAGTTGGTGCGACAGTGCGTCGGTCGTCAGGTCAGGGTCGGTGAACGAACGCAGCCAAGATTCTGGGAATAGCATGATAAAAAACCTGATCCGTATTCGGGTTAGCGATTGAACTGACGCAGGAAGCGCAGGTCACCTTCGTAAAACTGACGCAAATCGTTTACGCCGTAGCGCAGCATGGTCAGACGCTCAAGACCAGAACCGAAAGCAAAGCCGATGTATTGCTCGGGGTCGAGACCGAAGTTGCGAATAACCTGCGGATGCACCTGCCCGGAACCCGAGATTTCGAGCCAGCGGCCCTGATTGGGGCCGGACGTGAACATCATGTCGATCTCGGCTGAAGGTTCGGTAAAGGGGAAAAACGAGGGGCGAAAGCGAACACAAAGGTCGTCGGTTTCGAAGAAGGCACGCAAAAAATTGGTGTACACGCCTTTGAGATCGGCGAACGAGATGTTCTCGGCAACCCATAACCCTTCGACTTGATGAAACATAGGCGAATGGGTAGCGTCACTGTCGACACGATACGTACGGCCAGGCGCAATCACCTTGATAGGCGGCTTGTTCATGCGCGCGTAACGCACCTGCATGGGGCTGGTGTGCGTGCGCAACAAGAACGGCAACCCTTGTTCGTCGTTCATGTCGACATAAAAGGTGTCTTGCATGGAACGCGCTGGGTGATTTTCGGGGTTATTAAGCGCGGTAAAGTTGGTCCAGTCGTTTTCGATTTCGGGGCCGTCGGCCACTTCGAAACCAATCGAACGGAAAATAGCTTCGACACGCTGCCAGGTTTGAATAACCGGGTGTATACCACCCACCGAGGCACCACGGCCGGGTAAAGAGACATCGATGGTTTCTGCGGCCAGACGCTTGTCGAGCTCGGCTTGTGCCAGTTCGGCGCGCCGGGCGGCAAGCAGGCTTTCGACCTGTTGCTTTAGCTGATTAATACGCGCCCCTTCGGCACGTTTCTGCTCGGGCTCGAGCTGGGCCAGGCTTTTCATCATGGCCGTCAGCGCGCCCTGCTTACCTAAAAAGCGGGCTTTGGCGTTTTCAAGCGCGGTCACATCAGCGGACTGCGCAAATGCTTCTTGGGCCTGAACAATCAGGTCATCAACCGGGGAAGTCATGGATATCGCTTTTCCAAATACAAACGGAGCCCAGAACGAGCCCCGTTTTTGTCACAACACAGTCGGTATACCGATCAGGAAGCTAGTGCAGCTTGAGCCTGAGCGACGACAGCGGCAAAACCTGCCTTGTCGTTAACAGCCATGTCGGCCAATACCTTGCGATCGAGTTCGATCGATGCCTTTTTCGTACCGGCAATGAAGACGCTGTAAGTAACGCCCAATTCGCGGCAAGCGGCATTGATACGAGTGATCCAGAGCGCACGGAAAGTACGCTTTTTGTTGCGACGGTCGCGGTAGGCGTATTGGCCTGCACGCATGACCGCCTGTTTGGCTATCCGGAATACATTACCGCGGCGACCGCGATAACCTTTGGCAGCTTTAAGGACTTTTTTATGACGGGCGCGGGCGGTAACGCCGCGTTTTACGCGTGGCATATTAGATCTCCGTTAAATCAAGCGTAAGGCATCATGCTGCGTACAGACGCAACATCAGACTTGTGAACCGCTGCAGAACCGCGCAACTGACGCTTGTTCTTGGTGGTTTTTTTGGTGAGGATGTGACGCTTGAACGCCTGACCCCGCTTGATCGACCCGCTACCGCGGACCTGGAAACGCTTGGCTGCGCCCCGTTTGGTCTTCATTTTTGGCATGATATAAAACCTGTGATTAACGCCAGCAGGTGGCTACCCCTAAGTAAGGCAACACTTTACAACCTACAAAACGTAAAAAAATAAGCCTGCCTGGCTAACAGGGGCCAGGCCAAGCTGCTTTTGCGGTTAAACCCCTGCACAACGGTTAAACGAGGCACAGCGGTTAAACCGCAAACTTTTAAGCGGGTAAACCGCGAAAAGCCCTTGATTATATGATGATTTGGCAAAGAAGTCTACCAACCCGACCGGTATTGTGCAGCCTCGGCAATGTGGTCGCGCCCGACGTCGGCGCACGCCGCCAGGTCGGCCAGCGTGCGCGCAACCCGCAACACACGGTGCACCACCCTGCCCGACCAGCACTGCTGATGCGCAATGTGGTCGAGCAAGCCCAACGCTTCGGTGGTCGCCTGGACGGCCCCAGGTAACTGCGACGGCAGCAACGCTGCGTTGGTACAGCCTTGCCTGGCCATCTGTCGCTCGCGGCACATCATTACGCGCGCCCTGACCACGGCCGACGGTTCGCCTGCCGGCAAATCGGACCACCCTTTGTCAATAGCGCCCAGCATCACCTGCAGATCTATGCGATCGAGCAAAGGACCCGACAGCCGAGCACGATACCGATCAATGCGCTCGGGCGTGCACTGACACGGCTTGCGACTGTGCCCCAGCCAGCCACAGGGGCAAGGGTTCATGGCCGCCACCAGCTGAAAACCTGCCGGAAACACGACCGACTGCGCCGCCCGCGCAATGCTGACCGAGCCGGTTTCCAGAGGTTCGCGCAACGACTCGAGAACGCGCCGGTCGAACTCGGGCAATTCGTCGAGAAACAAGACACCATGATGCGCCAAACTAATTTCGCCTGGCCGTGGAACAACGCCACCCCCAACTAGCGCCGCCACCGAACTGGAATGGTGCGGCGCCCGAAATGGCGGTGTCAGGCAAACACTCGCAGGTTGACCGCCCAAGCTGGCCAAAGCGACGACCTCCAGGGCTTGGGCCGTACATAAATCGGGCAGTAAAGTCGGCAACCTTTGTGCCAGCATGCTTTTGCCGGCACCAGGCGGACCCGACATTAGAAGACTATGGGCGCCTGCCGCGGCCACTTCAAGCACCCGCCGAGCCATCGCCTGGCCCTTGACCTCGGACAGACAGACTTGCGCGGGGGCCAGCGCAGTAGCCACGTGTGCCTGAGCAACCGGCATGGTCACTTCGCCAGACAAGTGCGCCACTACGTCTTGCAGCGTGCCGGCCGAAAATACCGTCAGACCCGGCACGGCGGCAGCCGTTGCAGCAGAGTGACGTGGCAACACCAACTGCAACGACGCGGCATCTTGCGCCACGCCCAACGCAATGGCCAAGGCGGCATCTATTGCTACTACAGCACCTGTCAGGGACAGTTCACCAGCAAAAACCAACGACGACACATCGACAGCCGCCGACCCGCCGCGCGCGCCGGTAGCGGCAATTTGGCCGGAGGCCAGCAAAACGCCCAGGGCGATGGGTAAATCGAACCGGCCAGACGACTTGGGTAAATCGGCCGGCGCAAGATTGACCGTCACACGCCCTGCCGGAAACGCGTAGCCGCTGCTGACAATGGCAGACCGCACACGGTCGCGACTCTCGCGCACGCCAGTGCCAGGCAAACCGACCAGATTAAAAGCCGGCAACCCCGAACCGACATGTACTTCGACCCTGACCGGTACAGCCTGCAGGCCACGCAAGGCACGGGTTGCCACGACTGCCAGCGACATAGCAGGCCCCTTTGGGATGAATGAACAGCCCCAAAGGTTATCGCTATCTATTACAGAATGGCGGCAAACGGGACAGTTCAGGCTACACCGGAAAGCACCTGATCAAGCCGCCTAGAAATCAAGAACCTTGACGCTCTTCCAGTGCTTTGACGCGCGCTTCTAGCGCGGCCAGACGGGCCAGTGCCTTTTCAAGCACGGCGGCTTGCACATCGAACTCTTCGCGCGTGACCAGATCGAGACGTGAAAACGTCTGGGTCATCATCGCCTTGACGTTGCGTTCGATATCGGCGGCCGGGCTGTTCTTGATCAGCTCCGACACATTTTTCTGCATGTCTTCAAACCAATCGGTACGGCTTTTCATAAAAACTCCTGATTATCGATAAACAACACCAGTGTAATTAAAAACATAAAAAACGGGCGCCGAAGCGCCCGAAATTGCTGGAGAACCAACGTTGACTTAGTTAGTGGCCGGCGTAGGCTGTGTGGGCGTAGTGGCCGGCTCGGTGGCGGGCGCCTGTTGGCCATTGCCAATCGCGTTCTGGATGGCTTTGTCGGCGTCGGCAGCGCCCTGCTTGATGGCATCGCCCACTTTATTGGCTGCGGCGGCTGCCTCGTCACGCACCTCTGCAGCCTTCTCGACAATGGCGTCTTGTGTTGACTGCGTGCTGCCGGTGGTTGATTCTGGCGCAGGCGTAGGTGCAACCGGTGTAGGCTCGGTGACGGGCGCAGCAGACGTGGGCGCGGGCTGCTCAACGGCGGGCGCGGCTACAGGCGCGGGCGCCTCTTCTTCTTTCGAGCAAGCGGCAAGTACGCCCATAGAAGCAACTAAAGCGACGATAGCGAGTTGTTTACGTTGAGTTTTCATGCGTTTCCTTCGAGGGGTTATTGGAGACAGTTACAATTCTAGCGAGACAGCTAAAACTGTCGACCCACCTAGTGTAAGCCCTAATTACAAAAATAATAAAAATAGACTCCGAAAAAACAAAAATATGCCGGAATCTCAATGGCTTCCGGACGGCAAGCCGCTTAATGTGATGTACATCACGACACATCTCACCCTGTCAGCACGCGGTTTGTTACAAATTTACCCCGGCATAACCGACCACGCTACCTGAAACCGCTTTGGTCAATGCTGCAGGTGCATAGCGTGGCGCCCACCCCGCCATAACATCCACAGCCCAGCCCGTCTCGAAACGGTGCGGCGCGATGCACCGCGATAACGCCGACGCCATGACACCCACCCAATAACGCACACCTCTGGTGCGCACCTTCGTCGACGCACCAGTTTTGGGCGGAAGAACTGGCGAATGCGGCCAACGCCCACTGTTTTACCCGCGTGTCGTTGTGACTTTCTGACTTTTTTATGAAAACTCGTTCAACCCGCATCACAAAAGTTGGCACGCTAATTGCTTTGTATCGGTCGATCGCCCTCTACATAGGAAGCACATCATGAAATTGATCACCGCAATCATCAAGCCCTTCAAACTGGATGAAGTCCGCGAAGCGCTAGCCGAAGTTGGCATTCAGGGTATGACCGTGACCGAAGTCAAAGGCTTTGGTCGACAAAAAGGCCATACCGAGCTCTACCGGGGCGCTGAATACACCGTCGATTTCTTGCCCAAGTTGCGCATTGAGCTGGCCGTGTCCGATGCGCAGGTTGAAACCGCTATAGAAAGCCTGTGTGCCGCAGCACACACAGGAAAAATCGGTGACGGCAAGATATTTGTTATGCCACTTGAACAAGTCATCCGTATTCGCACCGGCGAAGACGGCGAAGCCGCTATCTAGGAGCACACAACATGAATGCAGCTGATTTCGTCTGGGTAAGCGTCTCTACCCTGCTTGTATTAATGATGGTCGTCCCGGGCCTGGCCCTGTTTTACGGCGGCCTGGTGCGATCCAAAAACGTCCTGTCGGTGCTCATTCAAGTACTGGCCACGTTCTCGCTCGCGATCGTCGTCTGGTTTGTTTATGGCTATTCGATTGCCTTTACTGAAAGCAACGCCTTCTTCGGCGGATTCTCACGTGTGTTTTTCAATGGCATCGCCAATTTGTCCAACGGCGAATTCGCATTGTCGGGCTCGATTCCGGAAATAAGCTTTGCCGCATTCCAGGCTACTTTCGCCGGCATTACGTGCGCGCTGATCGTCGGCGGGCTCGCCGAACGCGTGCGCTTTTCGGCAGTACTGCTGTTCACGCTCATCTGGGTCACATTTGCCTATCTGCCCATTGCGCACATGGTCTGGTCGCCCGGCGGCTGGCTGTTCGAAAAAGGCGCCCTTGATTTTGCCGGGGGCACGGTGGTGCACATCAATGCCGGTGTCGCTGGACTCGTCGGCGCCTACTACCTTGGCCCGCGCCTGGGCTATGGCCGCGAAGCCATGCCCCCGCACAACCTGCCCATGACGATGATTGGCGGCGCCCTGCTGTGGGTGGGCTGGTTTGGCTTTAACGCTGGTTCTGCGCTCGGTGCCAACGAAATAGCTGCACTGGCGTTCTTCAATACGCTTGTTGCCACTGCGGGTGCAGTGCTGGCCTGGTTGTTCGTCGAATGGGCCGTCAAAGGCAAGCCATCTTTGCTGGGTGCCGTATCGGGCGCAGTCGCTGGTCTGGTAGGTATTACCCCCGCCGCCGGTCTGGTTGGCCCCCTGGGTGCACTGGTCATTGGTGTGGTGACGGGTGCTGCATGCGTCTGGGGTGTCAATGGCCTGAAGCGTCTGTTACGTGCCGATGACTCGCTGGACGTATTCGGTATTCATGCCCTGGGCGGGATTGTCGGCGCCATCCTGACCGGTATTTTGAATGCCAAGGCGCTGGGCGGCCCCGGCCTTGAAAGCGCCGCTGACATCTTGCCCCAGCTGTGGGTACAGATCGAAGGTATTTTGATTACCTTTGTCTGGACAGGTGTGGTTGCCGTCGTCGCTTATTTCATTGCCGACAAAGTGTGCGGGCTGCGTGTCAGCGCCGAAGCTGAACGCGAGGGCTTGGACATCAGCACTCACGGTGAATCGGCCTACTCAAGGTAAATGAAACGGCCGGCGGGGTGTTATTTACCCCGCCAGTACCGATAAATCGATGCGCTCGGCCCGATTCAGGGCTGATGCCACCTTGACCCGAAGTGCGTTAGTGTGAGACTGACGCACTTCTTTTTTGATGTCGAGCAATTGCTGGGGATGCATGGAGAACTCTTTCAGCCCCAACCCCAGCAACATGCGGGTCACACGACTGTCGCCGGCCATTTCGCCGCACACCGCCACCGACTTGCCGGCACGATCAGCCGCGTTGATGGTATGCGCAATAAGGCGCAACACGGCTGGATGCATCGGATCGTACAGGTCGGCAACTGCATTGTCGGCGCGATCGATAGCCAGCGTGTACTGAATCAGGTCGTTGGTGCCAATCGACAAAAAATCCAGCTGCTCGATAAAAGGTTCGATGGCAATGGCAATGGCTGGAATTTCCACCATGGCACCAATTTCTACGCTGTTACCGTAGGCCTTACCCTTGGCATCAAGCTCGCGACGCGCCGTCTCGAGCGCCCGTTTGACCGCATGCACCTCGTGCATGTGCGAAATCATGGGCACCAGAATACGTACCCGCCCATGCGCCGACGCGCGTAACAAGGCACGTAGCTGCGTGTGGAACAAGTCGGGATTGGCCAGGCAATACCGTATGGCCCGCAAGCCAAGCGCCGGGTTTGTGGCCACGGTCGTTTCGCCATCAAGGGTTTTGTCAGAGCCGATATCGAGCGTTCGAATGGTGACAGGCTTGCCCTGCATGGCTTTAACCACAGCAGCATAGGCCTCATACTGCTCTTCCTCATCGGGCAAATTGCTGCGCCCCATGAACAAAAACTCGCTGCGAAACAAGCCAATACCATCGGCACCGGCAGCCACAGCCGCGTGGGCCTCTTCCGGCAGTTCGATATTGGCTTCAAGCAAGATACGAACGCCATCAAGCGTGACGGCATCGGCGTCACGCAACAAGCCGAGCTCAGCGCGATCGTCGGCATACGCTGCCTGCCGGCGACGATATTCTTCGAGGACGAAATCGGGCGGGTTGATCAGTACGCTGCCGCTCATACCATCGACGATAAGCAAATCGCCGTCACGTACCAGCGAACGCACGTTGCCCATACCCACCACGGCAGGCACATTCATGCTGCGGGCTACGATAGCCGTGTGAGATGTCGGGCCGCCCAGGTCTGTTAGAAATGCACCGAAGCGCGCACCGCGCAAACGCAGCATGTCGGCAGGCGAAATATCGCGGGCCACGACAATAAGCTCTTCCGACAAACCTTCGTCGAAGCTGGGTAGTACCACGGGCCGCCCCGACAGCACACGCAGCACGCGCTCTATGACCTGACGGATATCGGCCCCGCGCTCACGCAAATACTCGTCTTCCATGGCGGCAAATTGCTCGGCCAAAGACTGCCCTTGCGTGGTTAGCGCCCATTCGGCGTTGTAATGTCGCTCGGCGATCAGCTCGCAGGCATGGTCAGACAACATCGGGTCGTCGAGCAGCATGCAATGCACGGTAAGCAAGGGCCCCATTTCGCGAGGCGCGTCTTCGGGTAAGTGATCGACCATGTGCTGAAGTTCGTCGCGCGCCTGTATCACGGCCTCTTTCAGGCGAGTACATTCTGACGCAACGTCTTCGGGCTGAATACGGTAGTGGACGACTTCGAGCGCCGCCGCACCCATGACAACAGCACGGCCAATAGCGTAACCCTTGACTACCCCCTGCCCCCGCAGAGACAGCATGGCACTGTAGTGGTGTGGAACCAATGGAGCAGATTGGGTCATACGCACCCGGAAAATAAAATTATTCGGGTTCGCCGAACTTGTTGTCGAAAAGTGCCTTGATTTCAGTCAGGGCTGCATCGGCATCGGCGCCTTCGGCGTCGACAGTTACCGTTACCCCCAGACCGGCCGCCAACATCATGACCCCCATAATGCTTTTGGCGTTTACTCGCTGGGCGCCCCGGGCGATAAACACTTCAGTTTGGCCAAAACGCGAGGCCAATTGGGTAAGTTTGGCGGCTGCTCGAGCATGCAAGCCCAGTTTGTTGCTGATGACGATATCGATAGAAGGCATATAGTATTTTTGTGTTGTCGGAGCCGGTACGCGACAGGGCGCACACTATTTTATTAAATATTACGGTGCCTCACCTGCCCGCACAATACCCCGCTCTGCACTGGCACGCACCGACCGCACCAAAGCGCGAAAATCGTCACGCGGCCCAGTAAGCGCCTTCAATACCATGCATAAATTTGCGCCGGTCAGCAGCTCGACGTCATAGCCTTGCGAGCGCGCCATATCAAGCGCCTTGCGCGCCGTATTGTAGGGCGTCGCCCCATAAATATCGGCAAGCATGAGGGTTTGGGCCGGTGGCGCGGCACACACCGCAGCAAGAATGTCGGGCAGACGTTTCTCGGGCGTGTCAGTGGGCTTGATGTCAAATAGTGTCAGCTCGGGTTCCTGGCCAAGCACGTGGCGAGCGCAAGATACCAACGCGGCACCCAGCGGCTCGTGCATGACCAGAATGATCCGGATCACGGCTCAGACTCCAACCGCTTTTTCGAGCGCCTGCGCAAAACAATCGGCCACATCGAAGCCCGTTTGCTCGGTAATTTCGACAAAGCAGGTTGGACTGGTCACATTGACTTCGGTCAGGTAGTCGCCAATGACGTCGAGGCCGACCAACAACAAGCCGCGAGCGCGCAAGACCGGGCCGATGGTCTCGGCGATGGCGCGATCGCGCTCAGACAGGGGCTGCGCGACACCACGACCGCCGGCCGCCAGGTTGCCGCGGGTTTCGCCTGCCAATGGAATGCGTGCCAAGGCGTACGGAACAGGCTTGCCGTCGATGATCAGAATACGTTTATCGCCCTTGACGATATCGGGGATATAACGCTGCGCCATAATGGTGCGCTCGCCGTTGAGCGTCAGCGTCTCAAGAATGGCGCCCAAATTCGGCTCTTCGGGCTGCAGCCTGAAAATACCTGTACCGCCCATACCGTCGAGGGGTTTGACGATGACATCTTTGTACTTGGCATGAAACGCACGCAAACGAGCATTGTTGCCTGTCACGATGGTGGGCGAAGTAAATTGCGCGAACTCGGTAATCGTGAGTTTCTCGGGGTGATTACGAATAGCCGCACCCGAGTTGAACACTTTCGCGCCCTGCTTCTCGGCGTACTCAAGCAAGTGCGTGGAATAGACATATTCCATATCGAACGGCGGATCTTTGCGCATGACCACCGCATCGAAATGCGTCAGCGGCTGTGCCACCTTGACACCATTAGCTTTCCACCAGTCTTTACCATGCAGGTCAGCATCGTCGACCAGCGTAATTGACGAGCTGTCGGCCATGACGACGCCCTCGTCTATGAAAAGATCATCTTGCAAGGCAACACTGATGTCATGCCCCCGCGCTTTAAGCGCGCGCATCATGGCGACAGAGGAGTCTTTGTAGGCCTTGAGCGAAGGCAGCGGATCGATAATGAAAAGGACGTGCATGATGTACCTGCGAAAACAATCCCCACCAGACTAGGCCTGATGGGGATGCGAATGGGTAAGATCAGGAGGCCGAGTCGCCTTTTTGGGGTACCTTCTTGCGAGGCGCCAGCACCATGACCATCTGGCGACCTTCAAGTTTAGGCATGGCCTCGACCTGACAGAGCTCGGACAGATCGTCGCGAACGCGTTCGAGGACGCGCATGCCTAGCTCTTGGTGCGCCATTTCGCGGCCACGGAACCGCAGCGTTACCTTGGCTTTGTCGCCATCTTCGATGAAGCGGCGCAAGTTACGCAGCTTGACCTGGTAGTCGCCTTCGTCGGTACCCGGACGGAACTTGACTTCTTTGACCTGAATGACTTTTTGCTTAGCCTTGGCTTCGGCCTGGCGTTTTTGTTCTTGGTACTTGAACTTGCCGTAGTCCATCAGGCGGCAAACCGGCGGATCGGCGTTGGGCGCAATCTCGACCAGGTCTACTTCGTGATCTTCAGCCAATTGCAATGCATCGGCTACTTTTACGATGCCTAACTGCTCACCGTCTACGCCAATAAGTCGCACCTCGGGGACACGAATTTCGCCGTTGATGCGATTGTTTTTATCGGTTGCGATATCTAGAACTCCTTGATAATTAACAATTATTCCTGCCCGGCCTGACGCCGGGAGGTGATATCTTCTTGCAGGCGCTGAGCGAAGTCGGAAAGGGGCATCACGCCCAGATCGACATTGCCGCGACTGCGTACTGCCACCGTACCGTTGTCGCGCTCTTTTTCGCCAACGACAAGAATGTACGGAATTTTCTGCATACTGTGCTCTCTGATTTTACGAGTGATTTTTTCACCACGCAAATCTGCAGAGGCCCTGAAGCCTTGTTTTTTAAGCTGTTGAGCGATTTCGGCGGCATAATCGGCGAAATTCTCGGAAATACAACAGACCACGACTTGCTCGGGCGCCAGCCACGGCGGCATGGCACCAGCATGGTTTTCGATGAGAATACCGATAAAACGCTCGAAAGAGCCCAGAATAGCCCGGTGCAACATAACGGGTGTTCGACGCTGATCGGACGCATCGACGTATTCGGCGCCCAGACGCGCAGGCATGGAAAAATCGACCTGGATCGTGCCGCACTGCCAGTGACGGCCAATCGCGTCTTTCAGGGTGTATTCGATTTTAGGGCCGTAGAACGCACCATCGCCTTCGCTGACTTCGTATTGGCAACCCGTACGGTTCAGACTTTCCATCAGCGCCTGTTCGGCCTTGTCCCAGACCTCGTCACTGCCAATACGCTTCTCGGGGCGTGTAGCCACTTTGTACAAAATTTCGGTAAAGCCAAAGTCGGCATAGACCTTTTGCAGCAATGCGGTAAACGCAGCGCACTCGTCTTGCAATTGGTCTTCGGTACAAAATATGTGGCCGTCGTCTTGCGTAAAACCACGAACGCGCATCATGCCGTGCAACGAACCCGACGGTTCGTTTCGGTGACACTGGCCGAATTCGCCATAACGAATGGGTAGCTCACGATAGGAGTGCAAGCCGGCATTGAAAATTTGCACGTGACCTGGGCAGTTCATGGGCTTCAAGCCGTAGACACGGTTCTCGGACTCGGTCGTGAACATGTTCTCGGAGTAGTTGTCCCAGTGACCGGTTTTCTTCCAGAGCGACAGATCGAGAATTTGTGGCGCCTTGATCTCTTGGTAACCGTTATCACGATACACGCCACGCATGTATTGCTCGACCTGCTGCCAGAGTGTCCAGCCTTTGGGGTGCCAGAAAATAAGACCGGGTGCTTCGTCTTGAAAGTGGAACAAGCCCAGCTCGCGGCCTAGTTTGCGATGGTCGCGTTTTTCGGCCTCTTCTAACATGGTCAGGTAGGCTTGCTGGTCTTCTTTGGTGGCCCAGGCTGTCCCGTAGATGCGTTGAAGCATTTCGTTGTTGCTGTCGCCGCGCCAGTAGGCGCCAGCCACCTTCATGAGCTTGAATACTTTCAGCTTGCCGGTTGACGGCACGTGAGGGCCGCGGCACAAGTCGATAAAGTCGCCTTCACGATAAAGGCTGATAGGCTCGTTTGAAGGGATGGACGCGATGATCTCGGCTTTGTAGGTTTCGCCGATGCTCTTGAAAAACGCTACTGCGTCGTCGCGCAACCACTCTTCACGCGTCACCGTCTCGTCTTTGCGGGCCAGTTCAGCCATTTTCTTTTCGATGGCGGCCAAGTCGTCGGGAGTGAACGGACGCTTGTACGAAAAGTCGTAGTAAAAACCGTTGTCGATCACCGGCCCAATTGTTACCTGGGCATCAGGAAACAGGCTTTTTACGGCGTAGGCCAGCAAATGCGCCGTCGAGTGACGGATAAGGTCAAGACCGTCGGCATCTTTGGCGGTAACGATAGCGAGCTTCGCATCGCGTTCAATGACGTAACTGGTGTCAACCAGTTTGCCCTCGTCGTTGTCGAACGACACACGCCCGGCCAATGCGGCTTTACCTAGCCCCGTACCAATAGAGTACGCAACATCGTTAACAGAAACGGGACCGGGGAATTCGCGCTGCGAACCATCGGGCAACGTAATTTGAACCATAAAAACCTATCCTGAAAAAACCCGGCACACGCCGCGTTTTTGATTATGCTTGCCAGGTACCGCAGCTAAAAAACCTTGCACGCGCAATAATACCGAGCTTATCGACCCCTAGTGTAACATTGCAGGCAATCCACTCGACGACAGATATTTTTAAAAAAACACACACGCAACAGCGCTTTTGGCTTGACAAGCCATTTTTTAATGCGCTATAGTAGCGTTCTTTAGGCGGTTAGCTCAGTTGGTTAGAGCGCTACGTTGACATCGTAGAGGTCGCTGGTTCGAATCCAGTACTGCCTACCATTTTTATGTTGCCGATATTTTTTAATCGGTGGCCACACTAAAAACCCGCAGCCAGTTTGGCTCTGCGGGTTTTTTGTTGTCTGCAACAATGTTGGCTCGTTCCCATTAACGGGGCCTTTTCAAAATATGTGTCCGGCCAGGCATCGCATGCCCCCTACGGGGCTACCCGGCGTCCAGACCTTGCCCGTGGCGGGCGCGGAACTCGTGGGCTCGACCCAAGGGGTCGAAAACGCCCACTCAAACAGCCGCGCCCTTGCATCCACGGTCAAAGCCTTCCCGCCGGCATGCTCAAAGCCTGACCAGACACATATTTTGAAAAAACCCTACGGCTTGGAACAGAGGAACGGATCCAGTTTGTCGGGCAAGCGGAAATACCGTTAAAAATTATGGTTTCCACCCCATCACCTGTGGATACACACGCTTTAACCAAGCCTCACTTCCCGACACAATATCGGGACAACCCTGGCAAAGATGTATAATTCGCCCCGTTTCAGGTGCCGTTGTCAGTCTTGATGATGGTTAAACGGGAAAGCGGTGCGTCTTTTAATCAGACAAACCCGCTGCTGCCCCCGCAACGGTAAGCAAGTGCGGGCGTACCACAATGCCACTGGGTTCTACCCGGGAAGGCGGTACGTCAAAACTTGTGAGCCCGGATACCGGCCTGCTACGCCCAGCGATATGCCACGGGGACCTGGCACCGGCTGTTGCGGCCCGTGCGGTCGCCATGGTCTGCACATTTCCCTTTGGTATTGTCATTTCATTACACCGACATGCGGGGTCGCTTGTCGCAAAGGGAACACCATGCAAACTCGTCTTACCCCCCTGGCAGCCTTGCTGTCAGCGGCCATCTTTACGCCCGTTCACGCCGAACGCCTGCTCGAACCCGTTGTTGTTACGGCTTCGCGTTTTGAGTCCGCCCAGCAAGACCGCCCTATCGCAGCCCAGGTCATTACCGCCCAGGAAATCCGCGACAGCTCGGCCACTAACGTATCTGAAGTGCTCAGTAAACTGGGTGGGGTTTACACTCGCACGAATCTTGCGGGCTTACCCGACGCCAATCTGGATTTGCGCGGCTTTGGCATGACAGGCGACCAGAATACGCTGGTACTGCTCAACGGTCAGCGCATTTCAGAAAATGAAAATGCACCGGCACGCCTTTCGTCCATCCCCATCGAAACCATTGAACGCATCGAAATTTTGCGAGGTTCGGGCGCGGTGCAGTATGGCGGCGGCGCCAGCGCCGGCACCATCAATATCATCACTAAATCTCCTGTTGGCACACCGCTATCCGGGTATGTGTTTACCCAAGCCGGTAGTCATAAGTCACGCGATGTACGAGGCGGCTTGCAAGTCGGCGGCGAGCATTGGGGCGGGCGTTTGGATGCTCAACGCTACGAATCGGATAACTACCGCGCCAACAACCGCGCCACAAGTAACAACGTCAATGGCGAAGCCCGTTTCGGCAATCAAAATGATTTTGTGGCCTTGTCGTTCATGGCCGACGAGCAGAAGTCGGGTTTGGCCGGCGACCGCACCGAAGCACAACTTGACTCCGACCGGCGAGGTACAAAATCGCCTGATGACTACTTGAACAGCCGAAGCCACATGTTTGCCTTGCGTGGCGAAAAAGCGCTGGGTGCGGTCACGCTAGCGATGGACACCAGCTATCGCGAGAAAAAAACCCGTTTTATGTACACCGGCTGGGATTACAAGTCTGAAGACGATATCGACGTGTTCAGCATCTCACCGCGCGCAATCTGGCAAACCGAATTCAACACTATCAAGAACAGCCTTAGCGTCGGACTCGACTGGAGTGACTGGTCTGCCAAAAAGAATACTTTCACAGCGTCGACCGGCACACAAAGCGGCGACGAACGTGGCAAGCAGACCAACAAAGCGGTGTATTTACGCAACGAAATGGATTTTGCGACAGGAACACGTGTCAGTCTCGGCGTGCGTCGTGAAGCTGTCGAGCAGCATCAATGGCAAAAAATCGGCACGCGCTCAGACCGCCGCGCCAATCACCATTTGACGGCACACGAAATTGCGATCCAGCAAACCCTAGGCGCAGGCCTCTCGGCCTACGCCAGAACGGGGCGTAGCTTCCGGGTTGCAAACATCAATGACAACAACTGTTTTTCAGCCCCGTGCGCCGACTTGCTCAGGCCGCAGCAGTCGCGAGACACTGAAGTTGGTATTGAGTGGCAAAATGCCGTGGCTGGCCTGCGCGTTGGGCTCTTCAATATGGATGTGACCGACGAAATCCATTACAACGCGCTAACCTTCACCAACATGAACTTATCGCCTACCCGCCACCGCGGCCTTGAACTGGAAGGTCGCGTCGCCTTATGGGATAGCGTCGATGTTGCCGTCAACTACACCCGGACACAAGCGACCTTCCGTGAAGGCACCTACAACGGTATTAATGTGGCAGGCAACCGGGTACCGCTCGTACCCA
This sequence comes from Pusillimonas sp. NJUB218, assembly GCF_003788685.1. Lineage (NCBI taxonomy): Bacteria > Pseudomonadati > Pseudomonadota > Betaproteobacteria > Burkholderiales > Alcaligenaceae > Pusillimonas > Pusillimonas sp. NJUB218. The sequence goes on from NZ_NQMK01000009.1 coordinate 67,887, forward strand.
AAGACCGCATTGGCGTCAACCTGGGCTGGCAAGTGACGGCCGCGACCCGGGCCACGCTGTACGTGCAGTATGTTGGCAGCCAACGCTACGACAATGACCAGGCCAATCGCTTCAGAAGCATGCCCTCTTATACGATTACCGACTTCAAAATCAGCCACCAGATCAACAACTGGCGACTGGCGGCGGGCGTAAACAATTTGTTTGACGAAAAATACTATTCATACGGTATCGTGAATGGCTCAAACACTTCATTCAATGCCTACCCCGAAGACCGGCGCAACTTCTATGCCAGTGCCGAGTATCGTTTCTAAGCGAATACTTTCAGCCGCCTTGTGCTTCGGGGTGTGCCTGGGCAGCTTGCTGCCCGGGCTGGCCACCGCTCAAGCAACGGCACAAGCCTTGCCGGCGGCCGTACCGCCGCAGCGTATTGTGTCGCTCGACCTGTGCACTGACTGGATTTTGGCGCGTCATGCCGATGCAGCACAGGTCGCGGCATTGTCACCCGTCAACCCACCCTATCAGCCCAAAGGGCTACAGCGCGACTGGCCGCGCCACGACGGCACACTCGAACGCATTATTGAACTCAAGCCCGACCTGATCATTACCGGCGAATACAACGCTATTACGCTGCGCAACCGCTTGAAAACCCTGGGCTTCAGGGTCGCAATACTGCCCTTGCCAACCAGTCTGGACGGCATTCGAACCTACGAACACCTTGCGCTTTCCTTACTGAATAAACCTGCCGGGCGTGCACATCCCGGCGCAGCGCCGCATCCCCAAACTGAAAAAAACGCAGAAGCCGAGACCAACACGGCACCACGACTGCTGTTACTGGGTGCCAACGGGGTTGGGACTGGCACAAACACATTCGAACACGACGTACTAACGCAGGCCGGCTGGCGCAATTATTTGGACGCGCCCGGCTACCAACAGCTTGATCTGGAACGCGTTGTCACCGACCCGCCCGAGGCCATACTGTGGGCGTCTACCGAAGGAAATGCTTTGGCCAACGCTTTCACGGCGCACCCCGCACTGCGCAGCGCCCTGCCACCAAGCCGATGGCTGTCGACCGATTACTGGCGCTGGCAGTGTCCTGGCCCCTGGACGTGGGAATTGATAGACGACTTGCACAGGTGGCTTGAATGACGACATTAATCTGTCTGGCCGTCATGCTGGCAGCGGCAATCACATCGCTGACAGTGGGGTCTACACCCGTTGGCGTGGTAAGCGGACTGCTCGACTGGATACGAGGAGACGCCACGCCGGCAGCCGTGATTATTGGCGACATTCGTTTGCCACGGACCCTGCTGGCGCTTGCTGTGGGCGCAGCCCTTGGTCTGAGCGGCGCCGCCCTGCAAGGGCTGTTGCGCAACCCACTTGCTGACCCCAGCATTACCGGAGCCAGTCAGGGCGCTGCGCTGGGCGCGGCCGCCGTCTTTTATTTTGGCCTGCTGCCCCAATTGGGGGGACTCGCTCCGGCGGTAGCCGGACTGGCCGGGGCCGGGCTGGCGCTGATGCTCATGCTATGGCTTGCCGGCACAGCACAAGCGGCCACTGTTATTCTGGCTGGGCTAGCGGTATCGACCCTGGCCGGAGCTGCCCTGGCCGCTGTGCTTAATTTCGCGCCCAACCCCTACGCCATGCAAGAGTTGGTCTTCTGGCTGCTGGGCTCAGTGTCGGAACGCGGCATGAATCATTTAGCTATATTGCTTCCTGCACTGGCTGCGGGCACCCTCTTGATCTGGCGGCAACGCCAACTGCTGTCGGCATTGAGTCTGGGCGAGCAAGTGGCACAAAGTATGGGGCTGAGTTTTGCACAAGGCAGCCGCCATATCGTGTTGGGTGCCGCATTGCTGGTGGGGTCTTCCGTCGCGGTGGCAGGCAATATCGGCTTCGTGGGCCTGCTGGTGCCGCACATTGTGCGCCCGTTCGTCGCGCATCGGCCCGACCGGCTGCTGATTCCTTCCGCGCTTGCCGGTGCCGCACTGGTCTGCATCGCCGATATTTTTGTACGCTTGATGCCAGCAGGCAGAGAAATAAAGCTCGGCGTTTTGACGGCCTTATTAGGCGCCCCGCTACTGCTGTGGCTGATCTGGAGAGGACGCAAACAATGGCAATGATCGATGTCCGTCATTTATCGCTTCCCGATCGACTGAATGACATCAATTTCTCGGCCCATGCCGGCCAACTAGTCGGTGTCATTGGCCCCAACGGCGCGGGTAAATCAACGCTGCTTCACTGCCTGGCCGGCTTGCTGCCTTACCACGGCAAAAACCTTTTCAACGGGACCAATATAGCCGCCATGGCGCCGCGTGAACGCGCACGCCGCATTGGCCTGCTTCCTCAACAAGGCGACAGCGTCTGGCCATTATCGGTGCAAGACATCGTGGCCATGGGGCGTTTGCCATGGGGCGACAACGATGCCGCTGCCATTACCGAAGCAATGACGGCGGCGGGCATCGCGCACATGCGCCGTCGACGTATCGACAAACTGTCGGGCGGCGAACGCGCCCGCGTTTGGCTGGCACGTGTTCTGGCTGGCCGCCCTGATGTGCTAATTGCCGACGAGCCCACCGCAAGCCTGGATTTGTTCTACCAGCGCAGCGTAATGAACAGCCTGCGCACCTACGCCAACCAGGGGCATGTCGTCATTATTGCCTTGCACGACTTTGCCTTAGCCGCCCATTACTGCGACCAGATTTGCCTGATGCACGAGGGCCAAAGCGAATGCGTAGGTACGCCGGCCGAAGTCCTGACGCAGGAACAGCTCAGCCGCGTGTTTCGTACCTCTATTCGCGTCGACCTGGACGCGAACCCACCCGTGATTGCGGCATGCTACACAGCATCGCGTTAGCGGATACGACCCGACCCAGGCCCCTTGGCTTTAGATCAAACGCACATAGAACCTATGAAACCCGGCCAAAATATTGACGAGCTCTGTTATCCGTTCATTTACGAAACATCGGTATTGTGTGATTTTGAAGTCGTGACCGATGAGTTGTGCGGGCATATTGGCGCGGCGCTGTCGTATATGCCGACCGACATGCCCGACCTGGTCGCCGACCTCGACCGTCTGCAACCCCTGGCCTTTCATGTCAATGGCTCAATTCGGGGCCGACTGGCAGTCGACGACGTCGATATTGCGTGGTTGCAATCCAGGTTGACCCACTATCGGGCGCAGATAAAAGACCGCGTCAACGGCTTTGTATTGCCACGTGGCATTGCGCCCATCCCCCAGCTTCATCTGGCGCGATCAGCCGCCAAAAAGGCTATTAGGGCCATGGTGCGTGTAGAACAAGAAGGTAGGGATGTACCCATGATTTTGCCGCGCTTGTGCAACCTGATGTGCAACTTCTTTTTTACATTGACGTTAGTCATTAACCAAAGACGAGGGGTTGAAGAAGTAGCCTTCGTCAGCAAGAGCTACGGGCCCCCGCGTCGGCCTGCCCCACAGCAGCAATAAACTCAGCCACACGTTCAGGTGCTTTAACGCCTGGCGAGACCTCTACCCCGCTACTGACGTCTACAGCAAACGGGCGCACACTTGCCATGGCGTCGGCCACTGACTGTGCGTTTAGCCCGCCGGCCAGCACCAGGGGTCGAGCGTTTGGATCCGCGCGCAAGGCATCGAGCAAAGAAAAGTCGAAACTGCGCCCACTACCGCCATAGCCGGCGCTGTAGCTGTCGAAAAGCCACGCCGATGCGTCCGCGAACTCAAAGCACGCCGCGTGAACTTTTTGCGGAGTTTCTAGCCCGGGGCCGCCCACGCGAAAAGCACGCATATAACGCCGCCCGAATTGGCGACAGTATTCAGGAGACTCGTCGCCATGAAACTGAAGGACATCAGGCTGAACCTGATCGATCACCTGGTTGACATGATCGGCATCGGCGTTGACAAACAAGGCAACGACATCAACCAGCGCAGGCACGGCCAAACGCAGAGCACGTGCCTGATCAATGGAAACACAACGTGCGCTTTTTGGATAGAACACCAGGCCAATGGCATCGGCACCGGCCGCCACGGTGGCGTGAACATCTTCGCTACGCGTTAACCCGCAAACTTTAATCCGGGTTCGATACTGCATCATAAAAAGCCTTTAAAACAAAGCGGCATTACTGAAAAGCGGCGGCCGCATCCGGCGTGCCTTCAGCGTTGTACCCACCATAATCGGTGCCATAGTTGGCGCCTTGCAGGTCGACGGTAGCGGCGTCTTGCACAGGCGCATTTGACTTGTAATGCGTCACCATGCCCGGGAACACCAATACAGCCGCCACCATCAGCAACTGAATTACGATGAACGGGATGGAGCCCCAATAAATCTCGCCGGTGGTGACCTTGGCCACCCGCTGCCCGGTGACGCGGTCGATATAGTCGGACTTAGGCGCGACCGACCGCAGATAGAACAAGGCAAAACCAAACGGCGGGTGCACAAACGACGTTTGCATATTGACGGCCAACAATACACCGAACCAGATCAGGTCTATGCCCATTTTGTCGGCGACAGGCCCCAGAAGCGGCACAATAATAAAGGCCAACTCGAAAAAGTCGAGAAAGAACGCCAGCACGAACGTCAAAACACTAACAACGATAAGAAAGCCCCACTGGCCGCCGGGTAACCCGGCCAGCAAGTGCTCGACCCACAAGTCGCCGTTAATGCCGCGGAAGCTCAAACTGAAGATAGTCGAACCGACCAGTATGAACACCACAAAACACGACAGGCGCGTGGTGGTTTCCATCGCTTGCTTCAATAGCTTTAGCGTAAGGCGGCGGCGCGCAAGCGCCATGAGTAAAGCCCCCACGGCCCCCATGGCGCCGCCTTCGGTTGGCGTGGCCAAGCCAATAAAAATTGTGCCCAACACCAAAAAAATAAGAAACAGCGGCGGGATCATGACAAACGTGACCCGCTCGGCGATTTGCGATAACCAGCCCAGCTTGAGCCCTTTATTAAGCAGCGCAATTACCCAGGCCGTCAGCCCACCCGCCAACAACACAATGACAACCTTCTCGTCAAAGGGCACGTCGGTACGGTCGGCAAAATAATGCTGCGTGGCAAAGTAAGCGGCCGCTGCCGATAACAGCACAAGAACAGACAGCGACCGCAAACCGCGTCGCCCGTTGGGTTCGACATACACCCTGGCCTCGGGCGGCAAGGCAGGCGCGGCTGAAGGCTTGAGCAAACTGATAATAATGACGTAAGCAATATAGGCACCGGTAAGCAACAAGCCGGGCAACATGGCGCCACGGTACATGTCGCCGATAGAGCGACCCAATTGATCGGCCAGAATAATCAACACGAGCGATGGCGGAATAATTTGCGACAACGTACCCGAAGCGGCAATGACGCCGGTGGCCAGCCGCCTGTCGTACCCGTAGCGCAACATAATGGGCAGAGAAATAAGGCCCATTGAAATGACGGAAGCCGACACCACACCGGTTGTGGCGGCCAGCATCGCACCCACCAACACCACAGCGATGGCCAAACCGCCACGAATCGGACCGAACAACTGGCCGATGGTTTCGAGCAAGTCTTCAGCCATGCCGGATCGTTCGAGGATCAGCCCCATCAGGGTGAAAAATGGTACCGCCAGCAGGGTATCGTTGGCCACAATACCAAAAACGCGCTGGGGCAAGGCCTGAAACAAAGCGGGCTGAATCATACCCAACTCGACCGCCAACAAACCGTACAAAATGCCGATAGCCGCAAGCCCGAACGCGACGGGAAACCCCAGCAGTAAAAACACCACCAGGTTAAAGAACATGATGGGCGCGAGGTTTTCAACCAGAAACATCATGGTTTGACTCCGGTGCCATTCAGGTTTTCGGCATGCACACCGTCTACCAGCGTCATGTCATCGTCTTTTTGTACCAGCATGGGGTCATCGCACTGGCCACGCAAGAAACCCACACATTTAATTAAATGCGACACGCCTGCAAGCGCAAGCAGGCCAAAACCCACCGGTATCAACAGCTTCGCCGGCCAACGGACCAATCCACCTGTGTTTGACGATTGTTCGTTGAGCACGAACGAATCGACAAACATGGGAATAGACAACCAGAAAATAAGCAGGCAGGCGGGCAGCATGAAAAACAGAACGCCGAAAATATCAATTTTGACTTGGGTGCGACGGGATAATTTTTGCGACAAGATGTCAACGCGAACGTGCTCGTTGCACAAAAAGGTGTACCCGGCCGCCAGCAAAAAAATGGCGCCAAACAAATACCACTGCAACTCGAGCCAGGCGTTGGAACTGACATGAAACGCCTTTCGCACCACGGCGTTACCCGCGCTGATGATCACCACGACCAATGTCAGCCAGATAACGACCCGCCCTACCAGGCGATTAAGCGCATCGATTGCGCGCGCCACTGAGAGTAAAAAGGTCATGGAATTGACTTGAAAAAGAAATATTCGGGAAACGCTGAGACAGATTCTAACGCGCCGGACGTAGTCGCGGCATTATCCCGGCGTGCTTGCCGTACGGCCTGCTCCATGAACAGCACGCCTGCAACTGTTAAAAAAGGGGCTGTAAACCCGAGCCCGCCAGCCCCAGATGATCGATAAAATTTTTGTGCGCATCGACAATTGGCAACCCGAAATGAGCCGGGTAATCGACACGCGCAAAATACAAGCCATTGGCGGCAAACGTAGGCGCGGCCAAACGACGATCACGCTCGGCAAGCAATGTATCGACCCATGACGCAGGCTGTCGGCCTAAACCCACGTAAAGCAAGGTCCCCATCAGGTTGCGCACCATATGATGCAAGAACGCATTCGCCTTGAAGGTAAAGATGAAAAACTCGCCATGCTGCTGGATGTCGGCGATTTCAAGGGTACGCACAGGGCTGGCCGCCTGGCACTGAGAAGACCTGAAACTGCTGAAATCGTGCTCGCCCAAAAGACGGGCTGCGGCATTGCGCATGGCGTGAAGATCTAGCGGCTGATAAGCCCAACCCGCCCGGGACCGGGTCAATGGTGAGCGTACACGGCTGTTACGAAGCACGTATACATAGGTTCGAGCCGTAGCAGAAAAGCGCGCATGGAAATCGTCGGGCACATGAGCGGCCCACTGCACTGCGATGCTGTCGGGCAGCAACGTGTTCAACCCCCTCACCCAAGATTCAAGCTTGCGCTCTACCGAGGTATCGAGGTGAACAACCTGTCCAACCGCATGCACGCCCGCATCGGTTCGGCCCGCGCAGACGGTTTCTATAGGCTGGGTAGTAAACGACAGCAGTGCCTTATGCAGCTCGTCTTGTATGGTCTGTCCGTCGGGTTGTGTTTGCCAACCGCGCCAGGGCGCACCATCGTAGGCCAGGCCCAATGCAATACGAGGCATAAGACTTACGTACGCGTTCCGGGTTTCTGGTTGTCGTCGTCGAGATCAAGGTTGATGCCCTGAAGACGCTCACGCACCATGTCTTCGGTAATACCGGAGTCGGTCGAGTCGTCGGCGCGACCCACGCGACGCAACAACCACGCAACAACAAGCACAATAATTGCCAGGATGCCGGTAATGATGACCAGCAAATTATCTTGAAACCACGACACAGGAGTGACAGCCTTGGAAGGTGAGGAAGACGCCGATGAGGCATCGGATGAAGCACTGTTTGCGCCCGGCGACGACGCGCCCGGCATTGAGGTTGAACCGGCCGACGCAGCGGTTACGGACACGCCCGAACCTGTTGCGCCCGCCGTTGATGCGCCAGCGACGGTTTCGGTGGCAGCACTACCGGCGGCCGTAGCCCCGGTGGCGCCGTTAGCGGCGGTTGTTGCTCCGGCCCCTGTCGTTGCAGACGATGCGGAACCCGCTTGCGCGGATGCACCGGCGGTCGTTGCAGCTGCACCGGTATCGGCGCCAGATGCAAGATTAGACGCCGTTTGCGCCACTTGCCCAACAGCTTCTGCTAAAGCCGAGACGCCATCGGCGACAGCTTCAGTAGCCGCCGGCCCCTGCTGTTGCAAAGCTTGGTTCAGGGTTTTAACGTTTTCTTCGAGGTCGGCGATACGCTCACGAGCCTCTTCAGTGTTTTTCTGAGTAGCCACGCGCGCGTCGTCGGCGGCGGGTGCGCCAGACGCCGTTTGCGCCGAAGCCAAAACGAGCTTGTCGGCCGCACTTTGCGGCGTGCTTGACATTGAGGACGACGTATTGGCCGCTGGTGAAACGCCACCGCGGTCGGTTGCACCAGACTGCAACGGCGCGCCGGTTTGACGTGCCAGCCGTTGCCGATATTGTGCAAATGCCGCCGCATGTTGCTGGAACACGCGACGCGCCTGCGCGTCGGTAAGTGCGGTTAGTGCGGCTTGGTCGGGTACGACGAGCGACGCACCTGCCTTGACCAGGTTGACGTTATCGCTGATGAATGCATTGGGGTTAGCCAACTGCACCGCGACCATCCATTGATACAACGACACGCCAGGCACGGCGTGACGACGCGCCAGCGAGAACAGGGTGTCGCCCTGACGCACCTGGATAGCCGGGCGGCTTTCGCCCTGCCCTTGCGGCGGGCTGCCAACACCCGATGACGACATGATAGGCGCCTGAGACTGTGCAGCGCGAACCACTTGCATGTCGGTAGGCGCCAGCAAGCTGACCTGATGTTGTTGCTGGCCGGACGCAGAACGCACGACGAGCAGGAGGTCGGCCACATTGGCCGACAAAGGTTGCGCCGAGCTAACAGTGATGGTGCGAGACCCGGCCCGCATACCGTCGACCAACCCCACTTGCATGGAGGATAAATCGACGGGCGGCGTTAAACCGGCCTGCTGCCAGGCCGACGCCGGCGCCACCACAACCGACAACGACTGGATGTCGTCGGGCGTAAGGTTGTGCACCGGCACCTGGACACGTAAGGGCTGGCCTGTTGACGACAACAGGCGCGAATGCCCGAAACTCATCGCATGAACTGAAGTGCTGAACGAAGCGGCGGCCAAAATAACCGCAGACACCACACGTAAAGACAACTTGTTTACAGCCCAGCGATGAGATTTGTGCATATTAGAGTTCGCCCAAAGTGATGCGCAGCATGCGACGCAGCGGCTCGGCAGCACCCCACAACAACTGATCGCCAACGGTGAAGGCGCTAAGGTACTGCGGCCCCATCGACATCTTGCGCAGACGGCCTACAGGAATGTCGAGTGTACCTGTAACAGCCACAGGCGTCAGCCCCTGCATGGTGGCTTCGCGCTCGTTAGGAATGACCTTGGCCCATTTGGAACCCTCGCGAATGATGTCGGTGATTTCGTCGAGCGGGACATCACGCTTGAGGTGCAGCGTAAGCGCCTGGCTATGGCAGCGCATGGCGCCGATACGCACGCACAGACCGTCGATGCGCGTTGGCTCGGTGCCAAAGGCTTCGCCGCGACCCAGGATTTTATTGGTCTCGGCTTCGGCTTTCCATTCTTCACGCGACACGCCGTTACCCAGATCTTTGTCGATCCAGGGAATGAGGCTGCCTGCCAGCGGCACACCGAAATGGTCACGAGGCAAGTCGGCGTCTTTTTGTGTTTGCAGAACGCCGCGATCGATTTCGAGAATGGCCGATGCGGGATCGTCGAGCAAGGACTTGACCGACTGGTTAATGATGCCGAACTGGGTGAGCAGTTCGCGCATGTGCTGCGCACCGCCACCAGACGCCGCCTGGTAGGTCATGCTGGTCATCCAGTCGACCAGGTCGTTGTTGAACAAACCTGCCAGACCCATCAGCATGCAGCTGACCGTGCAGTTACCGCCCACAAAGTTTTTAACACCACGCTGCAACGCAGCATCGATGACCGCCCGGTTGACCGGGTCGAGCACAATGATTGCGTCGTCTTTCATGCGCAAGGTGCTGGCCGCGTCGATCCAGACGCCATCCCAGCCTGCAGCACGCAGTTTAGGATAGACCTCGGTGGTGTAGTCACCGCCTTGGGCCGTCACAATAATGGGCAGCTTTTTCAGGGTTTCAATGTCGTAGGCATTTTGCAGCGGGCCCGCGCCATCGGCCCAGGCGGGTGCTTTGCCACCGGCATTGCTGGTGGAAAAGAAAACGGGCTGGAACAAAGAGAAGTCGTTTTCGTCGCGCATGCGCTGCATGAGCACCGAACCAACCATGCCGCGCCAGCCGACCAAACCTACTGATTGAGTCATAAAAAATTCACCTGAAAGTTAAAAATAAACGTTCTATTCTAACGCTTTAAGTACGGCGTCGCCCATTTCAGAGGTTGAAACGCGTGTCGTACCTGCCTCGTAGATGTCGGCTGTACGCAAACCTTGCTGCAAGACTTTCTGCACGGCCGCTTCGATGCGATCGGCCTGAGGTGCCGCGTCGAGCGAGTAACGCAACATCATGGCGGCCGACAAAATAGTTGCCAGCGGGTTGGCGATGTTTTTGCCAGCGATATCGGGGGCCGAACCGTGGCTGGGCTCATACAAGCCCTGGTTAGACGCATTCAGCGAAGCTGAGGGCAACATACCAATGGAACCCGTCAGCATGGCCGCTTCGTCGGACAAAATATCACCAAACAGGTTACCGGTGACGATGACGTCGAATGCCTTGGGCGCACGCACCAATTGCATGGCGGCATTATCAACATACATATGGGTCAGTTCGACATCGGGGTATTCTTTGGCGACGTCGATCATGATGTCGCGCCAGAACTGGGAGGTTTCGAGCACATTGGCTTTGTCGACGCTGCACAGCTTTTTGCCGCGCTTGCGTGCTGCCTGGAAAGCCACATGGCCAATACGGCGCACTTCGGTCTCGGCGTAGTGCATCGTGTCGAACCCTTGACGGTCGCCCTTGAAGGGGCCATCGGACAATTCGCGTACACCGCGGGGCTGACCAAAATAGATGTCACCGGTCAACTCGCGCACGATCAGGATGTCCAGCCCGGCCACGACTTCGGGCTTGAGCGACGAGGCGTTAGCCAGTTCGGGATACAAAATGGCAGGACGCAAGTTGGCAAACAACCCCAAGGCACGGCGCAGGCCCAAAATAGCTTGTTCCGGGCGGTGTTCACGCGGCAGGTTGTCATATTTCCAGTCGCCGACAGCACCAAACAAAATGGCATCGGCCTTCTTGGCCAGCTCGAGGGTAACTGGCGGCAAGGGGTGACCATACTGATCGTAAGCTGCACCACCCACCGGCTGGGTTTCAAGATCCAGATCCAGCTTCAGGGCGCCCAACACGCGCACGGCCTGCTCGATAATTTCTGTACCAATCCCGTCACCGGGCAACACCGCAATTTTCTTAGTCATAACGTATCTATAAAAATAATTGTCAGAAACAGCGTGGCCCGCAATAGCGGGCCGCTGCGTGCTGCGGCCAAACCGGCGACAACACAAACAAAGCTTGCACACGCATGCGCGTGCAAGCTGAGAGGACGGATCAGGCCCCGGGCTGACCCACAAGCCAGGGATGACGTGCCAGACGTTCAGCTTCGAACGCCTTGATTTTGTCGGCCTTTTGCAAGGTCATGCCGATGTCATCCAAGCCGTTCAACAAGCAATGCTTACGGAAAGGCTCGATATCGAAAGACAGTTCACGCCCGTCGTCAGTGACGATTTTTTGCGCGTCCAGGTCGATGCTTAAACGATAACCCGGCTTGGCGTTGACGTCGTCAAACAGGCGGGAAATTTCGGCTTCGGGCAAGACAATGGGCAGCAAGCCGTTCTTGAAGCAGTTATTGAAGAAAATATCTGCAAACGAAGGGGCCAAAATCGCCCTGAAGCCAAACTGCAGCAAGGCCCAGGGAGCATGCTCGCGGCTGGAGCCGCAACCAAAGTTTTTACGCGCCAGCAACACCGAAGCGCCCTGATAACGTTCTTGATTAAGCACGAAATCGGGGTTTAAAGGCCGCTTGCTGTTGTCCATGCCGGGTTCGCCATGGTCAAGATAACGCAAGGTATCGAACAAGTTCGGGCCAAAACCCGTACGCTTGATCGACTTGAGAAACTGCTTGGGCATGATCAAGTCGGTATCGACGTTTTCGCGGTCGAGAGGTGCCACCAGACCTTGATGAGTAGTAAATGCTTGCATGGATAACCTCTTTTAAATAGCGCGAACGTCGACGAAATGGCCGGCTACCGCCGCAGCAGCTGCCATGGCCGGGCTGACCAGGTGGGTACGACCGCCCTGCCCCTGACGCCCTTCGAAGTTACGGTTTGAAGTTGACGCACAACGCTCGCCCGGCTCGAGACGGTCGGCATTCATGGCCAGACACATCGAGCAACCCGGGTCGCGCCATTCGAAGCCGGCTTCGATAAAAATTTTATCGAGGCCTTCTTGTTCGGCCTGGGCTTTGACCAGCCCCGAACCTGGCACCACCAGCGCCTGCTTGATGTTGGCGGCAACACGCTTGCCGCGCACAACCGCCGCCGCTTCGCGCATGTCTTCGATGCGCGAGTTGGTGCACGACCCGATGAAGACGACATCGGGGCGAATTTCGGTGATGGGCGTATTAGGTTCGAGCCCCATATACTTAAGCGCACCCTCGATACCGCTGCGACGCACAGGATCGGACTCGAGCGCCGGATCGGGGACGCGGCCGTCGACGGGCAACACCATTTCTGGCGACGTACCCCAGGTTACCTGGGGCTGAATATCAGCCGCTTTCAATTCAACCACGCGATCGAAATGCGCGCCTTCATCGCTGTGCAATGTTTTCCAGTAGGTAACGGCCTGATCCCACTGTTCGCCTTTGGGGGCATAAGGACGGCCACGGAAATATTCGATGGTTTTGTCGTCGACAGCGACCATACCCGAACGGGCACCGGCCTCGATGGCCATATTACAGACTGTCATGCGGCCTTCGATAGACAGGCTGCGCACGGCGCTACCACCGAACTCGATGGCATAACCCGTAGCACCGGCCGTACCGATTTGCCCAATGACATACAGCACGAGGTCTTTGGCGGTACAGCCGCGCGGCAATTCGCCCTCGACCTTGATCAGCATGTTCTTGCTCTTTTTCATGAGCAAGGTTTGCGTGGCCAGCACGTGCTCGACTTCTGACGTACCAATACCAAACGCCAGGGCGCCAATCGCGCCGTGCGTGCTGGTGTGTGAGTCGCCACAGACCACCGTCATGCCGGGCAACGTGGCACCCTGCTCGGGTCCAATCACGTGCACGATACCCTGGCGCAGGTCAGTCATGCGAAATTCAGTAATGCCAAAGGTTTCGCAGTTTTTGTCCAGCGTCTCGACTTGCAGACGAGAAATGTCGTCTTTAATACCCTGGTCGCGCCCGGCAGTGGGCACGTTGTGGTCGGCCACGGCCAAGTTGGCGCTGATACGCCAAGGTTTGCGGCTGGTCAGTTCCAGGCCTTCGAAAGCCTGGGGGCTGGTGACTTCGTGCAACAACTGTCGGTCGATGTACAGCAGACAGGTGCCGTCGGTTTCTTCGTGCACAACGTGTGCAGACCATAATTTGTCGTACAGTGTTTGGGCCATGACTAGACTCTTGAGTAATTTGAAGAAGGCTACGCGTTTATTATGACAGCGCAGAAAGCTAGTACAAGTGCAGTAGATATACTGGTATAAGCAGTACCAGCCTAGCGGCGGCTTTGCTGATACAACGGCATCATTTGCGCAGCAATGTTTTGCAAATCGGCGATGCGCGTGTCGGCCGACGGGTGCGTTGATAAGAATTCAGGCTGCCCCGCCCCGCCGCTTACCGCCGACATTTTTTGCCACAAGGTAACCGCTGCATATGGGTCGTAGCCGGCACGCGCGGCCAGCTCAACGCCCATACGGTCAGCCTCGATTTCGTGGGTACGGCTGTTGGGCAAAGTAAACATGACATTGGTAAGTGCCCCGCCCAGGTCGGCCGAGGCCTGACTACCGGTAACTGCCGCCAGTACCGACAACCCAATATTGGCAGCCATTTGCTGCGACACCTGCTCGCGAGCATGCTCACGCAAGGCATGGGCAATTTCGTGGCCGATGACTGCGGCCAGTTCGGCGTCGGACGCATTTAATTTGTCGATCAGGCCGGTATAAACGGCGATTTTGCCGCCTGGCATGCACCAGGCATTCACTTCATTTGATTTGAGCACATGAACTTGCCAGTTCCATTGCGCAGCATCGGGGCGAAACACACCGACCTGGGCAATCAGCCGCTGGGCAATGGCCTGTACACGGCGGGTTTGCGCCGCGTTGACATCAAGCGCCCCTTGCGCGCGCGCCTGAGAAATAAGCGTGCTGTACTGCGAGGCAGCCTCTTGTTGCAACTGCTGTTCGGACACCAGGCTGGACATATACTGCTGCCGCTGGATGCCCACGGCACCCGAATTGGTGGTTTGAACAGCGGCACAACCGGCAAGCGTCAGCGCAAGCACGGCTGCCCCAGCAGAAAGAAAACGACGGATGGCAACAGACTTCATTTTCAATCTCCTTCACACCAATACAAACAGCAACAGTAGCCCGCTAACCGCACTGGGCGCGATGGCGCAGCGCGTGATCCATAAGAATAATAGCCAGCAAGGCCTCGGCAATGGGGGTTGCGCGAATGCCTACGCACGGGTCGTGGCGGCCCAACGTTTGAACTTGCACAGGCTCGTTGGCGCGATTAACCGAACGACGCTCGACACGGATGCTGGACGTAGGTTTGATGGCCAACGACACCAGCAAGGGCTGACCCGACGAAATACCGCCCAACACACCACCTGCGTGATTAGTTTCGAAACCATCGGGTGTGATTTCGTCGCCGTGCTCGGAACCGCGTTGCGTGATACAACCGAAACCAGCCCCGATTGATACCCCTTTAACCGCGTTCAGGCCCATCATGGCATGCGCAATATCGGCGTCGAGACGGTCGTACAACGGCTCGCCCCACCCTGCAGGCACACCTTCGGCAACGACCTCGATGCGCGCACCGATCGAGTCTCCGTCGCGACGCAGCTGATCCATGAACGCTTCGAGCTCGGGGATGATGTCGGCGTTGGGCGCAAAAAACGGGTTGTTCTCAACGTGCGACCAATCTTGAAATGGAATGGAAACCGGGCCCAACTGGCTCATGTAGCCGCGAACCTTGATACCGTAAGTTTGCGCCAACCACTTTTTGGCAATAGCCCCTGCAGCGACGGTAGGCGCCGTCAGGCGCGCCGACGACCGGCCCCCACCGCGCGGATCACGATGTTCGTATTTTTTCCAGTAGGCGTAGTCGGCGTGGCCAGGGCGGAAAGTATCGGCAATATTGCTGTAGTCTTTGCTGCGGGCGTCGGTGTTACGGATAAGCAAACCAATCGGTGTTCCCGTCGTCACCCCCTCGTACAGACCCGACAAAATCTCAACCTGATCGGCCTCCTGGCGCTGTGTCACATGACGCGATGTGCCCGGACGACGGCGATCGAGCTCGGCCTGGATGTCATTGACCGACAGGGCCAGCCCAGGGGGGCAGCCATCGACGACAGCGCCAATGGCGGGGCCGTGCGATTCGCCAAAATTAGAAACACAGAACAACTTGCCTAGAGTATTGCCGGACATGATTAACGGTATTTTTGAATAGGGTCAACGATATATGGGCGAGCCACGCAGAGGCCACCCAGGAACAGAACATGATTATTGCATTATGACGAACAACTTACCGCCAGACCGCGCGCCCAATCGGGTGCCGGGGCCGCGTACGCCTCGAAACCGGGCCGCTCGGTAAACGGATCTTGCAACAGCATCAGCAAGGTTTCGATTTCGGTAGCGTCGTCGCGCAGCGCGGCGTCGATGGCCTGCTGAGCCAGATGGTTACGCAGCACATACAACGGGTTGGCCGCGTTCATGCAGGCTACACGGGCCTCGGGGTTTTGGTCGTCGGTCGCCAGCCTTGCGGTGTACTGTGCGAGCCAGGCCTGGGCGGCATCGGGTTGGGTAAACAAGGACAAAAACAATGCCGGGTCTTGCGGGGCCTGAGCCAAATATCTAAATGACAAGGTGAAGTCGGCAGACTGGGTGTGCAGCAAGCGCCACCAGTCGTCAACCAATTGCGCATCGGTGTCTTCGTCCCAGTAGGTCAAGCCAAACTTGCGCACCAGGTTCGCCCGGTAGGCCTGCAAAAACACCGGTTCGAACTCTTGCAGCTGCGCCTTAAGGGCGTCAGGTTCGATGTCCAGCCCCGTCAGGGCGCTGGCCAAGCGGTAAAGATTCCAGTTCATGACCGATGGCTGCACATTCCAGGCGTACCGGCCATGGGTGTCGGTGTGGTTGCAAATATGGTTGACCTGGAAGGCATCCATAAACCCATAGGGCCCATAGTCGAGCGTCAGGCCAAGCACCGACATGTTGTCGGTATTCATGACGCCATGGCAAAAACCAACGGTTTGCCAATCGGCCACCAAACGAGCCGAACGACGCACAACCTCGCCCAGAAACTTGAGCGCCATATTTTGCAGTGGGTTGGCCCCACCCAGCGCGTCGTCGGTAGGCAATGCTTTAGCGCATTGCGGGTAAAACCGCTGAACGACGTACTCGAGCAGCGCTTTTAAATGTTCGGGATGATTGGCCCAATGCTCGAAAGAGCCGAACCTGACAAAGCTGGGCGACACCCGGGCAACAACTGCAGCCGTTTCGACGGATTCGCGATAGATTGGGTCATCGGCAACAACGAGAGCCAGCGAGCGTGTCGTCGGGATACTCAGACCGGCCATGGCTTCGGCCGCCAGGTACTCGCGTACCGACGAACGCACCACCGCCCGGCCGTCACCGCGCCTTGAGTAAGGCGTCATACCCGAACCTTTCAGTTGCAGCTCGAAAGGGCCCTGATCGGTGATGATTTCACCCAGCAAATGCGCCCGACCGTCGCCCAATTGGCCAGCCCACACGCCAAACTGATGCCCGCTGTACACAGCCGCCAGGGTCATGCCCCCCGGCAAGGGTTGATTGCCCGCGACCACATCAAGGAAGCCGGGCGAGGCCAGGTCGGCTGTAGACAAGCCCAGCATGTGAGCCACTTGAGGATTAGCATGCAGCAACCGCGGGCGTACCAGCGGTTGTGTGGGCAACGCAGTGTAAAAATCACCCGGCAAACCAGCGAACGAATTACCGACATTTAACCGGCCAAATGGCGAGCTGGAAGTATTCATTTGACGCCCGATGCCGAATTGCCTGCGTTATTGGCGCCCCGCTCAGCCGCAGCCTGAGCCTTTTTTGCGGCCTTGACGGCCTTTTTGGCTGGCATGACATACAAAATGGCGCACAGGTAGAACACCAGCGACAACACGATTTCGACGCCGCCCAGCATGGCCGACAATGGGGACGGATCGGAATAAGCCCGGACAACCCCCTCCATGAAGTACAGCAAAATCAGCATGGACGCCCATTGCAGCGTGTACACACTACCCTTCAATACACCGCGCAAGGGCAATAATAAAGGCAATACTTTAAGCACCAGCAAAGAGCCGCCCGGGCGCAACGGGGCCAGGCCAAGCTCCCAAACCAGACACAATACGATGAGGCCCACCAGCGACGCAATGGCGCCGTAGCGGTAAACAGGATTAAGTTGGGGTTTCATACTGGTATTATTACCCGAATGCCGATCTTCGTCATGAACGCAATCACCGAATGACAAAACCAGAAGCCGAATCCCGTAGCGCTACCGACCCGCTTTCAAAAAGGTTGGGCCAATGGTGCTGCGATGCCCGGCAAGTGTTGCACTACGCCATGCAACGCGCCGCCGAAAAAAAACTGACGCAGGTAGCGTCCAGCCTGACATTCACGACGGTGCTGGCCATTGTGCCCATGCTGGCCGTAATTTTGGCCCTTTTCACTGCGTTCCCGCTGTTTGCCGACTTTCGCGAAGCCCTTGAAAACTTCCTGGTCAACAGCCTGATGCCGCCCACGGTGTCTGACACTGTCATGCGCTACCTTAACCAGTTTGCCGCGCAGGCCTCGGGGCTAACAGCCGTGGGCACTGTGTTTTTGCTGGTGGTTTCGGTCATGCTGATCATGACCATCGATACCGCTTTAAACGATATCTGGCAGGTAGAGCAACAGCGCCCATTACCGCAACGCATACTGGTGTACTGGGCCATTATTACGTTGGGGCCGGTGCTGGCCGGGGCCAGCCTTTGGGTCACGTCGTATCTTGCCCAACAGGCCGTATTCAACGTTGGGCATATCACGTCGAGCGTGCGCTTCTGGCTGTCGTTTATACCCATGTTCATTACAGGGCTGGCCTTTACCGCCTTGTTTGTCTGCGTCCCCAACCGACATGTATTCTGGCGCGATGCGCTGGCCGGCGGCTTTGGTACCGCGATCGTCCTCGAAGCCATGAAGTCGGGGTTTGCGCTCTACATTACCAAGTTTCCGTCGTACACCATTATTTACGGGGCTTTCGCCACCCTGCCTATTTTCCTGCTCTGGATTTATCTGTCGTGGCTGGCCATTTTGTTTGGCGCAACGGTTGCCGCCACCTTGCCCAGCTTGCGCCTTCGCCGCTGGGCCGAACAACGCCGGCCCGGGGCCACGTTCATCGACGCCATACGTATCATCCGTCTGCTGCGCAGTACACAGGCAAGTGGCGAACCCGGCCGCAGCACCCGTTTTCTGGGGGCCCATTTACGTTTGCACTACAACGAACTTTCTAATGTATTGGCCACCCTCAAGCAGTTGGGGTTTGTCGTGCCCACGCAAAAGAAAGGCCAAGATTACTGGGTGCTGGCCTGCGACTTGCGCGAAGCCCAGTTAGGCACCCTGATTGACGCACTACTGATAGAGCGCGGCCAAAACGGCCTGGCCGACGACCCAAGCCTAGCCGCCGCAGTATCGATCGCACTGGCGGCCCAACAAAAAATAAGTATTGAAGACGTACTGAACGGGGAAATCGCTATACCCGAAAGCCCCGGAATAGTGCAGAATAATTCAACAAAACCAGAAAAGCCCACGGAGGCAAGCCATGCTTAAAGTCAGTGAAATTCTACGCGTTAAAGGCAATACCCTTTACACGGCCACCCCCGACACCCCTATCAACCAGGCGCTGGCCACCATGGCCGAACAAGACATCGGTTCGCTGGTCATAATGGAACACGGTGAACTGGTCGGCATGCTCACCTTTCGCGAAATCATTCGTCACCTCACCAAAAACAACGGCCTGATTGGCGATTTCACCATTCGCAGCGTCATGGACGACGCTCCCGTCAGCGTAACGCCCAACACCAGCGCCGACGAAGTCCAGCGGCTCATGCTCGACAAGCACGCGCGCTACATGCCCGTCATGGACGGCCCGGTGCTGCTGGGGGTGATTTCGTTTTACGACATGGCCCAAGCCATTGTGGCCGCGCAAAAGTTCGAAAACAAAATGCTCAAGGCTTACATACGCGACTGGCCCGAAGGCCAGGAAGACCCGGAAGACGATAAGGTATGAAAACGGGGGCAACATGCCCCCGTTTGCTTTAAGGCATTGTTATGCCTGCCACGACACGAAAATACGCTGTATATCTTGTCACCGTGCATTGCGTGCGTTACTACTGGCCGCTGGGTACCTCGACCTGAGCCAACGCGGTTGCAATAACGGCCGGGTCGTTTGCACGCAACAGGTTAGGGTCAGACAGCATACGGCGCCACCGACGCGCCCCATAAAGCCCTGTCATCCATCCCAGCATGGGCCTGACCACCACGCGCAACGGCACGCCCCGGGCCACTTGTTGCGCCGCATAGTTCATCATGGCCGACACAACCGCTTGCCGTGTGCCCACCGGAGTATCGGGCCAGCATAGCCGGCTGATGTCAGACAGCACGCCCGGGTCGTGCCAGGCTGCACGCCCCAGCATCACACCATCGAACTGGTCCAGCAAAGCCCCCGCCTGTTCAGCTTGCGCAATCCCGCCATTGAGCACCACGACGGCATCGGGAAAATCGGCGCTCAGTCGCGTCGCCACCTCGTAACGTAACGGCGGAATTTCGCGATTATCTTTCGGGCTTAACCCCTTAAGCACGGCATTACGCGCATGCACAATAAACACTCGACATCCGGTGTTGTAGATTTCGCCCACAAAGTCGCGCACGAAATCATACGATTCGTTGTAGTCCAGGCCAAGGCGGTGCTTGACCGTCACGGGTACCGACACCGCATCTTGCATGGCCTTGATGCCATCGGCCACCAAGCGGGGTTCGGCCATCAAACAAGCACCAAACGCCCCTTTTTGCACCCGCTCTGAAGGGCAACCGCAGTTCAGGTTGATCTCGTCGTAGCCCCACTGCTCGCCAATGCGGGCAGCGCGCGCCAGCGCATCGGGTTCACTTCCGCCAAGCTGCAGGGCCACCGGGTGTTCGGCCGGGTCGAAATCCAGCAGGCGCGGCAACTGCCCGTTTTCAATCGCACCCGTCGTAATCATCTCGGTGTACAAACGGGCATGCGGCGCCAGCAACCGATGAAAGAACCGGCAATGGCGATCGGTTACGTCGATCATAGGGGCGACGCACAAGCGCCAGCCCGGGTGCCCGCGCCGAATGGCGCCTGAAGAATCTGTCACAACAAGACCTGTTTGAAGAGAATGCCCAAAATTTTAACGCCTGCGGGTCACAGGCTGCAGCGGGTAGACTAAAATCGGCCCTTTGACGACGCAACCTTAAACTTTTTATTCGCGCCATGGCCGTTTTTACCCCTGTTTCCGACTCCGACGCACAACACCTGCTTTCCCGTTATTCGCTGGGCGAACTGGTCTCGTTGCGCGGCATCACCGCCGGTATCGAAAACACCAACTATTTTTTAACGACCACACAGGGCGAATATGTCTTGACCATTTTCGAGGTCTTGACCTTTGAACAGTTGCCGTTCTATATCGAACTGATGCACCACCTGGCCGAACAGGGCATACCCGTGCCCGAACCGCAAACCGATTGCGACGGCCTGCGTATTGGCAAACTGCATGGCAAACCCTGTGCCATTGTTACCCGCCTGAATGGCGGCTACGAGCCCGACCCCAGCGCACGCCACTGCGCGCTGGCTGGCGAAACCCTCGCCCGCACACACCTGGCCGGGCAGTCGTTCGGTATTCACCAGCCCAACCTGCGTGGGCTGGCCTGGTGGCAAGCCACTATTCCGCAGGTGCTGCCGTTTTTAAACGGCGAACAGACCGAGCTTATCCAGGCCGTATTGCGCGAACAAACAGAATTCGCGCAAACCAGCACCTACCAGCAACTGCCCTCGGGCCCGGCCCATTGCGACCTGTTCCGCGACAACGTTTTGTTCGACGGCACGTTCGAAAGCCCCCGCATGGGCGGTTTTATTGACTTTTACTTTGCCGGCTGCGACACCTGGCTGTTCGACGTAGCCGTCAGCGTCAACGATTGGTGCATCAACCGCCACGACGGCAGTTTCAACACCGAAAAGCTCAACGCCTGGCTATCGGCTTATGCGGCTGTCCGCCCCTTTACCGATGCCGAAAAAGCCGCCTGGCCGTTTATGCTGCAAGCCGCTGCCCTGCGGTTCTGGGTATCGCGCCTGTACGATTTTTTCTTGCCCCGGCCTGCCCAAACCCTAAAGCCGCACGACCCCACCCACTTCGAGCGCGTACTTGTTGCTCGCCGGGCCCACGCCCCTGCACTGACAGGTTAAACGGCAACGCGCTCTGGGTTAAAACAGCGCATTGGCGTTTTTGCCCGAGCACCGACAATTTTTACCGTAACTGGAAACTTACCGCGCATGCAAGCCGCCATTCTTCCTTACTCCGCCGGTTGGCAATGGATCAACGACGGTATCCAGCTGTTCAAGCGCCAGCCCATGGCCATGTTCTTCTGGAGCCTGGTTACGGGGCTGCTGATTACCATCACATACCTTATTCCCCTGTTCGGCCAGATGGCGCTTATTGCCGCTATGCCGTCGCTGACCTTTATTACCTTGAACGCGTGCCGTCACATCGAAGCCGGACGGCAAATAATGCCCGGCATGTGGCTGGCCCCCATGCGCGACGCCGTCGCCCGCAAGGGGCTGTTTCGGCTAGGGCTAGCCTACTTGGCTTGCTGCCTGCTGGGCGGCCTGATCGCCACCGTACCCTTTTTAGACAGCCTGATGGCGGCCGTTAATACCGACGGTCGCATCGACGAAGCGGCATTACTGCAGGCCGTACAGGGGCCATTTATTACGTTTGCTGTTATTTATGTACTGATTTCGGCCTTCTTCTGGCATGCCCCGGCGCTAGTGGGCTGGCATCATATTCGCATGACGCAAGCGCTGTTCTTTTCGATGGTAGCCTGCTGGCGCAATAAATGGCCGTTTTTGCTGTATGGCGTCAGTTGGGCCGTAATATTCTTGGGCGCCCAGTTTGCTGATGGCTTTTTGATGCAGTTGGGCTTGTCGGCCGCCACCGCACAACTGCTCATGACCCCCGTCAATCTGTTGATTGCCGCCGTGCTGTACTGTAGCTTTTACCCCACCTACATGAGTGTTTTCGGCAATAATTACGCCCGTCAGAACGACCCGACCCCTACCGACGAGCACACCCCGCCTAACGCGGGTTAGGCCCAAGCCGCAGGCCGGGCCTGCGCCCTACACCCAGTCGGCCCATACCGGCTTTAAACCCTGCGGCAACGGGGGCAAAGCGCCCAGGTCGACCGGGCTTTCGTCTGGCGAATGGAAGTCGGACCCACGCGACGCCTTGAAGCCATAGTGCTTTGCTATTTGCGCGTAAATGGCGTATTGGTCGGGCCGGTGGCTGCCCGTGACCACTTCAATACCCTGCCCCCCAGCGTCACGAAACACCCCGTACAGGGCATCGAACTGGGTGTCGTCAAACTTGTAGCGGCCCGGGTGCGCAATAACCGCCATCCCACCCGCTGCCTGTATCCAGCCAACGGCGTCTTCAAGCGAGGCCCAACGGGTAGGTACATTGCCTGGTTTACCATCGCCCAGATAGCGGTCGAACACCTCTTGCATGGTCTTGAACCAGCCCCGGCTTACCATGTAACGCGCAAAATGCGTACGGCTCAGCAATTGCGGGTTGTCGGCATAGGTCAAGGCGCCTTCATAGCAGCCGTCAAACCCCAAAGTAGCCAATTTGTCGCCCATGTCGCGGGCACGGCTTTCGCGCCAGCCGCGCAACTCGTTCAAAGCATTGACCAGACCGGCGTTTTCCGGGTCGATATTCAGCCCCACAATGTGCACGGTTTGACGCGCCCACGACACCGAAATTTCTACCCCAGGGATGAACAGTAAGCCATGGTCGGCCGCTGCTTTGGCCGCCGGCCCCAATCCACCCAGTTCGTCGTGATCGGTTAAAGACCACACCTGCACCCCCTGCTTGCACGCGCGCTGCGCCAGCGCCTCGGGCGCGAGCACGCCGTCGGAAAACGATGAGTGACAGTGAAGGTCGACGTTAAGGGGTGCGGCTACAGCCATTGAAGGTGTCCTGGGGCAATTGAAAATTCATTTTATATGAGTTCTTTTCTATATTTATACAGGCCGGGTTCAGTCACCATGGGGCAAAGCGACATTGCGCTGCCAGTAGCGACGATACTGCACGCGTTCAGCCTTAACACGCAGGCCCTCAGCCGTTGAGTCGACTGTCAAGGCCCCATGCCAATCGGTTCGCCAAAAGTGTGCGCCTGCAGCTTCCCAGCGCTGCTGTACAGCCGGCGCGGGGTGACCGTACCGATTCTGCCAACCATTTTGTGAAATGACATGCAATGGACGCGTCGCCTGGACAAAAGCCTGCGACGATGAAAACCGCGACCCATGATGCGCAGCAACCACGACATCGGTCGGCCCCAAGCCTCGCGCCAGTAAACGACGCTCTTCTGCGGCACCGATGTCCCCGGTCAACAACACACTATGATGCTGGCCCTGAATCTGCAGTACACAGGCGTTTCGGTTACGCTGGCCTGAAGTCGAACGCACATTCTTGTCAGCCGACGGCCTGGGTGCCCCTGGTACCACATGCCGTCGCTCTGGCTGCTGTTCGGGCAAGGGCCACAAAAACGAAAATGTCACGCCGTCAACGCGCCAGCTAGCCCCGTACGCACAGCTCGTCGCCGCCAGCGGCATATTGACCCTCTGACTGTCACCCAGAAGGCGCTGCGATTGGGCTAAATAGGCATCCAGCGCAAAAGAGGTGTACGACTGCCCTACAGAAACGGCTTTGAGCAACGACAACGCACCACCGGCGTGGTCGACGTCTGCATGCGACACCACCAGCACATCGACGGATCGAACACCAGCAGAGCGCAAATAAGGCACCACGGTACGCGCCCCTTCGTCGGCGTCGGGCCCATGCCGCACGCCGGTGTCAAAAACCAGCGTACGAGTCGCTGTTTTTACCACCAGTGCACTACCCTGCCCCACGTCAAGTGCCACTAAAGACCAATTGCCGGGCGCCGGCCGGGCAGGCACCCAAAACAACGCCGGCGCCATGAACGCCCAGCCCAATGCCCTGAGCGGTAGCCCGTAGGGCGCAATCGCCACCAGTAAGCCTGCTACCGCCAAGACAGTCAATATCTTAGGCCCAGACGCCACCGAGACGCTGGCCCATGACCACTGCGCCAACATCTCGGTGGGCATCATCATTAACTGCATCGCACCGTGTGCCACCCATACCAGCAACTCCGCGATAGCTTCCAGACCCGGCGCTATAGATACCGCAGCGGCCACCAGCGCTAAGGGCGTTACGATAAAACTAACCACCGGAATCGCATAAGCATTCACCAATGGCGACACCAACGACACATCGTTGAATAACAAGGCCAGCAAAGGCATTAGCCCCGCCGTAATGGCCAATTGCAGTCCCGTTGCCATATACACCGCCGACCAAACCGTGGCCCGGCGCCCTTGGGAAAAGCCTGCCGCACGGCGCCCCCACCATTGGGCGCTGGCCATCAGCACATACACTGCGCCAAAAGACAGCCAAAAGCCGGTAGCAAAAAGCGCCCAAGGGTCTAGCATCACGACGATCACGGCAACCAGCGCCAACAAACGCGACAGCGACAATGGCACCCGAAGAATTTGAGTTGCTGCAACCACTGCCAGCATCAGAAAAGTTCGCCGAGCAGGTACCCCCCAACCGGCCAAAAGACAATACAGCCAGGCGACAATCAGTGCGGCAACAGCTGCAGCCACCTGTGCTGGCACCCGTTCAGCCCAACCACGTCCCCGCCAATGCACCCGCCTCCATAGGGCCAGCACCATTAAGCCGCCGATGGCAGCAATCATGGTGATGTGACTTCCGCTGATTGAAATTAAATGCGTCAGACCTGCGCGGTTATAAATCATCCAGTCGGCAGGCCCAATACTGGCCTGGTCGCCGATCGTTAACGCCAACAACACCCCGCCATACCGAAGGCCATCAACATACGGCCTCATGGCATCGCGTACGTAATGCCGCGCACGCTGCGCGCTGCCCGCAATGCCCACCCAGCCGTCGTCGTGCATGTAGGCCGGCCGGCCACGTACCGCCCCCAACGCCCTTATTCCGTGGCTGAACACATAAGCTTCATAATCAAAGGCCGATGGGTTGCGGGCGCCCGACGGCGACTTCAAGGTCAGTGCCATACGCCACACCTGCCCCGGGATCAGATCCGGAAACTCGGCCGGCGGCGCGCTACTTCGGCCATAAACACCGGCATATCCCGGCGCGTTCCATGTCACCATAATGTGTCGCGGTACGCCTTCAGGCTGCGACGACAGCACCTCGGCCTCGAACTGTCGGCCGTCAGCCGACAGTTTCGGCAAGCCAGCAATACGCAACACAACGCGCGACACCCTGTTTTCGTTGGTGGCCGCCAGTCGATCGCCCAACCGGTATTCGACACGCACGGCTGTGATACCCAATGCGAAGATGCCGATCCACAGTACCCATAGCAGCCAACGCCATCGCGTCGGCACGACGCGACCGGCAAGCAGGCACATCAACACGAGCGTGCCCCATTCGGCCAACGTCGGCATGCGGGGCAACAGGTGTGCCGCTGCCGTTCCCCCCAGTACTGCTAGCGCACACAACCGCCCTCTCACCCTGTCGTACTCCAAATTGCACAGGCTAACCGCCGGCAGGCATGACAAGGCGCACCAACGCGCTCATTTGCCCACCCCGGCAAACCCGCCGGCTTTTGTTATGATTTCGCCGTCATTTACGGAGAACAAAATTGAAAGTCATCATCACGGGTGCGGGGATTGGCGGGTTGTCACTGGCACTGATGCTGCATGCCCGCGGCATTGAGTGCGAGATTTACGAAAGCGTTCCCGAGCTTAAACCTTTGGGTGTGGGCATTAATTTGCTGCCCCACGCTGCCAACGAAATGGACCAGTTGGGACTGCTGGAGACACTAAGTAACAACGCGGTGGCCACGTCGGCGCTGCACTACTACAACTGCCACGGACAAAAAATTTGGCAAGAACCACGTGGCCTGGCTGCCGGCTACCCAGTACCCCAGTTGTCCATTCATCGGGGCAAACTGCAAATGCTGCTGGCCCAAGCCGTTATCGAACGCCTTGGCGCCGACCGACTACATACCGGCATGACGTTTGAATCGGTTCAGGAAAATGAAGACGGCGTCACCGCCTGCTTCGTCAACCGCGAAGCCAACACACGCCATACCGTGAAAGCCGATGTACTCATCGGGGCCGACGGCATTCATTCGGCGGTGCGCAAACAGTTTTACCCCGCCAATGACGACTTCCAGTTTTCGGGCCGTATTTTGTGGCGTGCAGTCACCTACACGACACCGTTTCTGGATGGCAAGACCATGTTCATGGCGGGCCACCCCGACGTCAAATTTGTGGCCTACCCCATTTTGGACGACCAGACGCCGGCCGGTAAGACGGCCATTAACTGGATCGCGGAACTGACCGTACCCGACTACGACCTGAGTAAAACCGACTGGAATCGCGGCGTCGATAAAAGCGTGTTCGAGGGCCCGTTCCAAAGCTGGAAGTGGGACTGGATCGACATTCCTGCCCTGATCGCCGGTACACATGCCGTGTACGAGTTCCCACTGGTCGACAAGAACCCCTTGCCGCGCTGGTCATTTGGGCACACGACGTTAATAGGCGATGCGGCGCACCCGTTGTACCCCATTGGTTCTAATGGTTCGGCGCAAGCCATTCTCGACGCACGTTGCCTGGCCGACCACCTGCAAAAGGTGGTTTCGGGCAAACATCGCAGCGTGCCTGCTGCGCTAAAAGAGTACGAGGCCGACCGTGTTCCACCCACTACAGGCCTGATCCTGCGTAACCGCCTGAATGGGCCAGAGCAAGTGATGCAGATGGCGCATGAACGGGCGCCCGAGGGCTTTACACACATTCACGATGTTGTGTCGCCCAACGAACTGGAAGAGGTATCTACACGCTACAAGCGCATTGCCGGGTTCGACCCGAAAGCACTGAAGCGCGCCTGAACGGGCTGCATTAACGCCCTGGCAATGCCACCAGCCGGGGCAGCACACGACACGCCGTGTGCCAGGTGGTTTCAATGACTTGCGCGACCGGCATGTCGCGCAAGTCGGCCAGTGTTTGTGCAATATGCGCAACCTCAGCCGGTTCGTTTCGGGCAGGCGGCCCGCCAGGCGTGCCCAACCATGCCGGCGCAATATCCGGTGCATCGGTTTCAAGCACCAGGCTGTCTAAAGGCAACTGTGTTGCCAAGCGGCGGATTTGCAATGCGCGGGTAAATGTCATGGCACCGCCTATGCCCAACGCAAAACCCTGGTCTATAAACTGTCCCGCCTGCTGAAAGCTGCCATTGAAGGCGTGCGCAATACCGCCGATGCGCCCGCGCTTACGCAGCCCCTGCAGCAACAAGTCTTGTGACTTGCGCACATGCAACAGCACCGGCAAACCAAACCGATGCGCCAGATCGAGCTGGGCTTCGTAAAACCGTTGTTGCTTCGCCCGCATGGCGGGCTCGCACAATTCGGGCACAAAAAAATCAAGGCCGATTTCTCCCACGGCGACCAGACGCGGGTCGTTGATATGCGCACTCAACCAATGCGCCAGCGTGTCGAGGTCGTGCGCTTGCGCGCGCGGCACGTACATAGGATGAATACCCAGGGCGTACGCCCCACCCTTCAACTCACGGGCCAATGCTTGCACGGCAGCGAAATTGGCCACTTCGACTGCCGGTAACACAATACCTTGAACGCCCTGCTGCTGAGCCCGCGCAATAACGGCCTGGCGGTCGCTATCGAACTCGGCTGCGTCAAGATGACAATGGGTGTCGATCAGCATGACCAGAGTATGCCTACAGTCTGTTAATGCGTGGCGTGGTATTGCTCGGCCTCGACCAGACGGCCATCGACCATGTACAGTTGCCGGTGCGCTAGTGCGGCCAACGCAGGGTCATGAGTCACTATGGCAAAGGCGGTGCCCGATTCGCGGTTGACGCGTACCAGCAGGTCGAACATAGACTGCGCGGTATGCCTGTCGAGGTTACCGGTAGGCTCGTCGGCCAGCACGCAAGCCGGCCGGGTAACCAAGGCGCGCGCCAAAGCAACGCGTTGGCGTTCGCCGCCCGACAGCTGACCGGGGAAGTGGGCCACGCGGTGCGACAACCCCACCTGCTCTAGCACGGCCGCAGCTTGCTCGCGTGCGTGCGGGCGCTTTTCTCCGCGAACAATCAATGGCATGGCTACGTTGTCGAGCGCCGAAAACTCGGGCAGCAAATGGTGAAACTGATACACAAAACCTAAAGCCTGGTTGCGCAAAGCACTGCGCCGTGCCTCTGACAAGCCCGCGGTAGATTCGTTATTAACGCGCACTTCGCCGCCCGAGGGTTGATCGAGCAAACCCAAGGCGTGCAATAAGGTGCTTTTACCCGAACCCGAAGCGCCGACAATGGCCACCATTTCGCCTGGCGCCACATGCAAGCTGACGCCGCGCAAAACGTCGATACGGCTGCCGCCCTCTTCGTAATACTTGGTCAAGTTTTCGGCATCGAGCACATTGGCTTGTTGAACAACATCAGTCATGACGCAACACCTGTGCAGGTTGAAGACGCGAAGCGCGCCAGCTGGGGTATAGGGTGGCCAATAAAGACATCACCAAAGATGTCAGCCCAATAATCAGCATATCGCTTAGCTGCGGGTTGGAAGGCAATTCGCTGATGAAATAAATTTGCTGGGGCAAAAACTCAATACCCATGAGGTTTTCAATAAAGGGCACGATCACGTCGATGTTGTAGGCCACCAAGGCGCCCAGGCCTACGCCAACCGCAGTACCCACCACACCAATCAAAGCCCCCTGAATAAGAAAAATTCGGGCAATGTCGCCCGGCGTCGCGCCTATGGTGCGCAAAATGGCAATATCAGATTGCTTGTCTTTAACCGCCATCACTAATGACGACAACAAATTGAAGGCCGCCACGGCCACAATCAGCGCCAAAATCAAAAACATCATGCGCTTTTCGGTCTGGACGGCAGCGAACCAGGTTCGGTTGTTTTGCGTCCAGTCGCTGGCCCGCACATACGGCGGCAACGCCTGCATAAGCTCGCGCGCCACCACCGGCGCCTGTTGCATATCTGTAATGCGAAGCCTTACTCCGCTGATACCGCTGTCGCGAAACACCCGAGCGGCATCTTCGACGTTAACGAAGGCCAACGAGACGTCGTACTCGTAATAGCCCGAGGAGTACACGCCACCCACCGTAAACTGCCGCATGCGCGGCGTAAAGCCAGCCGGCGATACGGCCCCCTGAGGCGCCAAAACCATAACCGTGTCGCCTACAGTGACCCCGAGCGAACGGGCCAACTGGTTGCCCAGCACAATATTGAAAGCGCCGGGCGTCAGGCTGTCGAGTGAACCAGCAACCATTTGGCCGCGCAGATCGGACACCGCGGCTTCGGCCCCCGGGTCGACGCCGCGAATTTGCGCACCGTTCAAAGACTCGCCGCGCGCGACCATGGCCTGAGCCGACACAAACGGCGCCTCACCGGTGATAGCGCTATTAGCGGACGCGGCCTGATCGGCAATAGACCGCCACTGTTCGAGCACCTGCATGGGCGACGCACTCGGCACAAATAACTCGATGTGCGGCAACACCGACAACATGCGGTCGCGCACCTGAGTTTGGAAACCGTTCATGACCGACAGCACAATAATAAGTGCCGCTACCCCCAAGGCAATGCCCGCCATCGACGTGCCCGCAATAAACGAGACAAAGCGGTCGCGCTTACGAGCTCGCCCGCGGGCACGTGCCAGGCCCGCATACCGGGCCCCTATCCAGAAAACATACGACATCAGTCAGATCACCACGTTGTCATTAACACTACAATACGACCATGCAGATCGTTATCCCCGGCGCACTGCCCAACGCGGGCACCGCGCGCGAACTCACACCGCACCTTGTAAAAACAGCGCCTAACCTTGTGCGCCGTTTTGAGGGCAGCCACGCCCGCAGCACAAACATTAACCTGCTGGACACCGCCTGCACCAGCCTGGAATACTGGCTGCTGCAGCGCCACGGTTTTTTACCCGAAAACAGCCAGAACATGTCGGCCGGTTTAGGGCCCTTATGGGCGCAAGCTCCTGTCGCCCCCGACCAAGCCGTGTGGCTTGCCGAACTGGTACATGTCTCGCCGTCGCGAGACGGCGCCGGTTTGTTGCCTGCTGCGCAACTGGCGATTACGCCAGAGCAGAGTTTAGCCTTATTCCAGGCCGCCAAACCCTTGTTCGATGCCCCCGGTTTCGAACTGACACACACCGGTGCCGCACGTTGGCGCATTACTTTGCCTGCCAACATTTTGCCGGCCAGCGTCAGCCCGCAACTGGTCAGCGCCACGCGTGTCAACGACTGGTGGCCACAAGACACGGCCACCCGGCCATTACGGCGCCTGGTTAACGAATTGCAAATGACGTGGTACGAACACCCAGTCAATCAAGAACGCGCCCAAATGGGGTTGGCGCCCATCAACAGCCTTTGGGTTTTTGGCGGCGCATCTCCTGCGCAGCTGACCCGGCCCGATGCAGGGGGCTTCGAGATCTGGCACGAGGCAGAAGCCGCCTTTGCGCAATCAGACTGGGCCGCGTGGCTGCAGGCTATGGCCGCCTTCAATACCCGAGTTGCCGGCCTGGGGCCTGATGCGCACCTGGTATTGCTGGGCGAAGACCGTATCGTTACCCTTGAACCCCCAAGCCTGGGGCAGCGCCTGTTGCGCCTGCTGCCAGGCCGCACCAACTGGAGTCACTGGTGGTCACCCCGAAACTCGTAACACGTCCGGCCAACGACAAAGCCGCAGAACAACTCGCTGCCGCCGGCGTACACCCTTTGCTGGCACGACTTTGGGCTGCAAGAGGCGTGAGCAGCCCGGACGAAACCGGACAGCAATGGGCCAACCTGATTCCGCCGCGCACCCTGACCCATGTCGACACGGCGGCTCAATGGCTGGCCGACGCTATCGATCAGCGCAAGAAGCTGTTGGTCATTGCCGACTACGACTGCGATGGTGCCACCGCCTGCGCAGTCGCCGTGCGTGCGCTGCGCAGCATGGGTGCCCTGGTCAACTACCTGGTGCCCAACCGTTTTGAAACGGGCTATGGGTTGTCACCCGAAGTGGTCGCCCTGGCCGAACGCCACCCCTCGGGCAAGCCCGATATCCTCATTACCGTCGACAATGGCATTGCCAGCGTTGACGGCGTCGAGGCGGCGCTGGCCGCCGGTATCGAGGTACTGGTAACCGACCACCATTTGCCGGGTGACGTTCTGCCTCGTGCCCAGGCTATCGTCAATCCCAATCAACCGGGCTGTGGCTTTCCGTCAAAGAACCTGGCGGGCGTGGGGGTTATTTTTTACTTAATGCTGGCCCTGCGAGCCGAACTGCGCTCGCGCGGCGTCTACCCGGCCAATGGCGGCCCCAGGCTCGACCAACTGGCCGACCTGGTTGCGCTGGGCACGGTCGCCGACGTCGTCAAGCTCGACGGCAACAACCGGCTGCTGGTCACGCAGGGGCTCGACAAAATGCGCAGGGGTCAAATGCAGCCCGGCCTTCGCGCGCTTTTTGCCGTGGCCGGCCGCAACCCGGTACAAGCCAGTGCATTCGACCTTGGCTTTGCCTTGGGCCCGCGTATCAACGCAGCGGGTCGTCTGGCTGACATGAGCCTGGGCATCGAATGCCTGATTACCGACGACGAAAACTACGCCTTAAAGCTGGCCCGCGAACTTGACGGCATTAACCAGCAGCGTCGTGGCATTGAAACCGAAATGCAAGAACAGGCCCTGTCGAACCTGGAGACCGAACACCAACCTGAACGCGCCAGCGTATGCGTGTATCA
The DNA here is from genome assembly GCF_003788685.1 of Pusillimonas sp. NJUB218. Taxonomy (NCBI): domain Bacteria; kingdom Pseudomonadati; phylum Pseudomonadota; class Betaproteobacteria; order Burkholderiales; family Alcaligenaceae; genus Pusillimonas; species Pusillimonas sp. NJUB218. Next base: position 100,043 of record NZ_NQMK01000009.1, read on the forward strand.
CCCCGACTGGCATCAGGGCGTTGTGGGCCTGGTTGCATCCCGACTTAAAGAGGCCTACTGGCGCCCTACCCTGGCGTTCGCCCGTTCCGGCGATGACGAGCTGCGTGGCTCCGGCAGGTCTATTCCCGACGTCCATCTGCGCGACGTGCTCGACCTGGTGTCCAAACGTTTGCCGGGTGCCATCCTGAAATTTGGCGGGCACGCCATGGCTGCCGGCCTGACCTTGCGTGAATCGGCCTATGCTCAGTTTCAAGAGGCGTTTGACGACGCGGTACGCACGTTGTCGGGTAAATCATTCTTCGAACCCATCATCGAAACCGACGGCTCGCTGGAAACCGGTTACGCCAACGCCGATGTTGCCGGGCTGTTGCAACAGCAGGTATGGGGCGCCGGCTTCCCCGCGCCTGTGTTTCGCGATACGTTCTGGGTCAGGCATCAACGCCTTCTAAAAGACAAGCACCTGAAACTGAGCCTGGAGCGCGGCCACCAGCGCTTCGACGCCATTTGGTTCAATCACCCCGAAACCCTGCCCGAGTGCATTGACGCGGCGTATCGGCTTGATCAGAACGTCTGGAACGGTATGGTCAGCGCACAATTGATCATCGAGTACGCCGGCCCCGCGCAAGATCTGGCGTAACCCGCCCTACGTTAAGTAGCCAGCGCCCGCAGCAGATCTCGTCGGCTTTTGCAACAGAACGTTGCACAGCCGCCAGCAACCGGCCGCACAGCGCATTGCAACCCGTGCCGAATGGGCCTATATTTTTAGCATCGGCCCGGGTCTGCCCCCCACCACACGACATGGCCCGGGGGCCGGCCCTTCGGGTCCGTTCAGTCGCTGACTTTGCCCAGGACGTCGCCATGGCCCATCGTAAAACCGTCAACACCATGTGGCTCGACGCGGTCAACATGCTCGACCGCGCCGACCAGTTGCATCGCCAGTTCTTCCGATTGGGCAGCGCCCAAAGCCGTGGGCCATCGTGGGAGCCGCCCGCGGATATTTTCGAGACGCCCGATACACTTTCGGTCATGGTCGCGCTACCGGGCATAGCGCCCGATAACCTGCAAGTGACCATCGAGCACGATGTCCTGCATATTCACGCCCATCGACCCATGCCTGGCCCGCGCGGCGCGCACCTTAAACGGCTGGAAATCCCCTACGGCCACTTCGAACGCCATATTCGGCTGCCCTCTGGTCACTTCCAGATCCAGGACTCCAGCCTGAGCCAGGGCTGCCTGACCCTGACCCTGAAAAAACTGCGTTAAATCAGGAGGTTTCCATGACAAGCCCCGACCGCAGCGCCGCCCCCGATACCCCCCCTTCGTTGTCTGTCACCAATCCCGCTGTCGAACATGCCACCGCATCACCCCAGGCCGTCGACGACCTGCACATCCCTGAAGACGCCCTGATCCTGATCCCGGTGCGCAATTTTGTGCTGTTTCCCGAGCTGGTCGTCCCCATCGGCATCGGACGCGAAACCTCGATTGCAGCCGCCCAAGCCGCGGCACGCAGCAATCGGCCGGTCGGGATCATCCAGCAAAAAGACCCTGAAGTCGATGAACCCGGGCAAGACGACCTGTACAGCGTGGGAACCAGCGCCAGCATCTTGCGCTACATCACCACCCCCGACAACAACCATCATGTGATCTGTCAGGGCGAACAACGCTTTCGCATCATCAAACTACTGGACGGCTTCCCGTTCAAGGTCGCACAGGTCGAACGCTACACCGAGCCCAACATCGATTCGCCCGACATCGATGCACGCATGCTGCAGCTTAAAACGCGTACCGACGCCGTCATCGCCCTATTGCCCGACGCCCCCGAGGCCTTGTCCAGCATCGCCCAGAACATCACTTCGCCAGCCATTTTTGCCGATTTCGTCGCCGGCATGATCGACATCAAGCCAGCAGAAAAACAAGAGATTCTGGACACGCTCGACCTAAAAGCGCGGCTTGACAAGGTCCTCGCTCACCTCGAGCGCCTAGACCAGGTGCTTCGTATACGGCAAGCCATCGCCGAAGAAACCAAAGAACGGGTTGACGACAGGCAACGCGAGTACCTGCTGCGCGAACAACTGAAAACCATCCGCGAGCAATTGGGGGAAGACGACGAACAAGGTGCCGATGTTGCCGAACTGCGTGAAAAAATTGAACAGGCCAAACTGCCAGAGGCTGCCGATGCAGCCGCACGTAAAGCCCTGAAGCGACTGGAGCAAATGTCAGATGCCTCGGCCGAATACAGCATGCAGCGCACCTACATCGAGTGGCTGATCGAGCTGCCCTGGCACGTCGAGACCGAAACACCGATTGATATTGCCAAAGCGCGCGACATCCTTGATGCCGACCACTACGGACTGGCCAAAATCAAAAAGAGAATTCTTGAATACCTGGCTGTACGCAAACTCAACCCCGACGGCCGCAGCCCCATACTGTGTTTTACGGGGCCGCCGGGTGTGGGCAAAACATCGTTAGGCCAAAGCATTGCGCGAGCGACCGGCCGCAAATTTGCACGACTGGGGTTGGGCGGCGTACACGACGAGGCCGAAATCCGTGGGCATCGGCGCACCTATATTGGCGCACTTCCAGGCAACATCATCCAGGCCATTCATAAGGCGGGCGCTCGCAACTGCGTACTGATGCTCGACGAAATCGACAAGCTGGCGGCTAGCGCCCACGGCGACCCCGCGGCGGCATTGCTTGAGGTACTCGATCCCGAGCAAAACAACGAGTTTCGCGACAACTATCTGGGCATTGGTTTTGATCTTTCAAAGGTCTTGTTCATTACTACGGCCAACGTGCTCGACAACATTCCAGGCCCGTTGCGCGACCGAATGGAGGTCATTTCGCTGCAAGGGTATACGCCAGACGAAAAGCACCAGATTGCCTTACGCTATCTGCTTGACCGCCAGCTTAAAACCAACGGTTTAACCCAGGCGCAGTGCCAGGTCGACGATGACGTCATCGACGCCATTATCCAGGGCTACACCCGCGAAGCCGGGGTGCGCAATCTTGAGCGCGCACTGGGCGGTGTCTGCCGTTACGCCGCCATGGCCATAGCCGAAAACCGCCAAAGTCAGGTGCACGTCACAGCCGCATTGCTCCCCGACATTCTTGGCCCCGTCAAGTTCGAAAACGAAGTGGCCATGCGTACTAGCTTGCCAGGCGTTGCCACAGGCCTGGCCTGGACGCCCGTAGGCGGCGATATCCTGTTCATAGAGGCCAGCCGCACGCCAGGCAGCGGCCGACTCATTCTGACCGGGCAACTGGGCGACGTCATGAAAGAAAGCGCCCAGGCCGCGCTCACCTTGGTCAAGGCTCACTTCGAGGCCTTTGGCTTGCCACGAGACTACTTCGACAAACACGACATTCATGTGCACGTGCCGGCCGGCGCGATTCCCAAAGACGGCCCCAGCGCCGGGGTCGCCATGTATACCGCTCTGGCCTCGCTCATCAGTGATCGTGCGGTTTACGCCAACCTGGCCATGACCGGCGAAATCAGCTTGCGTGGCCTGGTGCTGCCAGTGGGCGGTATCAAAGAAAAACTGCTGGCCGCGCTTCAGGCCGGCATTAAACGCGTCATGCTGCCCGCCCGTAATGCCAAAGACCTTGACGACCTGCCCGCGCAGGCGCGCGAACAGCTGGACATTGTGTTGCTGGACAACGTTGATCAAGCCATAGAAACCGCGCTTGAAGCGCCGGTAGTGCCCGTCAATGAAGACGACCCGGCCCATCCCAAACGCATCTGGCGCTGGTCTCCGCCCTGAACGCACCAGCCAAGCCCAAATGACACCGGCTTGGCTGTGCGGCTTCAGCCTTAACAAGGCACGGCAGGGTCTTAAGGTAACTGGCCGCTATCGGTTTTTGCTGCCAGCAAATCGACCAGCAGCCGGTCGCGCTCGGGCACGAAGTCTTGCTCGGCATGCGTTTGCAGCATTTCGCGTACGCCTTGGGCAACTTTCTTCTTGAGCTCGGGTGTCATCGACGGGTCACCCAAATCGTGCCACCAGTCCTCAATCGGCCCGCCCAGGTGATCCAGCAGATGTTCAATACCGGCAGCGCCGCCCGACAAATGCAGATTCATGAACGGCCCAAGCAACGCCCAGCGCAAACCCGGTCCGTGAGCAATGGCCGCGTCGATATCGCTGACACTGGCTACGCCCTGGTCAACCAGGTTAAAGGCTTCACGCCACAACGCCGCCTGGAGGCGATTGGCAATATGCCCTTTGACTTCTTTACGCGGATGAATCGGGCGCTTGCCGATGTCGGCATAAAAGCGCATGGTGCGCTCGACCACATCGGGTGACGTTTTCGCCCCCCCGATCACCTCGACCAACGGAATCAAATGCGGCGGATTAAAGGGATGCCCCAGAACAACACGTTCGGGAAATCGACAGGCGCTCTGGATACGGCTCATCAACAAGCCCGATGAGCTGGAAGCCAACACGATATCGGCATCAAGCACAGCGTCCATACGTTTGAACAAATCAATTTTCAGATCTTCTTTTTCAGGCCCGTTTTCCTGAACAAAGTCTATGCCGGACAATGCGGTGTCGAGATCGGCAAAAAACTCAATACGCTGCTTGTCGGCGCCGGGCGCCAGACCAATGCGTTCAAGACTGGGCCACAACGCATCAATGCTCGCCAGCAGCCGTTCGTGTGCGCCAGCGCTTGGGTCGGTTGCACGTACGGCCAGCCCTTGGGCCAGAAAATAGGCCGCCCAGCTGGCGCCAATAACCCCTGTACCTACCACGCCAACAGTTTTGATGACCCGTGTAGAAACACTCATGAAGCAACCCCTTTGTTGGTAGAAAAAATATGTTGGTCGATTAAGGCCAGCGCCCGATCGAGTACCGCCTGTGTCGTCAAACCCGTCGTGTCGATATTGGCGTTAGCCAGTGCGTACAAGGCGCTGCGCGCCGCCAGCGCACTGACAATATTGGCCATCGCTTCGTCACGCAACTGGGGTGTGGCAATGCGAGCATCGTGTTGCGCCATGACACGGCGAAAATGCTCTTCGGGTCGGGCATGCAACCACACGGTGTAAAACGCGTGCAAAAGCACTTCGTAGGTCGCCGGTTCGGACACAATACCCCCGCCCGTAGCCAGCACGACCTGCGGACGACCCGCAATCACGGCGTCGAGACACTGCCGTTCAAGACGACGATAGCCAGCCTGCCCATAAATGGAGAACACTTCGTTGAGCGACATACCCGCCATTTGGGCCACCTGGGCATTCAGTTCGATAAACGGCGTACCCAACTGCTGCGCCAGCGCCGGGCCCAGGGTAGATTTTCCCGCACCCCGCAGGCCAATCAAAGCAATGCGCTTGACACCGCCCTGCTGCGACGACCGCTCATCGAGGTGGCTGACCAACCAGCTACGAATACTGCGCAAGCTATCGGGTGACTGACGCTTGAGCATTTCGACAATCAGCGCGTAATCCGCGCCAAATCGGTCGTGATCGGACAACAACGCGTCGGTTGAAACGCTCAGCGCGCACGCCAACCGATGCAATACGGCTATCGAGACATTGCCATCGCCCCGCTCGACCCGCGACAGATACGGTAATGAAATGCCCGATTCAGTCGCCAGTTGCTTCATGGTCATGGCTCGGGCGGCGCGAGCAGAACGCACGCGCAAGCCCAGGCGCTGAGACAAGGCAGCCGTATCGTCGGGCGCGTCAGTCAGACTGTTCATTGCGTTACCGGCATTACAGGTAGATGACGTCGCCGGTTGCTTCGTCTGCGTACAAGGCATCTACCAGTGCAGCGCGTTGCTTGAGCACCGCCGACTGATTGATATAACCCTTATCGGTAATCTCACCCGCATCAACCGACGATGGGTCGGCCATGAGTAAGGCCCGATCAGCGTAGGTGGAACTGGCCTGGCTAGCCGCGTGCAATGCACGCAAACCAGCACTTACCCGATCGCGCACGGCCTGATGCGCAAGAACGTCCGCCACAGCAGCGTCGTCGGCCAAACCCGCCAGACGTCGGCATGCCGCGATGTTCGGGAAAATCAGAAAGCCCACTGAATTGCGGTCATGTCCGGTCACGACAATGTCTTGCGCCACCGGCGTCATGGCCTCGATGCCTTTGACACGCAAATTACCCACGCTGACCCAGGTCCCCGTCATCAATTTGAAGTCTTCGGACACCCGCCCGTCAAACACCAGACCTGCTTCGGGGCGGGCCGGATCGGCAAATTTGGCTGCATCACCAATCAGATAAAACCCCTCGTCATCGAACGCTTTGGCGGTGACATCGGGCTGGTTGAAGTAACCCGGCGTCACGTTTGGCCCCTTGACACGCACTTCCAGCTTGTCACCACTGGGCACCAATTTAAGCGACACGCCCGGTACGGGCACACCAATCACGCCGGATCGATCGGCCTGGAAATGACAGTCAGTCGCTAAGGGCGAAGTTTCGGTCGAACCCCAGGCGGTCACCATGGGCACCGCATAACCCAGTTCCTGAATAGACAACTCGATGAGGCCGTCCCACAAGTGCTGGGGCAGCGCGGCCGCCGCATAAAAGATCACCTGCAATTTCGAAAAGAAGTTCCGACGCAAATCAGCGTCTTCGCGTAAGGCGGGAACCAGCATATCGAAGGCTTTGGGCACATTCAGGTACAGCGTCGGTGCGACTTCGCGCAAGTTGTTCAGGGTGGTGTCAAACAAACCCGGTACCGGCTTGCCGCCGTCAAGGTAGAACGTGCCGCCGTTGGCCAGAATCAGATTCAGATTATGGTTGCCGCCAAAGGTGTGATTCCAGGGCAGCCAGTCGAGCAAGACGGGCGGCTGCTCAGTTAAAAACGGCCATACCTGCCGTTTGGCCTGCTGACTGGCGCACAACATGCGCTGGGTGTTGATCACCCCTTTCGGATAACCGGTCGAGCCCGAGGTGAACAATATTTTTGCCACGGTGTCTGGCGTAACGGCCGCATAGGCACGATGCACGGCGGCCAGGTCGACCTTTTCAAGCAAGTCTGAAAAATGCAATGCCGCTTCGGTCGGCAAGGCATCTTCGTCGGCCACTACCACCTGGGCATGATGCAGGCCCTCGATAGCCGCAAGTGCAGCCTGAAACTTGCCGGCACCACCCACGTAAATAAGCGCAGGGTCAAGACGTTGCACCAGATTTTTGAGCTTGGCATGATCTTTGGACAGCAAAGAATAGGCCGGCGAAACACCGGCATAAGGAATACCGACATGCATGGCCGCCAACATCAACAACCCATGGTTGACTTCGTTGTCGGACAACACACATACCGGACGGCCCGGCCCGTAGCCACGCTCAAGCAACCAAGACGCAATACGCTGGACTTTATCGAGCGCCTGGCGATACGTCACCCCAGCCCACAGCCCCGCCGGGCTGCGTTCGGCCAGAAACAACCGTTCGGGTGCCTCATCCGCCCAATACTCAAGATACTCGCCTACGCATCGGGCGTAAGGTTCTAGCGCAACGGGGTTCTCGACAAGCGTCGTGCCATCGGCACGACGGGTCACGGTAATGGCGGGCGCAGCAAACAGCGCGCCCAGGGGGGCCTGGGGCTGGTTCATGGTTGTCTCCTGATGCTTGTTTCTAATGTATTTTCAGCGACTATACGAAAATATAGTTTTCAATGCAATCTATAGTTTATTTTTAGGCGTGCGAAGCGAACGCGGTCTAGCGGGATGAAAATATTTTGATTTTGAGGCGCTTCAGACCTGAAGAGGCTTTGAATGGTGCACGCGTGTGGCGCCTTAAAATTTTTCGGGGCAAGTAAAGCAAACGGCTGCCTACCCGGCTGCGCGCTTTCGCTTTGTGGCATTATTCAACTCATGACTTCGCTGCCCCTCTTTCCGCTTGCCCGCGCGCTGTTTCCCGATGGCGTCATTCATCTGCGTATCTTCGAAGTACGTTACCTCGACCTGGTCCGGCGCTGCCTTGAGAATGACACTGGCTTTGGCGTTGTGGCGCTGACCAGCGGCACCGAGGTCCGCCAGCCGACCTCGCGCGAAACCTTTGTTTCGTCGGGCACACTGATCACTATTGAAGAAGCCGTAACGCCAATGACCGGTCTGATGCAAATACGGGCCCGGGGCACTCAACGCTTCACACTGAACACATTTGAACAAAAGCCCGGCGGGTTATGGACAGGCAACGCCACGCTCCACGAGCCTGACCCTGCCGTCAGCATCCCGCAAGACCTGCAAGATTGCGCCGATGCGCTGGGCCGCGTCATCGCCGACCTGCAACGCGAAGGCGTGCCACCCGAAGCGATGCCGGTGTCCGCCCCCTACCGGCTTGAAGACTGCGGCTGGGTAGCCAACCGATGGGCCGAATTGCTGCCGTTGCCGCCTACGCAAAAAGCCGTGCTGCTCAATACCGCCGACCCGACAGAGCGGCTGGATATGCTGCGCGAAGTGCTTATCGTGAAAGGCGTACTATCATGACAGCGCGCCGTCACTTCCGTCCCAAGGTCGGCCTTATTCTGGGCAGCGGCTCGGCGCGCGGCTGGGCACATATCGGTGTTATCCAGGCCTTGCGCGAAGCCGGCCTGAAGCCAGACATCATCTGTGGTACATCCATCGGTGCGCTGGTCGGCGCCGTACATGCTTCGGGCGGGCTCGACGAGCTCGACGCCTGGGTGCGCGAACTGGGTCTGCGCGACGTCGTCTCGTTCATGGACTTAACCCTCTCAGGGGGAATGCTCAAAGGCGAACGCCTGATGGGATTCTTTAAACGCAAGTTTCAAGATCGCGACATCGAGGACCTCGACACCCCTTTTGGTGCGGTGGCCACCTCGCTACACAACGGGGCCGAAATCTGGCTGCGTTCGGGCAGCACCCTGGGCGCCGTACGGGCCTCCATCGCATTACCCGCCTTGTTTGCGCCGGTTAGACACAACGGGCAAATTCTTGTCGATGGCGGGTTAGTCAACCCGGTACCGGTATCGCTGGCCCGGGCCATGGGAGCCGACATCCTGATCGCAGTTGATCTGAATTCTGACCTGCTGGGGCGGCACCTGCGCCGCGGCCCTACCCCCCAGGCCGAAGCAGAATCCCCACCCGCTCAAGAAGACGACTGGTTCAGCAAGCTACAAAATAATTTAACCGCTCTTCTGCCCGAATCGTCTGAGCACGATCGCAACAAGCCAGAAGAGCCCGAGATCCCCTCGGTGCTCGATGTGGTGGCATCGAGCATCAACATCATGCAAGAGCGCATCACCCGTAGCCGCATGGTGGGCGAACCGCCGCATATCGTCATTGCGCCCCGGCTCGCGCATTTGGGGCTCATGGATTTTCATCGGGCAACCGAAGCCATCGAAGAAGGCCGGCGCGCAGCAAAAGAGTGCATTCCGGCGATTAAAGCCTTCGACATTGATTTGTCTTAACGCAGCAACCAGGCCGACGCTTTTGAAAGCGGCGCCAACAGCATCCGCCCGACCACCGTCGGCAAATCGAGTGGCTTGACCACCATTTTTACCGCCATTTCGACCGGGTAGTGGCGTTGCAAGCCGCGACCCAAGCGACGACACAGCAGCTTGAAACGGGCACGATCGGGTGTCTGCCCCCCTTCGTGCAATTGATACACATGCCACAACGCACAGTCGGCATCAGAGGCCCGCGCCTCGAGTACACGCCGCTTGAGCGCCTGGAATATTTTCCAGCGACCGGGCGGCTGAGCTTGCTGATACTTGCGAAAATACCGATAAAAATGCTTGTAGTGGTTGACCTCGTCGGCACGAATTCGCTGTGCAATACCTGCCAGCACCGGCTCGGTCGCCTGACGCGACAGCGCTGTGTAAAACGTTGCAGTGCCTGTTTCAACCACGCACCGAGCCACCATCTCAAGCCCCTGGGTAGGCTCAAACTCGTCGACGGTACACATTTGCGAGTATTCGGCATAAAACGCATCGTAAGCACGCTGCCAGTCGAACTCAGGCCACACATGCTGGGCATAAGCCCGCAACACACGGCCATGGCGCACCTCTTCGTGTTGCCATTGCTGCGTCAGCCATTCGGCTACTTCAGGGTCGTTGCCAAAGTAATCGATCAAATTCTGGGTGTATAAATCGGCGGCAATCTCGACAAACGAGGCGCCAATCACCATATAGAACAAGTCTTCGTTATCGCGCACGAGATCAACATCAACGTGCGCCAGTGGCACGCTGTCCAGCGTCCATTCGGTAGGTAGGGGCAGTACTGCAGACATAAGTTCAACCTGTGACATAAGCGCGCAGTTAAAAGATTACGGGAAGCGCGCATGGCGATCAAGAGCCAAACCCTCGACCTGTCCCGAACAACATCACGCCGCAACGGCGCTGTGCGATTGTGTCACGAAAAATTAGCTGGACGAAAAACCATGAATTTATTATGGTTATCGCCGACGTGTTGTACGGTAAACCCGGCAACACCAGGCAAGGCATCAGCGCCACCACAACACGCCTGTGCCGGCACAATGTATTAACCACCAAGAAGGAATCGACTATGCAACAAGTACCCGCTTGTGACTCCACCGAACGCTACGGCCGTGTGACGCGCATTTTGCACTGGATTATGGCCATTTTGCTGGCCTGGCAATTTACGTCAGCACTCGCCCATTTTCTGGCTGAGGACAGCGCCTTAGACGAGCTGTTATGGGGTACGCACAAAGCGGTAGGCTTTTTGCTGATGCTGCTGATTGTTATTCGTGTGTTGTGGGCGCTGCTCAATCTGCGTCACCGCCCGCCCGCAATCAGCGCCGCCGCCCGAGTTGGCCACGTTGTGCTTTACCTGTTGATGCTACTGGTACCCCTTGTGGCCTTAATGCGCCAATACGGCTCGGGCCGCGAATTCTCGCCCTTTGGCATCCCCCTGATGCCCGGCTTTGATGAAAGCCTGAAAATCAAATGGATGACCGACCTGGGCAGTAATTTCCATAGTCTGCTGGGCTACGTTTTGCTGGTACTGGCGCTGGGTCATATTGCCTTTGCGCTAAAGCACTATTTTGCCGGCGAACGCCAGATCACCGACCGCATGCTGAAATAAGCTGTTTTATTAGGGTTTTCCTTGACACCCCGCCACGGGCACGTTACCCTAAAAAGGTGCTTGCCCTTGTGGTTAAAGGGCATCGTTCAATCGGCAAGGCGCATTACCCATCGCGGTGGCCTTGCTGTCAATTTGGGTGCCACACCGCGTGCACCTGCGCTACGTAGCCTCAGCTACGCTTTTTGTTCCGTTTTACGGCGGCTGCCCCACCCCGGGGGCTCATAATTTTGCTGCAATGCGCAACGCATTGCGGCCAAGGTTTGTTTTTACAAAGGAAAACGTCCCATGGCAAAAGAAGAACTACTTGAAATGAATGGCTCGGTCACTGAAGTCTTGCCCGATTCCCGCTTTCGCGTCACCCTCGAAAACGGACACCCTGTTGTCGCCTATACCGGCGGCAAAATGCGCAAACACCACATCCGTATTCTGGCTGGCGACAAAGTTAAGCTAGAAATGTCGCCCTACGACCTGAGCAAGGCCCGTATTATTTTCCGCCATATCGAAGGCCGCCCCCCAGTTACCGGCGCACCGCGTCGCCGTCGCTAAGCCAACGGCTTAATCGGTAACGGGCGTTGCAAAGCGCTCGAGCACCCCTGAATGATCGGAAATGTCGGCCCACGACGCCGCAGCGGGGAAATCGATGACCGCCAGCCCTGCCGGCGGAAACTCATGGCGTAACCTCACCACGGCATTTTTGCTGCCGCGCCCGATCAGGCGCATGGCCAACGCAGAAATGCCGGGGTTATGCCCCACCAGCACCACACTTTCATATTTGTCGGGCGCCGCCTGCACAACGTCAAGCAGTGCCTGTACCGAAGCCTCGTAAATTTTTGGCTCGAATACCGCCGGGACTTGACCCGGCAGTTGACGCTGCACAACCGACCAGGTATCGCGCGTGCGCTGTGCCACCGAGACAATAGCCCGCTGCGGCATCACACCCTCTTGTGCCATGTAGGCCCCCATCTCCAGGGCTTCGCTAAGGCCTCGCTCAGATAACGTACGCTCGATGTCGGGCTGCCCCGATCCATGTCCTGAATGTGCATGACGTAACAACACCAGACGACGCGGAGCAACTGACATACGTTTCAACCTTAGAAATATTCATATAAGACCGTATTTTGCCCCATTCGGCTGCGGGTGTGAATGCGCCAGGACAATTCGGTCAGCCCACCATATCACTGGCGCGCCCAATAGGCGCGGCGCGACAATAACCTTGCGCGCCAAGGTAACGTGCGGACAAAATGAAAACTGCTTGTCGTACCAGATACCTTCTTGATCAAGCAAACGCCCTAAACGGTCACGCAATGCCAGTAACCCGACCGGCACCTCCGACGGCCCCACCCACGCCAGCTTTAGCCGCTCAAAAGTATCGACCTGGTCTAGCCTCAGCTCGAAAGCCAAGCGCGGCAGCGTCTGCGCAATATGGCGTAATGCGGCGTGTTGATCAGGGCGTGGGTGCCCCAGAAAGGCCAGCGTCAGGTGAAAATCGGCCTGATGCGTTAAGCGCCCGCCTGCGAACGACGCCTGCAAAGCCGTCAACTGGCGCGCCACCACCGGGTTGGGCCAAAGGGCAAAAAAATAGCGCGATGTTTCCATCGCGCTATTTTCAGGCTTTACCCAGGCTGAGGCAATCAGGCCGTTGTAGCCTCGGCTTCGGCCGGTACGTCAACCGAACTGCGAATCAAGTGATCGAAGGCACCCAAAGCCGCTTTGGCGCCATCGCCGCAAGCAATGATAATTTGCTTGTACGGCACGGTGGTTACGTCGCCGGCAGCAAATACGCCGGGGATGGACGTTTGACCTTTGGCATCGACTTCGATCTCGCCATATCGCGTAAGCGATACGGTATCTTTAAGCCATTCGGTATTAGGCACCAGACCAATCTGGATGAACACGCCTTCAAGTTCCACCTCGCGTGATTCACCCGATTTACGATCGGTGTAGCTGAGACCGTTGACCTTCTTGCCATCGCCGTGGATTTCGGTAGTTTGCGCCGACACGATAATGTCGACGTTAGGCATGCTGCGCAATTTACGCTGCAACACTGCATCGGCACGCAGCTCGTCGCCAAATTCGATCAAGGTGACATGAGCCACGACACCGGCCAAGTCGATCGCGGCTTCAACGCCCGAGTTGCCACCACCAATAACGGCAACGCGCTTACCCTTGAACAGCGGGCCGTCGCAGTGCGGGCAGTAGGCCACACCGGCATTGCGATACTGTTGCTCGCCGGGCACGTTAATTTCGCGCCAACGCGCACCGGTTGCCAAAATCACCGTTTTGCCCTTCAGGGTTGCACCGCTTTCAAGCTGAACTTCGACCAACTTGCCGCCTGTGACCAACTTGGTGGCACGTTGTACGTTCATGATGTCGACATCGTAAGCCTTGACATGCTCTTCGAGGGCGGCCGCAAAACGTGGGCCTTCGGTTTCTTTGACCGAAATGAAGTTCTCGATAGCCATGGTGTCGAGTACCTGACCACCGAAGCGCTCGGCCACGACGCCCGTGCGAATGCCTTTACGCGCTGCATACACGGCAGCCGCTGCGCCGGCCGGGCCACCGCCCACAATCAGCACATCGAAAGGCTCTTTGGCACGCAAGGCTTCAGCCTTGCGTGCGCCGGCGCCCGAATCAAGCTGCGCAAGGATTTCCTCGACGCTGGAACGACCCTGGCCAAACTTCTCGCCATTCAGGTACATGGTGGGCACAGACATGATCTGGCGCTCGTCGACTTCAGACTGGTACAGTGCGCCGTCGATGGCCACGTGACGGATGCGCGGGTTGATGATCGACATCACGTTAAGCGCCTGAACAACGTCGGGGCAGTTCTGGCACGACAGCGAGAAATAGGTTTCAAAGTTGTAGTCACCATCAAGATTGCGGATCTGTTCTATGACCGCTTCGTCGAGCTTGATGGGATGGCCGCCGACCTGGAGCAATGCCAGGACGAGCGACGTGAATTCGTGCCCCATGGGGATACCGGCAAACGTCACGCTGATGTCGGTACCGGTGCGGGCGATGGTAAACGAAGGCTTGCGCTGTGCGTCGTCGCTGCTCTCAACCAGCGTAATCCGGTCGGACATTGCGGCGATTTCCTGCAACAGCTCGCGCAGTTCTTGCGACTTCGCGCCACTGTCGAGATTCGCATTGATCTCGATGGGCTGGGAAATCCGCTCCATGTAGGATTGCATCTGAGTTTTAAGGCTGGCTTCTAACATAACAGTGACCTTCTATAAAAATTATTCTTCGGTATGGCCGCAGCCCGGTTTGTGACCAGACTGCGGCTTGCAATGGCGGGGCCCGTTTTGGCAGACCGGCGCCATTTAATGCACGCTAAAACTGAATTTAGATCTTGCCGACCAGGTCAAGCGAAGGCTTCAGTGTTTCGGCGCCTTCTTCCCACTTGGCGGGGCAAACTTCACCGGGGTGAGCAGCGATGTACTGAGCGGCTTTAACTTTGCGCAGCAGTTCGGAGGCTTTACGGCCGATGCCGTTGTCGTGTACTTCCATGACCTTGATTTCGCCTTCGGGGTTAATTACGAAGGTACCGCGCAGCGCCATGCCTTCTTCTTCGATGAGGACTTCGAAGTTACGGGCCAGCACTTGTGTTGGGTCGCCCAGCATGGGGTACTGAACTTTCTTGATGGCGGCCGAGGTGTCGTGCCATGCTTTGTGCGAGAAGTGGGTGTCGCACGAAACAGCGTAGACTTCAACGCCCAGTTTCTGGAATTCGGGGTACAGATCAGCCAGGTCTTCGAGTTCAGTCGGGCAAACGAACGTGAAGTCGGCAGGGTAAAAAACAAAAACGGACCATTTACCTTTTACGGCCTCGTCGGTGACGTCAAAGAATTTGCCGTTTTGGAAAGCTGTGCTTTTGAATGGTTTGATTTTGGTATTAATCAGGGACATTTTTGTTTCCTCTGTTGTGGTTGAAAAGTGAAAGTGATGTCAGTATAGGAAAGCCAGGGGCATTTGTAAAATTGATTGATTTAATGACTTCAGTAAATTTTACCTATTGCATGGCTGTGCGCTACGACAACATGCCCGGCTTTAGTTTATATGCGGCCGTTACAGCGCAATTCAAGTCCGCATAGGCCAAACAACCTGCGTTAAAATAAAAAGTTATCTTAAAGATTAAAGATTTCAGGAACATTATGGAAGCCGAACGCCAGAACCAGATCATTGCCCGCATCGAAGACTACGCCGAGCGCCAAACCGCCCTACGGGGGTATCTTTGACTACGCTGGCAAAGCTGAGCGCCTGCAAGTTGTAAACGCCGAACTCGAAAGCCCCGACGTCTGGAACGACCCTAAACACGCGCAAGATCTTGGTCGCGAGAAAAAAAGCCTTGAAACAGTAGTTGAAACACTGACAGAAATAGGCAACGGGGTTGAAGAAGCCCGCGAACTGTTCGAGCTCGCCGCCGACGACAACGACGATGCCACACTCGAGGCCATTGAGCAAGACTGCGAAGCCATTGGCGCCAAACTCGAAGACCTTGAATTTCGCCGGATGTTCAATAACCCGGCCGACCCGCTTAATTGCTTTGTTGACATCCAGGCCGGCGCTGGCGGCACCGAAGCACAAGACTGGGCCTCAATTTTGCTGCGTCAGTATCTGCGCTACTGCGAACGCAAAGGCTTCAAAACCGAAATCCTCGAAGAATCTCCCGGAGACGTCGCCGGCATCAAGTCGGCCAGCATCAAGGTCGAAGGCGATTACGCCTTCGGGTTCCTGCGTACCGAATCCGGCGTGCACCGACTAGTTCGCAAAAGTCCCTTCGACTCGGCCAACGGGCGCCATACATCGTTCGCCAGCGTTTTTGTGTACCCCGAAGTCGACGACTCGATCGAAATCGATGTCAACCCGGCCGACCTTCGCGTCGATACCTACCGTGCCAGTGGTGCGGGCGGCCAGCACATCAACAAAACCGATTCGGCCGTGCGTATCACGCACATGCCCACAGGTATTGTCGTGCAATGTCAAAACGACCGCTCACAACACCGCAACCGTGCCGAAGCCATGCAAATGCTTAAATCGCGCTTGTACGAGCTTGAAATGCGCCAACGCATGGCCGAGCAGCAAAAAATGGAAGACGCCAAAACCGATGTAGGCTGGGGACACCAGATCCGTTCATATGTGCTCGACCAAAGCCGCATCAAAGACCTGCGTACCAGTGTTGAAATCTCCAACACACAAAAAGTCCTCGACGGCGACCTCGACCCGTTCATTCAGGCCAGCCTGAAACAAGGGGTTTAACCGGGCAAGGGGCAAGCCTGCCCCGCCCTGCTACGACCTGTTTTGCCGACCTCGGCTTCGATACCTCAACGTATATCACTCATGACCACTACGCCCAACCCCGCTGCTGCCACCGACGAAAACCACCTGATCGCGGAGCGCCGCGGCAAATTGGCCCGGCTGCGCACCGAAGGCGTTGCCTACCCGAACGACTTCACGCCCAAAGACAAGGCCGACGAACTGCACGCCGCCTGCGAGGCACTCGATAAAGAAGCCCTCGAGGCCCTGGCCAAACCTGCGGTAGTTGCTGGCCGCATGATGCTCAAGCGCGTCATGGGCAAAGCCAGTTTCGCCACCTTGCAAGACAGCACCGGTCGAATTCAAATCTACCTCGACAAAAACGGCGTGGGCGAGTCGGTTTACGAGCATTTCAAAACCTGGGATATCGGCGATATCCTGGCGGTCGAAGGCACAATCTTCAAAACCAATAAGGGCGAACTCTCCATTCGCGCAGCGCAAATCCGGTTGCTGTCAAAGTCGCTGCGCCCGCTGCCCGACAAATTCCACGGGGTCACCGACCAGGAATTGCGCTACCGTCAGCGCTACGTCGACCTCATCATGAACGAAGAAACACGGCATACTTTTGTGGCACGCAGCAAGGCCATTTCACGTATGCGCCAGTTCATGGTCGATGCCGGCTTCATGGAAGTCGAAACCCCCATGCTTCACCCCATACCCGGCGGCGCGGCAGCCAAGCCTTTTGTGACGCATCACAATGCGCTCGACATGGAAATGTACCTACGCATTGCGCCCGAGCTTTATCTGAAGCGGTTAATCGTGGGTGGCTTTGAGCGTGTATTCGAGCTGAACCGTAACTTCCGCAACGAAGGCGTCAGCCCGCGTCATAACCCCGAATTCACCATGATGGAGTTCTACGCGGCCTATACCAACTACCACTGGCTGATGGACTTCACCGAAAACCTCATCCGCCAGGCTGCCGTCGCAGCAACCGGCAGTGCTGTCTTGTCCTATCAAGACCGCCCCCTCGACTTGGGCCAACCTTTCGACCGCCTGACAATTGTCCAGGCCATCTTGAAATACGCGCCCGGCTACACCGAGGCACAGCTTAACGACCACGATTTCCTGCGTGCCGAACTCAAAAAGCTGCGCGTCGACGTCAACGGCCCCACGCTGGCGCGTGCCGGCACTGGCGCCCTGCAGTTGGCCTTGTTCGAAGAAACTGCCGAAGCTAAGCTCTGGAACCCGACCTTCATTATCGATTACCCTATCGAGGTCTCGCCATTAGCGCGCGCCTCCGACTCCCGCCCTGACATCACCGAGCGCTTTGAACTGTTTATTACGGGCCGGGAAATCGCCAACGGCTTCTCCGAGCTGAACGATCCTGAAGACCAGGCCGCACGTTTCCACGCCCAGGTCGAAGCCAAAGATGCTGGCGACGAAGAGGCCATGTTCTTCGATGCAGACTACATCCGCGCACTGGAATACGGCATGCCTCCTACCGGCGGTTGCGGTATTGGCATCGACCGGCTGATCATGCTGCTGACCGACAGCCACACCATTCGCGATGTGCTGTTGTTCCCCCATCTGCGCCGCGAAGACTAGGCATAATCGGCACTCACCTCGTCGGGTAATCAACCCGGCAGCAAAAAGCCCTGCACACCATGTGCAGGGCTTTTTTATTCCTGGTCTAAATCGCAGTCAGGACTACGTTTACTTTTCGTCGATCCAGGTCATTTGAATGGCTTCAAGAATGCGCTCGCCGCATCGGGCCGGGTCGTCGTCGAAACCTGGCAATGCCATCACCCAATCACGCAAGTCGGTAAAACGAACCTGCGCAGGATCAACGTCGGGGTGAGCCTCTAGAAGCGCCTCGACAATTTCGTAGGTGTCCGTCCAGCGCATCAGTGGTTTTCCTTTGCGTGGTTGATGGTGTATTTAGGGATCTCGATGGTCAGGTCTTGATTAGCGATTTTTGCCTGACAAGACAAACGCGATGTGGGCGTCAGCCCCCAGGCGCGATCCAGATAGTCTTCTTCGTTGTCAGAAGCCTCTTCAAGCGAATCAAAACCCTCGCGAACAATCACATGGCATGTAGTACAGGCACACGACAGTTCGCAGGCGTGTTCGATCTCGACATGGTTATCGAGCAACACGCGGCAAATCGACTCGCCCATTGGTGCGTTTTCGATAACAGCACCTTCGGGACAAACATCGGGGTGAGGCAATACAGTAATTTTAGGCATGGTCAAACCAGAACAAAGAATCAGTTATCGGCAATTTCGTCGACGGTGCGGCCCGACAAGGCAGCGCGAATACTGCGATCCATACGGCGTGCAGCAAAGTCGTCGGTAGCCTGGCTGAAGCGAGCTACCTGCTGTCGCACCGCATCGGCATCGAGAGGCGCCGCGCCCTGCCCTTGACCCTCGCCCGACAAGGCCAGCAACATCTGCTCGGTGTCGAGCATGATCTGGTCGATGTTGGCGCGCTCATTGTCGCTGAGCAAGTCGCCATCGGCCGCTACAGCCGCACGCACGGATTCGAGCAACTGTTGCAATTCGACCTGTTGCTCGCGCAGCGCACGTGCCTGGGCGTCGGCCGAAGCATGGGTCATGCCTTCGGTCAGCATCCGGGCGACTTCGTCATCGGACAAGCCGTAAGACGGTTTAACCGTCACGCCGGCTTCGACACCTGTGCTCTCTTCGCGGGCGCTGACATTAAGCAAGCCGTCGGCGTCAACCTGGAACGTGACACGAATACGAGCAGCACCGGCAACCATCGGCGGAATTCCACGCAGCTCGAAACGCGCCAGCGAACGGCAGTCGGCGACAAGATCACGCTCGCCCTGCACCACATGGATACCCATGGCCGTCTGGCCGTCTTTGAAGGTCGTAAATTCTTGGGCACGCGCCACAGGAATAGTGCTGTTACGCGGAATGACCCGCTCGACCAGACCACCCATGGTTTCAAGCCCCAACGACAGCGGTGTGACATCAAGCAACAGCCAGTCTTCGCCCGCCGAACGATTGCCGACCAATAAATTGGCCTGAAGCGCTGCGCCCAACGCAACAACTTGGTCAGGGTCAAGGTCAGTGAGCGGTGTGGTGTTGAACAAACGGCCCACCTCGCGCTGAATGATCGGCATGCGCGTTGCACCGCCCACCATGACCACGCCCTTGACATCGGCGACATCGAGGCCGGCGTCACGCAGCGTAACTTTGGCACGTTCGAGCGTTTTATTTACCAGGGGCTGCGCCCAAGACTCGAAATCTTGACGACTGAGCAAGACGCGCACGGCTTGATTCGATAGTTCGGCCTCGAAGACGACCTCGGCGACCGTAGACAAGGCCTCGCGGGCGGCGCGGGCTGCGACATAGAGCGCCCGCAAATCGCCTTTAGGCAAGTCGGCCAGATGCTGTGAACGGCAGATTTCATCGACGATGCAACGGTCGAAGTCATCGCCACCCAACTGGGTGTCGCCACCTGTAGCCACGACCTCGAACACGCCTTTGGTGAGGCGCAAGATGGAAATATCAAATGTACCGCCGCCTAAGTCGTAGACTGCATAAATACCCTCGGCGCCATGGTCTAGACCATAAGCAATAGCGGCTGCCGTAGGTTCGTTGAGCAGGCGCAGCACTGTCAGGCCCGCCAGACGTCCGGCGTCGCGTGTTGCCTGACGCTGCGCATCGTCGAAATAAGCAGGAACGGTGATGACCGCACCCACCAGTTCGCCACCCAGCGTTGCCTCGGCGCGCTCGCGCAAGGTACGCAGAATTTGACTGGACACTTCGACAGGACTGAAATCACCACGACGGGTTCTCAGGCGGACCATATCTTCGCCGTCGGCGAATTCGTAGGCAACACCTTCGCTGCGCGCTTCGTTCAGAGAACGCCCCATGAAGCGCTTGACTGACGCAATGGTATTGAGCGAGTCGGCCGCCTGATGGGCACGGGCGTCGTGCCCGACCTGAATAGCATCGGGCGCATAACGCACGATAGAAGGCAACAATGCGCGGCCGTCCTCATCGAGCAGGACTTCGGGGACGCTGCTGCGCACAGACGCGACCAATGAGTGCGTAGTACCCAGGTCGATACCTACCGCCAGCTTACGCTGATGAGGGACCGGCGACTCACCGGGCTCGGATATTTGCAATAAAGCCATAAGTTCTGTTATTTACGGACGGGTGCCCAAGGCACGCCGGCCGCCCTTAATGTTGACGGTCGGCCAACGCATGCTGCGCCTGCTGAACTTCGGTGGCCAGCTTCTCGATGAACATCCATTCACGCACTTTACCGGCGGCGCCCGAAAAATCGTGCTGGCGATCGATCAGCGCTTCGACTGTCGTTTCAAGTTCGGTACGGGCCCGGGCGATATCATTACCAAGCAGTTCGAATTGGGCCGGGTCAGCACTTTCGCGCGCCTCGTCGAGCGCCTCGCGCCACTCCATCTGGCGCATCAGGAACGCGCCATCCATGCGGGTATTGCTTTCGGTTTGCAAGTCGCAACCCGCTTGCTCGCACAAATAGCGGGCCCGCAGCAACGGACTCTTGAGAATGCGATAGCCCTCGTTGATGGTGGACGCCCATTGCATGGCGACTCGCCGCTCGGCCGGCGCCGCCGTAGCAAAACGGTCGGGATGGACACGCGCAGCCATCTGGCGCCAGCGCGCTTCAAGCGCGCTGACGTCGATGGCGAAGCCTTGCGGTAATTCAAACAGCTGGAAATAGTTTTCGGCCACGCTACACCGTGAAGGATTCGCCGCAACCGCAGGTGGCCTTTTCGTTCGGGTTGCTGAACTTAAAGCCTTCGTTCAGCCCTTCGCGGCCATAGTCTAGTTGCGTACCATCGAGGTACGGCAGGCTTTTGGCGTCGATAAACACCTTTACACCATGCTGTTCGAAAACCTGGTCGTCTGCGTTGGGCTCGTCGACGTACTCGAGCTTGTAGGCCATGCCGGAACAACCCGTGGTACGGACACCCAAACGCAGACCCAGCCCCTTGCCTCGTTTGGCAAGATAACGACTGACGTGGTCAGCAGCTTGTGGAGTCAACGTAATAGACATATCAACCCTGTTATTTCTGGTGCTTTTCTTTGTAATTCTGAACAGCCGCCTTGATCGCGTCTTCGGCCAGAATTGAGCAGTGAATTTTTACTGGGGGCAACGCCAGCTCTTCGGCGATTTGCGTATTGCGAATATCGAGTGCTTCGTCGAGTGTTTTACCCTTGACCCATTCGGTAACCAGCGAGCTGGACGCAATGGCCGAGCCGCAACCATAGGTTTTAAAACGGGCATCTTCGATGACGCCGGTTTCGCTGACCTTGATCTGCAGCTTCATGACGTCGCCACAGGCGGGCGCACCCACCATGCCCGTGCCGATGCTTTCGTCGGATTTGTCGAACGAACCCACGTTACGCGGGTTTTCGTAGTGATCGAGAACTTTTTCGCTGTATGCCATGATTGAACTCCTGTTCTTTGATTCGTAAGACGACCGTTAATGCGCAGCCCATTGGACCGAGTTGAGGTCGATACCGTCTTGGGCCATTTCCCAGAGCGGCGACATGTCGCGCAACTTGGCGACACGCGTTTTAAGCAATTCGATCGCGAAATCGACTTCTTGTTCTGTGGTGAAACGACCCAGCGTGAAACGTATGGAGCTGTGTGCCAGCTCGTCGTTGCGGCCCAGCGCCCGCAGCACATAAGAAGGCTCGAGACTAGCCGAAGTACATGCCGAGCCACTGGATACGGCCAATTCTTTGATCGCCATGATCAAGGACTCGCCTTCGACGTAATTGAAGCTGACATTAAGGTTGTGCGGTACCCGACGATCCATGTCGCCGTTGAGGTAAACCTCTTCAACCTGTGACAAGCCCTTCCAGAGGCGGTCGCGCAGCGCGCGGATGCGCTCGCTTTCGGCAGCCATTTCGAGGCGTGCGATACGGAATGCTTCGCCCATACCCACGATTTGGTGTGTTGCCAATGTGCCGGAGCGGAAACCACGTTCGTGACCACCGCCATGAATTTGCGCTTCGATGCGAATACGTGGCTTGCGACGGATGAACAGAGCACCAACGCCTTTAGGCCCATATGTTTTGTGCGCCGAAAACGACATCAGGTCGACCTTGAGAGTTTGCAGATCGATGGCAACCTTGCCCGTGGCCTGTGCTGCGTCGACGTGAAACACGATGCCCTTTTCGCGACAGATGTCTCCAATGGCCGCGATGTCTTGGATAACACCGATTTCGTTGTTCACCATAAGAACCGACACCACGCTGGTGTCAGGGCGCAGCGCCGCCTTGAAGACATCAAGATCGAGCAAGCCGTTATCCTGGACATCGAGGTAGGTGACTTCGAAACCCTGACGCTCGAGCTCGCGACAGGTGTCAAGCGTCGCCTTGTGTTCGGTTTTTAGCGTAATAAGATGCTTGCCGCGCTGCGCGTAAAAGTGCGCCGCCCCTTTCACCGCAAGGTTAATGGACTCGGTGGCGCCGGATGTCCAGACGATTTCACGCGGGTCGGCATTGACCAACTGTGCAACTTCGGCGCGCGCCTGCTCGACGGCCTCTTCGGCTTCCCAGCCAAACGCGTGACTGCGCGACGCCGGGTTGCCGAAATGTTCGTACAACCAAGGCACCATTTTGTCGACAACACGGGGATCGACCGGGGTTGTCGCTGAGTAATCTAAATAAACGGGACGTGTAGACATCGACCAACTCCTAAGTAACTTTCAAGCGGGCAGCGAGGACGCGATTTTAGCGCCAGGCACTTGCCCCACACGCACGGCACTTTGACCTTTCGAGGCCTCGAGCAAGCGCATGCGTTGTTTATCGACCAGGTCTTGCAAAGAGACCGAGTCGAGGTATTCGACCATTTTATGATTTAGCGTTGTCCAGAGCTCGTGCGTCATGCACTGGCTGGACTCGCCGGTACGACCCACATTGCAATCTTCTTTGCCGCCACAGCTGGTGGCATCGAGGGGCTCGTCGACCGCAAAAACGATGTCGGCAACGGTGATTTCGCGGGCCAGGCGCGCAAGCGAATAACCGCCACCAGGACCGCGCACACTATCGACCAGCTCGTGACGGCGTAACTTGCCGAATAATTGCTCGAGATAGGACAGCGAGATGTTTTGGCGCTGACTGATAGCCGCCAAGGTGACAGGACCACTTTGCTGACGCAACGCCAGATCGATCATGGCCGTAACCGCGAAGCGCCCTTTTGTCGTTAAACGCATAGTTTTTTCCTTAACCCAAGGGGGTTACCCTTTTAATACCTGACTAATTAACTCAAGTATAACCAATACCCGACTGAATTGCTAGGGAAATGGCCCAAAAAAAACCGAGCCATGCGGCCCGGTTGAGGGAATTTGATTGAACTATGCGGCTTGGTACTGGGTAGCGCGCTTGCGAACAACTTCGAGCACCCCCTGACAGGCATCTTCGAGGCAGTCGAGTACTTTATTGAAGCCATCGGGACCACCGTAGTAAGGATCGGCGATGGTAGCCTCTTCGAATTCGTTGGCGAAGCGCATGAGCAACATGAGCTTGTGCTGATAAATCTTCGGACACTGTTGTTGCAGTGCAGAAAGATTCTCCCAGTCCATGACCAGGATGAAATCGAAGTCGCGGAAGTCGTCGGCCGTGATTTGCCGCGCTACGCATTGAGAGATGTCGTAGCCACGCTTGCGAGCAGCCGCCTGGGCGCGCGCATCGGGGCTTTCGCCAACGTGGAAGCCGTGGGTGGCGGCTGAATCGACTCCAACGACACCGGACAACCCCGCCTCGGTAATGAGATGGCGGAACACACCCTCGGCGCTGGGAGAGCGACAGATATTACCCGTGCAAACGAAAAGTACCTTAGTCATCATGGGTGAGATTGTGAGGGAAAACCCGGAATAAGGCAATAGATTTCACGAACACGAATAGCAAGCCAATGTGACGCCAATTCGAAAATTATCCGCACTACTTGAGGGGTTATTCGGAGAAAATAGGTGAACTTAGTCGCCGCGGGGCCAGGGCCCGAACCACGTAGCTCAGGCGTCATGCACCGCAACATTTATGGATGTTTCAGCGCATACTAATTTGCAATAAACAGCACCAGCTCGCACCTGAATACGCAAAAATCAACCGTCAAACAACTGCTGACCACAAGCAAGCGCAGCGAAAACTCTTGATAACGACGCTTCGATGTGTTGCCTTGCAACAACACACTACGATCAACCCGCTGAACCCAACAGCGCCTTTTCTTTAAGACGATTCAACGTATCCCTCGCCGCAGCGGCCTGCTCGAACTCCAGATTCTTGGCGTGATCCATCATTTGCTTCTCGAGGCGGCGAATTTCTTTGGCGAGCCACTTTTCGTCGGCCAACAGCTCGGGCGACACATCAGCGGCAGCAGCCGCGGCCGCCGAAGCCGCCGCATGACTCTCGACCCCGTCGATCATTTCACGCACGGCCTTGTTCACACCGCGCGGCACAATCCCGTGCTCGGTATTGAACGTCACTTGCTTGGCACGACGACGCTCGGTTTCGTCCATGGCCCGGCGCATAGAGTCGGTAATACGGTCAGCATACAAAATAGCACGGCCATTCAGGTTACGCGCAGCGCGACCAATGGTCTGAATCAGACTGCGCTCGGAGCGCAAGAAACCCTCTTTGTCAGCGTCAAGAATCGCCACCAAAGACACCTCAGGAATATCCAACCCCTCACGCAGCAGGTTGATCCCCACCAGGACATCAAACACACCCAAACGCAGATCCCGAATAATCTCGACTCGCTCAACCGTATCGATGTCTGAGTGCAGGTACCGGACCTTCAATCCGCTTTCGGTCAAGTACTCAGTAAGATCTTCGGCCATACGCTTTGTCAGCGTGGTGACCAGCACACGCTCGCCTGCGGCAACACGCAATTTGGCTTCACCCAGCAGGTCGTCGACCTGTGTTGTCGCGGACCTGACCTCGACGATAGGGTCGACCAGACCGGTCGGCCGAACCACTTGCTCGACCACATTGTCGGTATGTTCGTTTTCATAGTTGGACGGTGTCGCCGATACGAAGACCGTCTGGCGCATGCGCGCCTCGAACTCTTCCATCTTGAGCGGGCGGTTATCCATGGCAGAAGGCAAGCGAAACCCGAAGGTCACCAACGTCTCTTTACGGGAGCGATCACCCTTGTACATTGCACCTAACTGGCCCATGGTGACATGGCTCTCGTCGATGAACATCAACGCGTCGGCCGGCAGGTAGTCGATCAGAGTGGGCGGTGGTTCGCCGGGCGCCGCCCCAGACAGGTGACGGGAGTAGTTTTCGATACCTTTGCAAAAACCCAACTCTTGCAGCATTTCAAGATCGAAACGCGTGCGTTGCTCCAGTCGCTGAGCCTCGACCAGCTTGTGGTCATCGAGCAGGACCTTGACCCGGTCGCGCAACTCGGCTTTGATGCTTTCGATGGCCCGCAGAACAGTTTCGCGCGGCGTCACGTAATGCGAGCGTGGAAACACCGTGAAACGCGGCACACTTTGTCGCACCTTGCCGGTTAACGGATCAAACAGCTCCAAGGTTTCGACCTCGTCGTCGAACAGAGAAATCCGAACCGCCAGCTCGGCGTTTTCCGCCGGGAAGACGTCTATTGTCTCGCCCCGGGCCCGAAATGTGCCGCGAACAAAATCGACATCGTTGCGCTCGTACTGCATAGCAACCAGCCGACCCAGCAGCTCTTGGCGAGGAATGCGGTCGCCCGCGCGAAGGGTAAGCACCATGGCGTGATAGTCGCCCGGGTTACCAATACCGTAAATGCACGACACCGAACCCACGATAATAGTGTCTCGACGTTCGAGCAGACTCTTTGTCGCCGACAACCGCATCTGCTCGATATGCTCGTTGATCGACGAGTCTTTTTCGATAAAAAGATCACGCGCCGCAACATAGGCTTCGGGCTGGTAGTAGTCGTAATACGACACAAAGTATTCGACCGCATTCTTTGGAAAAAACTCGCGGAACTCGGCATATAGCTGGGCGGCAAGCGTTTTGTTTGGCGCCAATACAATGGCCGGGCGACCGGTGCGCGCAATAACATTGGCCATGGTGTATGTCTTGCCCGAGCCCGTTACCCCCAGCAAAGTCTGGAACATCAAGCCGTCTTCAACCCCCTCGACCAGCGCATCAATAGCAGCCGGCTGATCGCCCGCGGGCGGGTACGGCTGGTACAGCTGAAACGGGCTATTCGAGTACTGGACGAAACCGGGTTTTGTTGCGGCCATGCTAGACACCTAAGGGTAAACCCCTTATTATCTCACTATTAAGCGATTCATATTTCTTCCTTATTTCTCACCCAATCAACAGGTAATATGACCTCTATCTTCGAAGCCGTCGAACTGGCACCGCGCGACCCCATCCTTGGCCTGACCGAACAGTACAACGCCGATACTCGCACAGAAAAAGTCAATCTGGGCGTTGGTGTTTACTACGATGATCAAGGTCGAATTCCGTTGCTCAAGGCCGTACAACAGGCCGAAGCTCAGCGCGCCCAGGCCGCCGCCCCGCGTGGCTACCTGCCCATCGAGGGGCTGGCCGCCTACAACAAAGGTGCTCAAACCCTGTTGCTGGGTAAAGATTCGGGCATTATTGCCGATGGCCGTGCACTCACCGTCCAAACCATCGGGGGCACCGGTGCACTTAAAATTGGCGCCGACTTCCTCAAACAGTTGTCGCCCAACGCCAAGGTCGTCATCAGCAACCCCAGTTGGGAAAACCACCGCGCCATCTTCGAGCGCGCCGGCTTCGTCGTTGAAAACTACCCCTACTACAACCCTGAAACCCACGGCCTCGATTTCGACGGCATGGTAGGCGCGCTTAAAGCGTTGCCCAAAGGTACGGTTGTCGTGTTGCACGCTTGCTGCCACAATCCCACAGGCGTCGACCCCACCGCAGCGCAATGGCAAGAAATCGCCAACACGGTCAAAAACGCTGGCTTGGTCCCCTTCCTCGACATCGCTTACCAGGGCTTTGGCGACGGGCTCGAGCAAGACGCATCGGTCGTTCGCCTGTTTGCCGATCTGGGCATGACCATGCTGGTCAGCTCCTCGTTCTCGAAATCGTTCTCGCTGTACGGCGAACGTGTTGGCGCCCTGACCCTGATTTGCGGTTCGAAAGACGAAAACGCGCGCGTCCTCAGTCAGGTCAAGCGGGTGATTCGTACCAACTACTCGAACCCGCCCACACACGGCGGCACCGTTGTCGCGTCGGTGCTTAACAACCCCGAACTTTACAGCCTGTGGGTTGACGAACTGGGCGAAATGCGCAACCGCATTCGCAGCATGCGCGAACAATTCGTCACCAAACTTAAAGACCACGGCGTCAAACAAAACTTTGACTTCGTTAAAACGCAGCGCGGCATGTTCTCTTATTCAGGCCTCACGGCCGCCCAGGTCGATGTCCTGCGCAACGAACACGGCGTATACGCTGTCAGCAGCGGCCGGATTTGCGTCGCTGCACTGAACAGCCGCAACATCGATTACGTCGTCAATGCCATCGCCAAAGTTATAGGCTAAGCCTACACTTGCCAAGCTAGGCCGACTAAGGCACAATAGGGCTGTATTTATATACAGCCCTATTTTATTATGGCCTTAAAACTCACCGCCCGTCAGCAGCAAATCCTCGACCTCATCCGTCAGCAAATCGGGCGTACAGGGTTCCCCCCCACGCGCGCCGAAATCGCACGCGAACTGGGTTTCCGCTCAGCCAATGCCGCCGAAGATCACCTTAAAGCATTGGCGCGCAAAGGCGCCATTGCACTTACAGCCGGCGCATCGCGAGGCATCCGCCTGCTTACGCCTGCCCCAGGTCAACAACCCGGCGTTGCCAGCCCTGCGCCCGACGCGGCCGGTACGCTGCAACCCCACACGGCCAGCACACCTCACGCCTACGCGGCAGGCGCGCCTCACCCCGTTACACAATCACACGACAAGTCGGCGTCAACTGCCTTTACCGGCACCCCATTCCTAGAGCGTATGCTCTTACCGGTCATTGGGCGCGTTGCAGCGGGTAGCCCCATATTGGCCACCCCCCACATCGAGCGAGAAATCGCCGTCGAGCCGGCCTTGTTCACCCAAGTGCCCGACTACCTGCTTAAAGTACGTGGTCTTAGCATGCGCGATGCCGGCATCCTCGATGGCGACCTGCTTGCCGTAAAAAAAGTCACCGAAGCACGCAACGGCCAAATTGTTGTCGCCCGGCTAGGCGACGACGTCACGGTCAAACGCCTCGAACGCCAAGGCCGGCACATCCGCTTGCTCCCTGAAAACCCCGACTTTTCCCCCATTGAAGTCCAAGCCCACGACGAGTTCGCCCTCGAGGGTATCGCCGTTGGCCTGATACGCACCATGCAGTAAAGCCACCGGGCAACATTGCGCTTGGCGCGGCCAGGCAGCCTAACGGCCCAGCCCGCTGCACCACCCACAAAAAAACCCAAAGTTTGCCCCAACAGGCAACAAACTTTGGGTTTTTAAAACGGCCAAGCCAGACCAGAGCTCACTTGACCGGCCCGGCCCTGAAAAACCGGCTTATTTACCGGTTTTCAGGCCAAAACAGCGTTTAATGCTTCATCACGGCGTCCGAAGCCGTGTCGGTACCCGACGCTTTCGCGCTAGCCAGCGCCTCGGCCGTCAAACGGGCAACTTCTTCATCAGACAAAGGCTCGGGCATACTTTGCAGAGCGACTTCCAAAACACGGTCAATCCAGCGCACAGGGATAATCTCAAGATGGTTCTTGACGTTATCCGGAATGTCGGCTAGATCTTTCACGTTCTCTTCGGGGATCAGCACGGTTTTGATCCCGCCCCGATGAGCGGCCAACAGCTTCTCTTTCAGGCCGCCAATAGGCAAGACTTCGCCGCGAAGGGTAATTTCACCCGTCATGGCTACGTCGGCACGCACCGGGATACCGGTTAAGGCGGACACCATGGCCGTCGTCACCGCAATACCCGCCGACGGACCGTCTTTGGGCGTGGCGCCTTCGGGGAAGTGAATGTGCAGATCACGCTTCTCGAAGACCGACGACAAAATGCCCCACTTCTGGGCCCGCGACCGAACTACCGTACGCGCTGCTTCGACCGACTCTTTCATGACATCGCCCAGCGAACCGGTACGAATCACATTGCCCTTACCCGGCATATCGGCCACTTCGATGGTGAGCAAATCACCGCCGACTTCTGTCCAGGCCAGCCCGGTAACCTGTCCGACCTTGTTTTCTTTCTCGGCCATACCGTAGTTATAACGGCGCACACCAAGGAAATCGCTTAAGTTGTCGGCGGTAATTACGACTTTTTCGACAGCAGTAGCGGTACCCTTCTTGGCTGGCTTGACGGCCTCGGGGTGTTTCTCGAGCGTCTTTTTGACGACCTTACGGCACAGCTTGCTGATTTCGCGTTCAAGGGCACGTACACCGGCTTCACGGGTGTAGTAGCGCACGATATCGCGTACGGCCGACTCGTCGACCTGCATCTCGCCTTCGCGCACGCCATTGTTTTTCATGAGCTTGGGCAACAAATGGTCGAAGGCAATATGGACCTTTTCGTCTTCGGTGTAACCCGACAGGCGAATGACTTCCATGCGATCGAGCAGCGCAGGCGGAATGTTCAGGGTGTTGCTGGTCGCCACGAACATAACATCTGACAAGTCGAAATCGACTTCGATGTAGTGATCCTGGAAAGTGTGGTTTTGTTCAGGGTCGAGCACCTCAAGCAAAGCCGACGAAGGATCGCCACGGAAATCCGCGCCCATTTTGTCGATTTCATCGAGCAGGAACAAGGGGTTGCGCACCGCAACCTTAGACATGTTCTGCAGAATCTTGCCCGGCATAGAGCCGATATATGTGCGACGGTGGCCGCGAATTTCGGCTTCGTCGCGCACACCGCCCAAGGCCATGCGCACAAACTTACGATTAGTGGCGCGCGCAATCGACTGACCCAGCGACGTTTTACCCACACCAGGTGGCCCAACGAGACAAAGAATAGGCGCTTTGAGTTTGTCGACGCGTTGCTGAACAGCAAGATATTCGATGATGCGCTCTTTGACCTTTTCTAGGCCATAGTGATCCGCATCGAGCACGTTCTCGGCATTAGGAATGGAACTGTTGATGCGGCTCTTCTTGCGCCATGGCAATCCCACCAGCGTTTCGATGTAGTTGCGCACCACAGTCGCTTCGGCCGACATGGGCGACATCAGTTTAAGCTTCTTAAGCTCGGCCTCGGCCTTTTTCTGCGCTTCTTTAGGCAACTGCGCCGCAGCAATTTTCTTTTCAAGCTCTTCGATATCGGCGCCGTCTTCACCCTCGCCGAGCTCTTTCTGAATAGCTTTGACCTGCTCATTCAGATAATAGTCGCGTTGGCTCTTTTCCATCTGCTTTTTGACACGGCCGCGGATACGCTTTTCGACCTGAAGAATGTCGATTTCGGATTCGAGCTGCGACAGCAGGCTTTCGAGACGCTCTGACGTGCCAACGAGTTCGAGCATGCTTTGCTTTTGCTCGAGTTTGAGCGGCAAATGAGCCGCTACTGTATCGGCAAGACGGCCGGCCTCGTCAATACCCGTAAGCGATGTAAGAATTTCTTGGGGAATTTTTTTGTTGAGTTTGACGTACTGCTCGAATTGCGCGACCACGGCACGACGCAAGGCCTCGGCTTCGGCATTCTGGCCGTCTTCAAGAGGCAACACCTGGACATTGGAGGTGAAATGCGTTTCGGCATCGGAAACAGTGTTGATTTTTGCGCGTTGCAGACCCTCAACCAGCACCTTGACAGTACCGTCAGGCAGCTTGAGCATTTGCAAAATACTGGCGACGCAACCAATAGCGTGCAGGTCATCGGGGGTCGGGTCGTCTTTGCTGGCCGACTTCTGCGCCACCAGCATGATGTTATTGCCCGATTCCATCGCCATTTCGAGGGCCTTGATAGAACGCGGACGCCCGACAAACAGCGGAATCACCATATGAGGAAATACCACCACGTCCCGCAAAGGCAAGAGGGGCAAGTCCATAGGTTCTGAAGAGAGAATAGGGCTCGCAGACATAGTAATTTCCTTAAAAAATGCTGCATCAGAAACAAAAGGGAAGCCTGCGCCTCCCTTTTGTAGTACTACACATACTTCATATGTGGCGACAATCGCGAACTTTTCAAGACCCCGTCAGGCGGCAGCATTTTTTAGCTTTTGCGAATCTGGTTTTTTGTCTTTGGAAGCCGTTGGTTCGGCGTCATCGGCGTAGATCAATAGAGGCGCTGCGCCGCCAACAACCGCGTTTTCGTCGAGTATGACTTTTTTGACGTTTTTGCTGGACGGAAGTTCATACATGGTGCCCAACAAAGCCTGTTCAACAATTGACCGCAAACCCCGCGCGCCGGTACGACGCTTGAGCGCCCTCTGCGCAATGGCGCGCAAGGCCTCGGGGCGCACTTCCAGCTCGACCTCTTCCATTTCGAACAGCTTTTGAAACTGCTTGATGATGGCGTTTTTAGGTTCGGTAAGAATCTGCACCAGGGTGTCTTCTTGCAGCTCTTCGAGGGTGGCCACAACCGGCAGACGCCCGACGAGTTCGGGGATCAGGCCGAATTTGACCAAGTCGGAAGGTTCGACCTCGGAGAAGAGCTCGCCGACGCCACGCTCGGACTTGCTGCGCACTGCCGCCGAGAAACCAATACCTGATTTTTCGGTACGGTCTTGAATGACCTTTTCGAGACCGTCGAAAGCGCCACCAACAATAAACAGAATATTGGTGGTGTCGACCTGCACGAAATCTTGGTTAGGATGCTTGCGCCCGCCCTGGGGGGGTACCGACGCCACCGTACCTTCGATAATTTTAAGCAAGGCCTGCTGCACGCCCTCGCCCGAAACGTCGCGGGTAATAGACGGGTTGTCGGACTTGCGAGAAATCTTGTCGATTTCGTCGATGTAGATAATGGCGCGCTGCGCCTTCTCTACGTCGTAGTTGCAGTTTTGAAGCAGCTTCTGAATGATGTTTTCGACGTCTTCGCCCACATAACCAGCTTCGGTCAGCGTGGTGGCGTCAGCCATGACGAAGGGGACGTCGAGCATGCGCGCCAAAGTCTGCGCAAGCAAGGTTTTGCCCGAACCCGTAGGCCCGATCAGCAAAATATTGCTTTTGGACAGCTCGACGTCGTCGCCCTTGACCTCGCCATAACGAATGCGCTTGTAGTGGTTGTAAACAGCCACAGCCAGGCTTCGTTTGGGGATGTCTTGCCCGATGACGTAGCCGTCGAGGAACGCCTTGATTTCTTGAGGCGTAGGCAGCTCGTTGCGTACAGCCTTGCGTGCTGCCTCTTTGGTTTCTTCACGAATGATGTCGGTGCACAGATCGATACATTCGTCGCAAATGAATACCGACGGGCCCGCAATAAGTTTGCGCACCTCGTGCTGGCTTTTATTGCAAAACGAACAGTGCAAGACTTTTTCGTCCGGCGATCCTTTTTTATCGGGCATATAACTCTTTGACTAACGGTTTTAACACTGGGCCTATTCTTCGGAACGGGACACCAGAACTTTGTCGATAAGGCCATAAGCCCTTGCATCGTCGGCCGACATAAAGTTATCACGCTCTGTGTCTACTTCGATACGCTCGACAGGCTGGCCCGTATTGTTCGCCAGAATGTTGTTCAGGCGTTCGCGCAAGCTGAGAATTTCGCGAGCTTGAATCTGGATATCGGAAGCCTGGCCCTGGGCACCACCCGAAGGCTGGTGAATCATGATACGCGAGTTGGGCAAGGCATACCGTTTGCCTTTGGTGCCAGCGGCCAGCAAAAACGCACCCATGCTTGCCGCAATGCCCGTGCACAATGTAGACACATCGGGCTTGATGAAGTTCATGGTGTCGTAGATGGCCATACCGGCATACACTGACCCACCCGGCGAATTGATGTAGAGCGAAATATCTTTGCCCGGGTTCTCGGACTCGAGAAAGAGCAATTGCGCCACCACCAGATTGGCGGAATGGTCGTTGACCGGACCGACAAAAAAGATGACCCGCTCGCGCAACAAGCGCGAGTAAATATCGTAAGAACGCTCGCCGCGTCCGGACTGCTCTACTACGATGGGCACATAGCCCAGCCCAGTAGGCACGACCGAATCGCCGCCATGCATCGCCGCGTAGAAATCAGTGAATCGCTGCATTTATGCAGTCCCCATCAGTTCGTCGAAATCGACGTTTTCGTCAGTGACCTGGGCTTTTTCAAGCACGTGATTGACAACGTTGTCTTCGAGCACGATAGCTTCGATTTCGGAGCGACGTTGACGATCGGCCAGGTAGTAGGCAACCACTTGTGCGGGCTGCTCGTAGTTTTGCGCCAGCTCTTCGATGCGGGCGCGAACCTGCTCGGGTTTAGCCTGGAGGTCGGCGCTGCTGACCAGCTCGGATACCAAAAGGCCCAGACGAACACGACGCTCGGATTCGGCGCTGAACGCTTCTGCAGGAATTGGGATACTGTCGGCGTTAGGCACACCACGTTGTTTGAGGTCGGCGCGGGCAGCGGCAACACGGCTTTCGGTGTCGCTTTGAACCAGTGCTTTAGGTACGTCGAAGGTGCATGCGGCGGCCAGAGCGTCGAGGACGCTAGCTTTGGTGCGCGACATGGCACGTGCTTTGACTTCGCGTTCGATGTTGCTACGGATGTCGGCCAAGAGCTTTTCAACGTCGCCTTCGGGCTGACCCAACGACTTGGCGAACTCGGCATCGACTTCGGGCAGAACGGCTTCGGCGACTTCAGTCACTTTGATTTCGAAGTCGGCTTTTTTACCGGCCACTTCTTTACCTGCGTAGTCGGCGGGGAATTCGAGGGGGAAAGTTTTGGTATCGCCGGCTTTCATGCCGCGAACAGCCTCTTCGAACTCGGGCAACATGCGGCCCTGCCCCAAGACAAACGAGAAGCCTTCAGCCGAGCCGCCGTCGAATGCAACGCCGTCGATTGTGCCGACGAAATCAAGCGTGATGCGATCGTCGTCTTGTGCCTCACGACCTTCGCGGCCTTCGTAAGCAGCACGCTGCTTGCGCAGGATGTCGATAGTGCGTTGGACTTCGGCGTCGCCCACTTCGACGCTTGAACGCGTCACTTTAAGCGCGGCCAAGTCGGGCAACTGAACTTCGGGATAGACTTCGAAAGTAGCCGAAAAGGCCATCGTGCCGTCTTCTACGCCTTCGGTTTTGGGTTCAAGATTAGGCGTACCCGCAACACGCAACTGTGTTTCTTTCAGGACGTTATCGAGCGCACGGCCGACTTCGGTGTTGATAACGTCGTAGCGAATGCCGGGGCCATGGCTGCGTTCGACGATCGACAACGGAGCTTTACCTGGGCGAAAGCCCTGGACTTTTGCGGTACGTGCGACGCGCTTGAGCTGGGACTGGACTTCTTTTTCGACGTCGGCCATCGAAACGACCAGATCAACACGGCGCTCAAGGCCGGACAGAGTTTCAACCACGGGCTGCATTAGGAACCTATATAAATGAAATTGAGTAAAAGACAAGTAAACGAGATGAACCGACCATTTTACCGGAAAGTCTGGGGTACCGCTAAAGGTGCGCCCCACTCCTGAATGGCCCTCTTTTCATCTATTTTTAACACATTAGACCACTGCCCACAGGAGCAGCATCAGTCCGGACAGCGTGAGCACTGAAGGGGCAGCATAAGGATACCGGTTTGCGAAATGATTCATGGCCCACTTGAAGGGCCGCGCCTGGCTGTCTCGAATGACCTGCTGCTGGAAGTCTATGTTGGCATGCAACTTCTGGATATCACGCAGCAGCTTTACCTTTTCGGCCGAGTGCCGACGCAGGTAATCGATAAGGTCGTACTCTTTAATTGATTTACGCCAAACGTCGGGCGAGACAGGTGTCAGATCGCCGGCACACAAACCCTGTGATACGCCGCTACTGCATTCGGGCCCAGAATAATCGAACACTATACCGAACTGCTCGTAATAGCGATTGCGCCGGCTTTTATTTTCTTCGTAGGCGTCGATATCCGACAAAACAATTGGTTGAACCTTCGCGTTTGGCCACTGAGCGGCCCAGCGCACAATTTCGTCCTGCAAATATGTGCCCAGCCGGTGACCACGCAGATATGCCGAACTTAGCCCCACCGAACCGCCTGTCAGGCTGACGCTTTCGGCACCATCGGCCAAACGACGGTACATGCCCGTGAAAGGGTGCACAGCCATCCCGCCCGATCCCGCCTCAAGCTCGAAGTAGCGTAATGTGATGGACTCACCTTCTGGACTGACGGAGTGCTCACGCATCACCAACAAGCGAAACAACACGTTGTCCTGCCCGCAACCCGGGTCAAGAATTTCGATGATACGCAGGCCCGGTGGCTGCGTATCATCGCCCCGCAATCGCCAATCAGTTACCCCTGCCACCCCAACGCCTCGTCAACAATAATAAAAACACTATTTTTGACCAGAATGCGGCCGCGCTAAGGCTGGAACAATGGCCTATTCTGTGACTAATGAAGCGGAATTGACCCGGTTTTTTAAGGTGCCGGGTACCCCACCCTTTAAATGCTAACGCCCAATAACGCGGACAACCGACCACTACCCTGCACGACAACCGGCACGCGTCTAACCGCGCATTCAGGCCGAAGTCTTTAACGTGTCAGACACCTCGCCGACCGCTTGCAAAACTCTTGATGAGTCTTGTCGAATAGTTTGCATCAAGACACGGGTTTGATTGGCGAGTTTTGCCCCCTGCTGGACACGCTCGCGATTGCGTGCAACCTCCTGAACGGCGTTAATCGCTAGCACACGGTTCTCTTGCACGACATCGTTAATCTGAAGCGTCGCTTGATGGATGCGCGCAGCCAGATTCCTGACTTCACCCGCCACCACAGCAAACCCTCGGCCCTGATGGCCCGCTCGGGCCGCTTCAATGGAGGCGTTCAAAGACAGCAAATTCGTCTGTGCCGCAATATCCTGAATGACTTCCACCATCTTGCGAATTCTTTCTGACTGCTCGCTAAGGCCTTGAATCTCGCTAGACACCTGCTCAAGCCCCGCCTCAATGCCGTTAACTTGATCGACAGTTTCATCAACACTGATTGCGCCTTGCTGAGCATTTTCTTCAGTGTGCCCTGCGATTTCCAAAGCCATCAAAGCCGCCTGAGACTCCATCTGGCGCTGCACAACACTGGCCGTAATGTCGCTAGCTATTTTGATGACGCCGCAAACGTTGCCGCGGCTGTCACAGAGCGGAGAATAGGTTGCGCGCAACCACACGCTGTCGCCCTGCTTGCTCAGGCGCTCGAACTTATCGGACGTAAAGCGCCCTGCACGTAGAGCGTCCCAAAACTCTTGGTACGACGCACTCGAAGCATACGCAGGTCGGCAAAACATAGCGTGATGACGTCCCACGATTTCGTTCAGGCGATACCCCATAGTTTTCAAAAACTGATCATTGGCGTGCATCACTTCGCCGTGCATATTGAACTCAATAACAGCCATGGAGCGGTCGATTGCAGACAAGATGCTGTTCTGACTTTGCTCCCGCAACACTTTTTCGGTGATGTCGATGGCAATTTTCTGGATGCGTACAACGCTGCCACTGGCATTTTTAACCGGGATATACGTCGCTTCGAGCCAAATTTCACGGCCGGATCGGTCCACACGCAAAAAGCGATCGCTATGACCCTTGCCCTCTGCCAATCGACGCCAGAAACTGACATATTCTGGACTGCGGCTTATTGAGTCGGGACAGAAAATACGATGATGCTGGCCAATCAACTCGGACTCATCGTACCCCGTTAACTTACAAAAAAGCGGGCTCACACCAAGAATCTGGCCATCAGCATCGAACTCTATCGTTGCCATCGAGTTTCGCATGGCGCGCATCGTGCTCAGCGCATTACGCTTAGAACGGAAAGCATTTTTAATTGGTGAAAATAAAATAAAGGGGAACAAACGAACCTCAACAGCAGAATAGAAAAGCGACGCCCCAGATCGGGCATGCTTGTATAGCGTTACAGGATTTGCCTAGACTCTGCGAAGGTGTACTTAACCTGCATGGCGCATAAAAAAGAACATCGTCATGAGCAAACCGATCGTCACAATGCCCCATCGCAAGTAGCGCACTGGCACATGGCGAGAAGCACGCGCACCTACATAACCGCCGAATGTACCCGCGGCCATCATCCAAATCGCTTGTGGCCAATAAATGAGGCCTCCCGCAATGTAGACGACTACAGCAATCGCGGTTAACAGAGCAGACACTACATTCTTCAGGCAGTTAGCTACGTGCAGACTGCCTACACCCAGGACCCCAAATACGGCCAGCAACAGTATGCCCAGGCCACCATTGAAGTAACCCCCGTAGATCGCAACAACCCAGATCGTAAGCATGGTAATGGCCGGGCCCACCGGGCCCACCCTTCTTTTGGAAACAAGACGGGGCGCCAAAATGAACAATAACGTTGCCGCAAGCAACAACCAAGGAATTAAAACATCAAATACGGCTGAAGGCGTCCATAACAGAAGGCAAGCACCGATAACCCCGCCTACTAACGAGGTGAGGATCAACAACTTAATGGAAAAATGCTGTATGCCCTTAATTTCGTGTCGCAACGCCCAGGCACTTGCGATATAACCTGGCAGCAATGCCGCCGTGCCGGTTGCATTTGCTGCAACTGGCGGTATGCCAGCCAACACCAGCGCCGGCAAAGTCAAGAAACTTCCCCCGCCCGCCACGGCGTTCAATGCGCCTGCAAAAAAGGCCGCAACAAACAACAAACTCCATTCCCAAATCATTGTGCTGTGACTCCGTTACCTAGTCTTGAGGCCATTAAGCGACAACCCACCATCGTTCTGGGCTTGGCCCAACGCAGGTAAGCTTCATTCATGAAAATCACTCTACCTCAAAGACTGCTGTAACGAACAGCAGCAAAGATAACGGCCGCCTTTGCGACCGTTATCTTTATCTATTTGGAGAATAAGTCAGCGCAAAGAATGGATACAAGCAGTTTGTTCACGTCGTTAGTTTTACTGGAAAGCCGCCGTTACGTTACCCGCTTGTTTTGCGAATTGCTTTAAAGGAAGCGACTTTTGGGTCTTGAGCTGTTTAAGCTGATTCAGGTCGACATCAACATAGTTGATGGACCCATAGGTGCGAATATAAAACTTACGTCGTTCAAGATCCGACAAGGCCGTCCAGGATGTGTATTCTGACGTGTACAGGGGCTCACCCGTAACGGCGGGCGCGGCGATGTTGACAACGCTTTCCTCGAAACGTTCATCGATCGTGATACCCCGTGGGCGATCAAAATTGTTCATGACATGCGACAACGTCAGAACAGCTTCATCAGCCGTTTTTGCTTTTTCCGCAAATTGCGAATAGTAAACAGCACGAACAAAACGCCCTACCGAAGTATTCGAGGCGGGTAACGCCACGGTCGCGATCCCAGAGTCAGGCTGCTGGAAGGTGACACCGGCAAACGTGGTCTTCGACTGATCTTTATTACTCAGAAAAGTGTAGTTATTCAGATTCGTTTGATGCCACTGAAATTCGGGGCCGTTCGTCATGACGCCTACTGGATTATCGAATACGTTTTGCTTGCCCTGCGAAAACTCAATCACAATCGAGGCGCCCGATGCATCGTGCAGCGTGTAGTGAAATGGCGTTTTCAGAACGCCCAACGGCAGTAGCGCAGTAACGAGTACCGGCGTATCTTTCAACGTTGCTTTTACCTCTGCAACGTTTTTGAAATTAGACAGCGTCCAAGCGCCCAGGTCGATCGCGGCCAACACCGCGCTGGTTTTATCAACCATATCACGTGGCCCATCGGTGCTGGCGTAAGCCAACAAACTGAAACTCATGCCGGCTTCGTTAACCCCTTCCGCAACCTTTAGCTGTTTAGTCAGGGGGTCGGGTACTGTCACCGAAATAAAAGCATATTTTGACTCGAAGCGTAGCTCGGGATGATCCTTCGCTTGAGAGTCAAATTTGTAGCCGGCTGGAAAATAAGTGACTTCGTAGGGCAGCTCCATGGGCAATTCCATGGTCCTTCCTGCATAAGGAACGCCATTGACGTCCTTGTAAAGTAAAGAAGTACACGCCTGCCCCACTGCTGGCAGCGTCAATAAGCTTGCCAGGGCTGCCGCACCAATTTTTTTCCACTGCCGTTGAATACTTTTCATTTCATATTGCCTTTTGGGAAACAGATTTTTCCGAACTTCGATTACCCGTAATAAAAAAAGCGTTAGTCGCCCAGCGACAACTAACGCTTTGTTAAAGCCTAAGCAGAGCCATATTTGCTACTCGCCATCGTAGCAAAGCATATCAGAACACTGCAAAGATGCCGGGAAGCCTTCTATAAGCTTCAGTGATGAAAGCCGCCTGATTCGTCTTGCTCGCCCGGCACTGAAATGGGATGGGCTGCGAAATAATCCAGACAGCGATGGAAGTCACCCAGCAACAAAGACGCCAAATCGCGCGTAACGCCATGACGCACCAGAATGCGTTGAATCACCAAATCTTGACGATTCGCTGGCATGGAGTACGCCGGCACCTGCCACCCGCGAGCCCGCAGGCGATCAGCCAAGTCGTAAAGATTGAACCCAGGGTTCACGCCATCTTTGATCTTCCAACACAGCGCCGGGATGCCTTTGTTAGGGTCACCATCAAACAAGATCTCGAACGGGCCCAGCTTTGCGATCTCGGTCGAAAGATAACGGGCCGTGTCGTAGCAGGCATTTTGAATACGACGATAGCCCTGCTTGCCAAGGCGCAAAAAGTTGTAGTATTGCGCCACAATCTGGCCACCAGGCCGTGAGAAGTTCAACGCGAAAGTGGGCATGTTGCCACCCAAATAGTTCACATTGAATATAAGCTCTTCGGGAAGGTGAGCTGCATCACGCCAAATCACCCAACCCACCCCCAACGGCGCCAAGCCAAATTTATGGCCCGAGGTGTTTATCGACACCACGCGTGGGAGACGAAAATCCCATTGCAGATCGGGTGCACAAAATGGAGCCAGAAAGCCACCACTCGCCCCGTCAACGTGGATAGGGATATCGAGACCGGTGTCCTTTTGCAATTTATCCAGCGCGTCGTGCACTGCTTTAACAGGCTCGTACTCGCACGGGAACGTAACCCCCAAAGTTGGCACGACACCGATTGTATTTTCGTCGACACGCTGTATGACTTCGTCGGCATTCATAATCAAACGACCGTTCTCCATCGGGATTTCGCGCAGCTCGACATCGAAATAGCGGGCGAACTTATGCCAGCAAATTTGCACAGGACCACAAATCAAGTGGGGCTTGTCAGCCGGCAGCCCAGCCGCAATACGCTTTTTACGCCACGCCCATTTAAGGGCCAACCCGCCTA
Source organism: Pusillimonas sp. NJUB218 (assembly GCF_003788685.1). Taxonomy (NCBI): domain Bacteria; kingdom Pseudomonadati; phylum Pseudomonadota; class Betaproteobacteria; order Burkholderiales; family Alcaligenaceae; genus Pusillimonas; species Pusillimonas sp. NJUB218. Next base: position 140,685 of record NZ_NQMK01000009.1, read on the forward strand.
ACATCGCTGCTTCGGACGAGCCGGTTGTCGAGCAGCCCAACGTGTTTTTTGCGTCAGGAGAATTCCAGAGATCGGCCAACATGTGTACGCAACGCGCCTCGATCTCAGCGGTCTGTGGGTACTCGTCTTTGTCCAATCATGTTCTTGTCGATTGACTCGTCCATCAGCTTATGGATTTCTTCGTCGACCCAGGTCTGGCAGAACGTCGCCAAGTTCTGGCGAGAGTTTCCATCGAGCATGAGTTCATCGTGGACGACTTGGTAGGCATGCCGCGGATCATGCTCGTTTTCAGGCATTTTGTACTTGGGCATGGATACCGATATATCGGTAGACGCATAAACGTCTGAAAACAAATCGTCGCGTATATCTTCTTTGGCGTGTAATCGCATAGGATCCCTTTGATGAACGAGAAAAACTGATTAAACCCACTGTGACTAATGTTCGGAACCTGCGGCCACAGGTAGCCCGGCCTCGCCTTCCTTCAACACCGCAACAATCTGGCTTTCTGTAAATCTGCTTTTCTTCAAGGGAGTCTCCATATCAGGGAGGCTCCGAAATTCTACCGGCTAACGTCTACTCACTGGGGGAGCTTACGTCGGCAGAGGATGCTGCGCGACCTCAACTCGGTTACGACCATTATTTTTTGCTAAATAGAGCATTTTGTCGGCGAGTTTTACTAGAGCGTCAATATCACTAACGTGTGATGACCCCATGGCCACCCCAAGAGAAATCGTTATATGACCCACATGCTCAAACACATGTCGCTCTACCGTATTGCGTAAACGCTCGGCCATTTCAGACACGGCATCAAGCTTTACGTCTGGAACCAGTATCAAAAACTCCTCTCCACCCATTCGACAAACTAGATCTTCGCGACGCGAACAGGCCTTCATCAGTAGTGCCAAACCTTTTAAAACAACATCGCCGACGTCATGCCCATATGTATCGTTAACACGTTTGAAATGATCAATATCAACAGCAATAACGGCTACTGAGGTTTCGTCATTTTTCCAACGTTTTATCGCCGTATCGTAGGCACGTCGATTGGACAACCCAGTTAAGGAATCCGTTTCCGCCGCCGTATTGGCCTTACTAAGCTTCCCATACATCAACATGACACCGATAAGTAGTGCTTTTTTAAGATGGGCGGTTTCGAAGTACCAAGCTCGAATATTCTCCATATCACGCGCTGTTTCCGGACGATCAATCGTAGCCGCACTCTCCGCGAGGCGCCGAAGAGGCTTAGAAATTAGCCGCGCTGACCAAATAATTATCAAGACGATAAAAATGGTCATCGGCAAGGCATTGAGCAAGACTTGAGAAACTAGTTCATTTAAAGGTGCCAGAGTACTCTCTCGAGGACGTTGTGACACAACTCCCCATCCTGTTCCGGGAACAGGAGCGTACCCGGCCAGCATTTGCACATTTTGACTATTCGTTAATTCAGTTGCCCCCGAATTGCCCGCAACAACATCATTAATTGCCGGATTGTTTTCAACAACATCCCCCACCCTTCCAGGGTCGGGGTGAGATATCAAGCGCCTACCGGAATCTACGACATAAACATAAGAGCCATCTTTGTGAAAATGCTTTCCTAAGGAAGGTCTGAAGAACTCGATTTCAAACATCCAAAAATCGACCTCATGACCAAAGTATTCAAAAATGGTTAAAAACTGCTCAAATCATCGCCACTTTCGGGTTGTTTGCACCCCGATCAGGCCCGTTTTCGGGCCT